>NZ_JBFAML010000002.1:0-450573 GCF_040660295.1 Micromonospora sp. NPDC049891
TGGTCGTTGCGGTCACCCAGGTGACCCAGGTTCTCCAACTTCGACTCCTGCAACGCCGTCGCGATCGACACCACCGCGGCCCGCTCGTCCATACCAGCCTTCTTCGTCGCCGCGATGATCGCCTTCACATTGCCGACCTGCTCGTCGTTGAGGTCGACGTGGGACTGGTTGCTCGGGGTGCCGTGCGGCAGCAGCTTGCTGGTGTCGGGCTTGTCGGCCTGGATGGCGGCGATGGGGGTGGCCGGGGTGGGCTCGCCGACGGTGTGGTTGAGGGGGCCGGCGGCGAGTCCGGCGGCGGCGGTGAGGCCGGCGATGCCGAGGATGCTCTTGCGCAGGGTGGTGTTCATGAGGACTCCTTCGCGGTGGGGGAGGTCCCGGGCCTGCCTGGACAGGGGGTGGCGGGTGGGACCGTGCGCGGTGGGGTGCCACAAGACGTGGTGGACCGTCGGCCGCAGGGGTCGGGCCGGGCGGGGTGTCGGGGTGGGGTGTGCTGCCCCGGAGGGGGTGGCGCGCGGGGCGGGCGGGCGCTTCCATCACGCGCCGGACCATGTCCAACGACCCGGCGGGGCGGATCATTCCCGGGCCCGCCGACCCACCAAGGGTGGGTGGGTGCTGCTTGGTCAGCCACCGTCTACAACGCCGACCGACCGCCGACGATTCCCCCCGACCACCCTCCATTGGTTCTTCAGAACCGGACACCCCGCAATCTTGGTCCCGAACCGCCCACCAGAGGGCCGAACTGCAACAAGATCCGAACGGACGTTCCGGTTGCTGTCGGGGAGTTCGGCACCGCCCTGAGGGGTGTGGGGTGAGGGCCTAGGGTGGTGCGAGTGGCGACACTTCTGCTCCTGCGGCACGGACGGACCACCGCGAACGCCGACGGTGGCCTCGCCGGTCGGCAGCCCGTCGAGCTGGACGAGACCGGCCGCGCCCAGGCCACCGCGGTCGGTGAACGGTTGCGGGCGGTGCCACTGACGGCCGTGGTGACCAGCCCGCTGATCCGTTGCCGGCAAACCCTGGAACTGGCGCTGCCCCAGGCGTCGCCGGTGGTGGACGACGGTCTGATCGAGTGCGGGTACGGCAGTTGGGAGGGTCAGCCACTGAAGAAGCTGGCCAAGGAGCCGCTCTGGCCGGTGGTGCAGCAGCACCCCAGCGCGGCGGTCTTTCCCGACGGGGAGGCGATGGCGCAGATGGCGACCCGGGCGGTCGCGGCGGTACGCGCCTGGGACGCCCGGCTGACCGCCCAGCACGGCCCCGAGGCGGTCTGGCTGGCGTGCAGCCACGGAGATGTGATCAAGGCCATCGTCGCCGACGCGCTCGGCGTACACCTGGATCTTTTTCAGCGGATCGTGGTGGACCCGGCGTCGGTGACCGCGATCCGCTACACCCCCCTGCGGCCCTTCCTGGTACGCCTCAACGACGTGGGCGGTGACCTCGCCGGCCTGGTGCCACCACCCGGTAAACGGCGACGGCGGGCCAGCCGGTCGACGGACTCGGACGCCGCGGTCGGCGGTGGCGCGGGGGCGTCCCGATGAGCCGCCCGACCCGGCGTCCCGCCGTGCCTGGGTGCGTCGCCATTCGGGTCGGTGGGGTGCGCGCTGCGTGGGACCGCCGGATAGGGTCGTGGGTATGACCCACCAGGTGCACGCCTTCGAACCGCCGGAGCGGTTCGTCGCCGGGACCGTCGGGCCGCCGGGGGAGCGCACGTTCTTCCTCCAGGCGCGCGGCGGTGGCCGGCTGGTCAGCGTCGCGCTGGAGAAGGTCCAGGTCTCCCTGCTCGCCGAGAAGCTGGAGGAACTGCTCACCGAGGCCCAGCGTCGGTTCGGTGTGGAACTGCCCGAGGCCGCTGCCGTCCCGGTCGGTGACAACGACCCGCTGGAGACGCCTGTCGACGAGGAGTTCCGGGTCGGCACGCTGGGACTGGCCTTCGACGCGGACACCGCGACCGTGGTGATCGAGGCGATCGCGGTCGGCGATGCGGAGACCGAGATCGAGCTTGGCGAGTCGGAGGAGGAGGACGAGCCCGACGACGTCGAGCCCGACGAGGATCTCGACCGGCTCCGGGTCCGGTTGACCCCCGAGGCGACCCGCGAGTTCATCGAGCGGGCCCGGCGCGTGGTCAACGCCGGCCGGCCGCCCTGCCCGCTGTGCGGCCAGCCCCTCGACCCGGCCGGCCACCTCTGCCCCCGGAACAACGGCTACCACCGGTGACCTCGTCCGGCGTGGCACCCCGGCAGGACGGGGGTGCGGCGCTGCGCCTGTTGCGGGACGGTGAACTGACCGTCGAGGGGCGACTCGTCGACGCGTCGAACACCACCCTGCGAGGTGTGCTGACCCTCGACGACATGTCGGCGCGGTGTGTGTACAAGCCGGTGCGCGGGGAGCGGCCGCTGTGGGACTTCCCGGACGGCACCCTCGCGGGCCGTGAGGTGGCCGCCTACCTGGTCTCCGAGGCCACCGGTTGGGACCTGGTACCGCCGACGGTGCTGCGGGACGGGCCGTTCGGGCCCGGTTCCTGCCAACTGTGGATCGACGAGCCGCCCGACGCCGAGCCACTTGTCGGGTTCGTGCCGGCCGCCGCGGTGCCGCCGCGCTGGTTCCCGATCGCGGCGGCCCGCGACGACGACGGCACCGCGTACGCCCTGGCCCACGCCGACGACCCGCGACTGGCCCGACTCGCGGTGCTCGACGCGGTGATCAACAACGCGGACCGCAAGGGTGGCCACGTCCTGGTCGGCCCGGACGACCGGATCCACGGGGTCGACCACGGGGTGAGTTTCCACGTGGAGGAGAAGCTCCGCACGGTGCTCTGGGGTTGGGCCGGCCGGCCGCTGCCGGCCGACGCGGTCGAGATGCTCGGCCGCCTGACCCGTCAGATCGCCGGCCCGCTCGGCGAGGAACTGGCCGAGCACCTCACCCTCGGTGAGATCAGCGAGTTGGCCGCCCGGGTTGACCGGCTGTGCGGGAGCTGTCGCTTTCCGCAGCCTTCCCAGGACTGGCCGGCGGTGCCCTGGCCGCCGATCTGAGCCTGTCGCGTTGATCACTCGCGGGCCGGCGTGACGTCGCCCAACGGCTGGTTAGGCTGACGGTCATGGAGTCTTGGGTGGGGCACGAGGTGCCGCGGCTGCCTGGCAGGAGCGAGCCGTTGAGGTTGTTCGACTCGGCGCGCGGCGGCGTGCAGCCGAGCGAGCCGGACGGCACTGCGACCATGTACGTCTGTGGCATCACCCCGTACGACGCCACCCATCTCGGTCACGCCGCCACCATGATCACGTTCGACCTGGTGCAGCGGATGTGGCGGGACGCCGGCCACGAGGTCCGGTACGTACAGAACGTCACCGACATCGACGACCCGTTGCTGGAGCGGGCCGAACGCGACCGCGAGGACTGGAAGGTCCTGGCGATGCGGGAGACGGCGCTGTTCCGGGAGGACATGGAGGCGTTGCGGATCATCCCGCCGGCCCACTACGTCGGTGCGGTGGAGTCGATCCCGGACATCGCCGAGAAGGTGTTGGTGCTGCTCAAGGACGGCGCCGCGTACCGTCTCGACGACGGCACCGGCGACGTCTACTTCGACATCTCGGCCGCGCCGAGCTTCGGTTACGAGTCCAACCTCTCCCGCGAGGAGATGCTGGAGATCTTCCCCGAGCGCGGCGGTGACCCGGACCGCGCCGGCAAGCGCGACCCGCTGGACCCGTTGCTGTGGCGCGGCGCCCGGGACGACGAGCCCTGCTGGCCCGGCGGGGACCTCGGCCCGGGCCGTCCCGGCTGGCACATCGAGTGCGCGGTGATCGCCCTCGGTCTGCTCGGCTCCACCATCGACGTGCAGGGCGGCGGCAACGACCTGCTCTTCCCGCACCACGAGTGTTCCGCCGCGCACGCCGAGCGGCTGACCGGCATGGCTCCCTTCGCCGGTCACTACGTGCACGCCGGCATGATCGGGCTGGACGGCGAGAAGATGTCCAAGTCCCGAGGCAACCTGGTCTTCGTCTCCCGGCTGCGGGCCGACCGGGTGGATCCGATGGCGGTGCGGCTGGCGCTGCTCTCCGGGCACTACCGCGCCGACCGGTCCTGGACCGACGACCTGCTCGACGCCGCGCAGCAGCGGCTGGGCCGGTGGCGGCGGGCCGCCGCCGCGACCGCCGGGCCGTCCGGCGAGGCCTTTCTGGCGGGGCTGCGCGAGCGTCTCGCCGACGATCTCGACACTCCCGGTGCCCTCGCCCTCACCGACGCCTGGGCCGGCGCCACCCTGGCGGAGCGGGGCGACGACCCGGCCGCCCCGCCGCTGTTCGCAACGGCGGTGGACGCCCTGCTCGGCGTCCGACTCTGACGGCGTGACGCTCCGGCGCCCGGTGAGCGCCGGCGGCCCGCACGGCCGGCTCGTCGGCAGCGCCGAGGGCACCGGCGCTCAGCGGGGCCGGCCGTAGACGTCCAGGTCGCCGTTGTCGTCGCCGGGTACCAGGTTCGTGGCGAGCGAGGTGAACACCAGGTACCGGCCGTCGGCGCTGAGCCGCGGGTCGCCGGAGGGCTCGTCCGTCTGGCCGCCCGTGATCGTCACGCTGAGCCGCTCGACCCGGTCGGTGAGCCGGTCCCGGACGAACACGTCCTCGACGTGGTTGGTGTCGCCGGGGAGCAGGTTCGTGGCGGCGGAGTAGAAGCCGACGAACCGGCCGTCCGCGCTGATCGTCGGCCGGTCGCTCGCCCCGCCGCCCGGTGCGCTGCCCGGGCGCGCGCTGACCCGCTCGGTCCGGCCGGTGAGCCGGTCCCGGACGAACACGTCGGTGACCCGGTTGGTATCGCCGGGCACCAGGTTGGTCGCGGCGGAGGCGAACGCCACGTACCGGCCGTCCGCGCTGATCGCCGGGGAGATGCTGTAATCGTCCGCCGACCCGCCGTGCCGGGCCACACTGACCCGCTCGGTCCGGCCGGTGGCGCGGTCGCGGACGAACACGTCCTGCTGGCCGTTGGTGTCGCCGGGTACCAGGTCGGCCGCGGGGGAGGTGAACGCCACGTACCGGCCGTCGGCGCTGATCGCCGGGTCGTTGCCGCCGCCACCGGCCGGTCCGCCCGTGGCGGAGACGCTGATCCGGCCGGTGGTGCCGGTGACCCGGTCCCGGACGAACACGTCGGACGTGGCGTTGGTGTCGTCCGACACCAGGGGCGCGGTGGAGACGAAGGCGACGTACCGGCCGTCGGCGCTGATCGCCGGGGTGCCCGCGCCGGCTTCGGCCTCGGTGCCGTCCGCCGCGAGGCTGACCCGGGTGGTCACCCCGGTCGCCCGGTCCCGGACGAACACGTCCTCGGCGTGGTTGGCGTCACCGGGGACCAGGTTCGTGGCGGTGGAGGCGAAGGCGACGTACCGGCCGTCGGCGCTGATCGCCGGCAGGTAACTGTCCCCGTCACCCGCCCCGCCCCCGGTGGCGAGGCTGACCCGGGCGATGGCCCCGGTCGCCCGGTCCCGGACGAACACGTCGTCGGCGTGGTTGGTGTCACCGGGGACCAGGTTCGTGGCGGTCGAGGTGAAGGCGACGTACCGGCCGTCGGCGCTCGGCACGGCAGCGAAGCTGGCCCCGTCGCCGGCATGGCCTCCGAGCGCCGTGCTCAACCACTCGGTGCCCGCCGCTGTGGCGGCAGCCGGCCGGGCCACCGCCGGCGGCGTCACGAGGATCGCGGCGACCACCGCGACCGTTGCGTACTGTCGTCCACCCATGGCGTCGCTCCCTCGGACCGGCTGTCCCCCGCACATCCTCGCCGGGCCGGCGCCGCCGGAAACGTCGAGTGTCGCGGACACGACCATGCGTGGTCGTCGACCGGTGTCGGAGGACGCAGGGCCCGCCAACCGGAACCGACCGGCCCGGGCGGAGTCGCCGGAGCATCGCAGGGTCAGCCGAGGACGAGGCCGGGGTCCGGGTCGGGGTGCTCGGCCGGGGCGGGGATCTGGTACTCCTCGGTCAGCGTGGTGACCGGGCCGGGCCAGGTGGCCTGGGCGACCTCGATCGGTTTGCGCTGCGGGTCGTACGCCACGTGCAGCAGGTGCAGCACCGGCGTGTCCGGTCGGATCTGCAAGGTCTCCGACTCCTCGCGGCTGGGCTGGCGTGCGGTGATCGTGTCGGTGGCGGTCGCGTACCGCCGGCCGGTGGCTTCCTCGGCCTCCTGGTAGAGCGGGCGGCCGAACGCCTCGGCCCGCTCCAGTGTGGTGCCGGCGGTGTCGGCGGGCAGGAACCAGGAGGCGCCCACCTCCACCGGTGAGTCCTCGGTGCGGACGAGGTGACGGCGGCAGAGCAGTTCGGTGCCGTCGGGTACGCCGAACGCGTCGGCCACCTCGGGCGGCGCGGGGGAGCGGCCGACGGAGACGAGCTGTTGGCGGTAACGGGCCGCCAGGTCGGTGTGGTAGCCGCGGAAACCGCCGTAGCGGCCTCGGGAGAGCCGGTTGAGCCGTCGTCGGGTGCCCCGTACGTACGTACCGGAACCGGGTTTGGTGATCAGGACGCCCTCGACCCGCAGCTGGTCGACGGCGCGCTGCACGGTCTGCTTGGCCACGCCGAACATCTCGGCGATCGCCGGGATGGACGGCAGTCGCTCGCCCGGTGCCCAGTCGCCGCGCCGGATCTGGCTCTTGAGCTGCGCGGCGATCTGCCGGTGCGGAAACTCCGCCGCCCCCGGGTTGATCTGCATCCCCCGCCTCCTCGTTTCAGCTAGGTTCCTAGGATGCCGTACGCGGAGTGGGCTTCGCCACCCCGACCCGCACGACGAGACCCCGGGCAGGTCATGCCCGGGGTCTCGGAAGCGGAACTGGGGGAGGAGTTACCAGGAACCGGCGGTGGGGCCGGCGGATCCGCCCCGGCGGCGCAGGTACTTCTCGAACTCCTGGGCGATCTCGTCCCCGGTCAACGGGGTGATGCCCGCGTCGCCAACGCGTTCCTCCAGCTCGCGAACGTACTCGCCCAGCTCGGCGTCCTGCTCGGCGGCGCTGCGGACCCGCTGCTCCCACTCGGCGGCCTCCTCGGCCAGGTCGGCCATCGGCACCGGCAGGTCGAGCACCTCCTCGACCCGGTGCAGCAGGGCGAGAGTGGCCTTCGGGCAGGGCGGGTTGTTCGCGTAGTGCGGCACGTGGACCCAGAACGAGACGGCGTCGACCTCGGCGCGGGTGCACGCGTCGTGCAGGACGCCGACGATGCCTGTCGGCCCGTCGTAGCGGGTCGGGGTGAGCTGGTAGCGGCGCGCGGCGTCGGCGTCGGAGGCGCTGCCGCTGATCGGCAGCGGCCGGGTGTACGGCACGTCGGCAAGCAGGGCACCGAGCAGCACCACCCGCTCGACCTCCAGGCTGTGGCAGATCTCCAGCACCTGTTCGCAGAAGGTGCGCCACCGCATGCTCGGCTCGATGCCGCGGATCAGCACCACGTCCCGCTCGGTGCCGGCGGGGCTGGCGACAGTGAACCGGGTGGTGGGCCACTCCACCCGGCGGGTGGCGCCGTCGGACATGGCGATGGTGGGCCGGCTGACCTGGAAGTCGTAGAAGTCCTCCGGGTCCAGCTCGGTGATCGGCCGGGCCTCCCACACCTGTTCCAGGTGCTCGACCGCCGCGGTGGACGCGTCCGCCGCGTCGTTCCACCCCTCGAAGGCGCAGATGGCGACCGGGGACCGCAGCACCGGCAGCCCGTCGAACTCGGTCACGCCGTCACCTCCTGCTCGTCACCGGCGGTCCGGGGCGCGGGCCCGGTCGTCCGCCCACGGTGCGTGGTGGTGTCGCTGTAGTCCTTCACGTCAGTCAGCCTACGTGCCGTGCCCGGACCCGGCCCGTCGGCCGCGCCGGATCGGCCGAGCGTCGGCACCGCCGTCGGGGGCCGCCGACACCGAACGGTGGTGCACGGTCTGGGGCATTGACCACCAAAACGGGCAACGTGATCCCGATGACACAATGTGGGATCGGACGGTACGCCGGGGCGCGGGCCCGCCTCGCCGCACTAACCTGAGGTCGTGCGGACTTCGTTGCTCGACGCGCTGGCAGACCGGATCCTCGTCACCGACGGGGCGATGGGCACGATGTTGCAGGCTGCTGACCTGACCCTTGACGACTTCGACGGTCTGGAGGGGTGCAACGAGATCCTCAACGTCACCCGGCCGGACGTCGTACGCGGGGTGCACGAGGCGTACCTGGCGGCGGGCGCGGACTGTGTGGAGACGAACACCTTCGGTGCGAACCTGCCGAACCTCGCCGAGTACGACATCCCCGACCGGATCTGGGAGCTGTCCGAGGTGGGGGCGCGGCTGGCCCGGGAGGCCGCCGACGCGTACTCGACCCCGGAGCGGCCCCGCTGGGTGCTCGGTTCGATCGGCCCGGGTACGAAGCTGCCGACCCTCGGCCACGCCTCCTACGCCAGCCTCCGCGACGCGTACCAGCAGAACGCCGGCGGTCTGATCGCCGGTGGCGCGGACGCGTTGATCATCGAGACCTGCCAGGACCTGCTCCAGGTCAAGGCGGCGGTGATCGGATCCAAGCGGGCGATGGCCGAGGCGGGCCGCCCGGTGCCGATCATCTGTCACGTGGCGGTCGAGACCACCGGAACGATGCTGCTGGGCAGCGAGATCGGTGCGGCGCTGACCGCCATCGAGCCGCTCGGCGTGGACCTGATCGGCCTCAACTGCTCGACCGGGCCGGCCGAGATGGGCGAGCACCTGCGCTACCTCTCGCAGCACTCCCGCATTCCCGTGTCGGTGATGCCCAACGCCGGCCTGCCGGTGCTCACCCCCGACGGCGCGTACTTCCCGCTCGGCCCCGAGGAGATGGCCGACGCTCTGGAACGGTTCGTCGTCGACTACGGCGTCGCGCTGGTCGGCGGCTGCTGCGGCACGACCCCCGAGCACATCCGGGTGCTCGCCGAACGGATGCGCGACGTGCGGCCGGTGGCCCGCGAGCCGCGTACCGACCCGGGTGTCTCCTCGATCTACCACCATGTGCCCTTCGCGCAGGACGCCAGCGTGCTGATGGTGGGGGAGCGGACAAACGCCAACGGCAGCAAGGCGTTCCGCGAGGCGATGCTCGCCGCCGACTGGCAGTCCTGCGTGGAGATCGCCCGTGGCCAGGCCCGCGACGGCTCGCACCTGCTGGACCTCTGCATCGACTACGTCGGCCGGGACGGCACCACCGACATGCGCGAGCTGGCCGGCCGGTTCGCCACCGCCTCCACCCTGCCGATCATGCTGGACTCCACCGAGCCGGCGGTGATCGAGGCCGGGCTGGAGATGCTCGGCGGGCGCTGCGTGGTCAACTCGGTCAACTACGAGGACGGCGACGGCCCGGAGTCCCGCTTCGGCCGGGTGATGCCAGTGATCATGGAACACGGCGCGGCCGTCGTGGTGATGTGCATCGACGAGGAGGGACAGGCCCGCACCGCCGCGGACAAGGTCCGTATCGCCTCCCGGATCGTCGACGACCTGACCGGACGCTGGGGGATGCGGCTGCCGGACATCATGGTCGACGCGCTTACCTTCCCGATCTCCACAGGTCAGGAGGAAACCCGCCGCGACGCCATGGAAACCATCGACGCGATCCGTGAGATCGCCCGGCGCTACCCGGGGATCAACTTCACCCTGGGCATCTCCAACGTCTCCTTCGGACTCAACGCCGCCGCCCGGCAGGTGCTCAACTCCGTCTTCCTGCACGAGTGCGTGCAGGCCGGGCTGACCTCGGCGATCGTGCACGCCAGCAAGATCCTGCCGATGTCGAAGATCCCCGACGAGCAGCGCGAGGTCGCTCTCGACATGGTCTACGACCGCCGCCGCGACGGCTACGACCCGTTGCAGCGGTTCATCGAGTTGTACGAAGGTGTTGACGCGGCCTCGGCGCGTGCCACCCGGGCGGAGGAGTTGGCGGCCCTGCCGCTCAACGAGCGGCTCAAGCGGCGGATCATCGACGGGGAGCGCAACGGTCTGGAGGCCGACCTCGACGCGGCGATGGCGGCCGGTACCGCCCCGCTGCTCATCATCAACGACATCCTGCTGGACGGCATGAAGGTCGTCGGTGAGTTGTTCGGCTCGGGGCAGATGCAGCTGCCGTTCGTGCTCCAGTCCGCCGAGGTGATGAAGACCGCGGTGGCGTACCTCGAACCGCACATGGAGAAGGCCGACGACGGCGGCAAGGGTCGCATCGTGCTGGCCACCGTCAAGGGCGACGTGCACGACATCGGCAAGAACCTGGTGGACATCATCCTGTCCAACAACGGCTACGAGGTGGTGAACATCGGCATCAAGCAGCCGATCTCCGCCATCCTCGACGCCGCCGAGCAGCACCGCGCCGACGCCATCGGCATGTCGGGCCTGCTGGTCAAGAGCACCGTCATCATGAAGGAGAATCTGGTCGAGATGGCGTCGCGCGGGGTCGCGGAGCGCTGGCCGGTCCTGCTCGGCGGCGCGGCGCTGACCCGGGCGTACGTCGAGGACGACCTGCGGTCGATGTTCCCCGGCCAGGTGCACTACGCCCGCGACGCCTTCGAAGGGCTGTCCCTGATGGACCGGGTGATGGCCGCCAAGCGCGGCGGTGCCCCGGTGGTGGACGCCGAGCGGGAGGCGGCCCTGGCGGCGCGGCGGGCCCGCCGGGAACGGCAGCGCGCGGTGGTCGCCGAGTCGCTGCCGGAGTTGCACGACGCCTCGGTACGCTCCGACGTCGCGGCCGACGTGCCGGTGCCGATCGCGCCGTTCCACGGCACCCGGGTGGTCAAGGGGGTGCCGCTGGCCGACTACGCGGCGCTGCTGGACGAGCGGGCCACCTTCATGGGCCAGTGGGGGCTTCGTGGCGCGCGCGGCGGCAAGGGCCCGTCGTACGAGGAACTTGTGGAGACCGAGGGCCGGCCGAGGCTGCGTTACTGGCTGGACCGGCTCATCGCCGACCAGGTGTTGGAGGCGGCCGTGGTCTACGGCTACTTCCCGGCCTACTCCGAGGGCAACGACCTGGTGCTCCTGGACGAGAACGGGCACGCCGAACGGGCCCGGTTCACCTTCCCCCGGCAGCGGCAGGAGCGGCGGCTGTGCCTGGCCGACTTCTTCCGCCCGCGCGGCGAGGAACTGGACGTGGTCGCGTTGCAGCTGGTCACTGTGGGCCAGCCGGTGAGCGAGTACGCGGCGAAGCTGTTCGCCCGCAACGAGTACCGCGACTACCTGGAGGTGCACGGCCTGTCGGTGCAGCTCACCGAGGCCCTCGCGGAGTACTGGCACAAGCGGGTCCGGGCCGAGCTGAGGCTGCCCGACGGCCGTACCGTCGCCGACGACGACCCGGCGGACCTGGCCGGTCTGCTGCGCACCGACTACCGGGGCTGCCGGTACGCGTTCGGCTACCCGGCCTGCCCGGACCTGGAGGACCGGGCGAAGATCGTGGAGCTGCTCGGTGCCGAGCGGATCGGTGTGCAACTGTCGGAGGAGTTCCAGCTGATGCCGGAGCAGGCCACCGACGCCATCGTCGTCCACCACCCCGAGGCCAGCTACTTCAACGCCAAATGATCACCGCGACTGGGTGGAGGGATCGAACACCCAGTGGCTGGTCTGGAAGATGCGCCCTGCGAAGGCCGTCTCTTCCTGGCCGACGAGGGAGAATCCGGCCGAGCGGCAGATGGCGTTGGATGCTGCGTTCGTCGTGCTGGGGAACGCGTGGATCAGCCCCCAACGCCCGTCCGCGCGGGCCAGGTCGAGAAGCGTGCGTACGGCTCGGCTCGCCAGGCCTCTGCCCTGGAACTCCGGCAGGACCATCCAACCGATCTCGGAGATGCCTCCGTGGGGGTACAGCGTCACGGTTCCGGCCACCTGCGGGCAGTCACCGGGAACGATCATCTTGATCCAGGCGCTGTCCTCGCGGACCGTCTCGAGGTCCCGCGTCAGCTCACCGGCGATACGCTCGCGCGGCTGCGGTCCGCCGAGTTCCGACATCATCACCGGATCGCCGCGCATCCGGACGTACGCATCGAGGTCAGCGGGCTCCAAGTCGCGCAGCAGCATCTCGGGAGCCTACCGGTCCGAGGTGGTCGGTCGGGCTCGGTGGACCGTGGCTTGCGGGTGGTCTTGCCCAAATTATCTTAGCGATTAAGATAACTACATGAACGCATCGACCGACTTCTCGGTGGCAATCGCCGGTGCCGGCCTCTCCGGCCTCTGCCTCGCCCAGTACCTGATGCGCGCCGGCGTCGACGTGCATGTCTACGAGCGGGATCCGGGCCCCTTCGTCAGACGGCAGGGCTACCGGATCATTCTCAACAGGTACGGGCTGGAGGCCCTGCGCGAGAGTCTGCCCCGCCCGCTGTACCGCCTGGCGCTGACCACCGGTGACGAGCCCGGCGGGCACCTGCGCTTCACCGACAGCCGGCTGCGGGACGCATTCACCATCAACTTCAAGGACGAGCCACACGCGACCCGCCAGGTCGACCGGCTGACCCTGCGGTCGATCCTGCAGTCCGGACTGGACGGGCGTATCCATTACGGCAAGGCCGCAGTCGCGGTGGACAGCGGCGGCCCGGCAGGGGTGCGGCTGCGGTTCGCCGACGGCGGGGCCGCCCCGGCAACAGTCGTCGTGGGCGCCGACGGCGTCGGCTCGGCGCTGCGCCGGCAGATCATGCCGGATGCGGACCCGGCGAGCACCCCGATGGTGGGCATCTACGGCCGGTCACCCCTGTGGCGCAACGGTGCGAGCGTCATTCCGGAGGCACTGCGTACCAGCGGGGTCCTGGCCATCGCCGACCGGCCGGGCCGTGCCTTCTTCTTCACCTCCATGCGGTTCGGCGAGAGCCCGGGGCGGGCGTTCGCCCGGTTGGCCCCGGGCAGCTACGCGCCCACCGGCGACGACTACGTCATGTGGGCACTGCTGCTCCGCCAGGAGGAGGTGCCCATCGACGTACGCGGCAGCCTGCTGGCGCTCTGGAAACAGGCTGCGGTGATGAGCGCGGACTTCCATCCGCTCATCCGACGGCTTGTCGACACGGCCGAACTGGACGCCACGGTGCTCAATGTCTTCGCCACCGGCCAACGCCCGCACCGGTGGGCGGTACCCCGGGCGACGATGATGGGTGACGCCGTGCACGTCATGCCGCCGTTCGGCGCTCACGGCGGCAACACCGCGCTCCGCGACGCCGCCCTGCTCGGCCACAAGCTGGTCGAGGCCCGGGGAAACGGCACGCCGGTGGAGGAGGCGATCGCCGGCTACCAGGACGAGATGGTGCCCTACGCCTTCCACGCCGTCGACACCGCCGCCAAGCTGATGCGGCGCCTCACCGGAGGCGCGGCCGCACCCCACTGGGTGCTGACCCGGTTGTTACCTCGGCTGCACCGGGTCACCGTGCCGGAGGCATGATTGCCGACATGTCCCACGAGCTGGCCCGTACGTCCGCGATCGCCGACCTCATGCGTGCCGGGCGGGAAACCTCGCGGCTGTCCATGGTGTTCCGGTACGCCATCGCGGAACGGCTGGGCCTCACGGTGAGCGACCTGGAGTGCCTGGACTACCTGGCGGACGTCGGATCCGCCACCGCGGGACAGGTCGCCGAGCGCACCAACCTCACCACGGGGGCGGTGACCAGCATGCTCCGCCGGCTCCAGCAGGCCGGCTACGTGACGGCCGAACGGGATCCGGCGGACCGGCGACGAGTGATCGTCACCCTGCGGCCGGAAAGGGTCGCCGAGTTGACGCGACCGTACGAGCGGTTCGCCGAGCGGGCGGAGCGGCTCGTCGAGGGCTACCGCGTCGAGGAGATCATGCTGCTGGTCCGGCACTACGACCGCATGCAGGAGATGTACCTCGCCGAGTTGGACCGCCTACGCAGCGGCGACGCGCAGCGGTCTGCCTGAGCGTAGGCCGGTACTCCCGAGGTGCTTGTGTGACCAAGAGGTCGGGCGGAAGTCCGGAGGCCGGGTCGAGGGAACGTACGAAACTCTGCTCGATGCGTCGCGGCGCGTGGGCGAGGATCTCTTGGGCGAGTCGGTCTTGCTCTCCTGGGATCCTCTCCAGGTTGGGTTTCACCCGGCCAGGATGGCAGAACCGCGCGAGGTCAGCACTCGGCCCTGCCGAGGCGCGCGAACTCGTCGAGGGAAACGTACTTCGGTACCTCGTCGTTGTTCACGATGGCGGTGATCATGACCGATCCTGGTTGCAGGCCGGCGAGTTCGGGCAGCCGGAAGGTCACCGAGTGGGTGGTGAAGCTGTTGTTGCCGGCGACGCCGTACATGCGGAAGGTGGCGCGCCGATCAGGAGCGGGATCGGGCGGAAATCCCGGCAGTTGGACGCTGGCCGGCGAGGTCACGTCCCCGGGTACGTCATAGTCCCGGCCCGGCCAACTCGGCCAGTTCGCGGACGGTGCCGGAGCGCCGGACGGAGTGGGCGAGACCGCGTCTTCGGTGGCAAGGACAATCACGTCCGGCGGCTTGTCCGCGCACCAGGTCAGTGCCGCGAGCGGCCGGCCGTCAGCATCCACGGTCAGGCCGGTGATGCCCTTGATCTCTGGCGTGCAGGAGGTCAGGCCGGTCAGGACGAGCAGCGCGGCGGCCAGCGTGGCGACGATCCGCCGTGTCCTCGCGCGCGTCGGGGCGACCATGCTCTGACGATCGCAGAGCAGGGTCGACCTCCGAGCTCGGTTGAGTCTCGGGCCGATGACGATGACGCGGCGTCGTGCCTCCGCCGATGACCGGATTCGACAGGTCTGCGCGAGCCGCCATGTCGCCGACACGGGCCTGGCTCGTCTGACGTTTGCTGCCGCTGCATGTCGGAGCCGGGTACCGTCGATTGTGGCGGCTCGCGGGTGTGGGGGCCAGCGGATCGCCGCACAGTCCTCCACCTGGGAGCTTCGCCATGCCGCCGAGCGCGCGCACCATCGTTGACCCACGGTTCCCCGCTGAGCTTGCCCGACTTCGACGTGTCCGTGGCCTGTCACTGCGCGATCTGGCTCGCCTTGCGTACGTCGGGAAGAGCTACGTGCACGACCTCGAGACGGGTCGTACTCGACCGTCCCGGGAACTCGCCGCACACCTTGACGACACCCTGCAGGCCGGCGGGAAGCTGGCCGCGATGGTGGTCGATGCCCCGACCGTGACCACCCCCGACGACGATGACCGCCTGGCGTACGTGCTCGCCGAACCGACCCGCCTCGACGCCGCTGCGGTGCGGTCGCTCGCCGAGGTGCTGGCTGCGCAACGCCGCCTTGACGACGTTCTGCCGGCTCCGGTGACGCTGCCGGCCATGGTGGCGCAGCAGTCCGCTGTGCAGCAACTCGCCGAGCGGGCCGCCGGGCCGTACGTCGGCCAGCTGCACGAGTTGGTGGCGGAGTGGACGCAGTTCGTCGGCTGGTTGCATGCCGAAGCCCGCAACGATGGCGAGGCGATACAGGTGCTGACCGAGGCCGCCAGGCAGGCCGACGCCGTTGACAGTGGCCCGCTCGCGGCGCAGGTGGAGAACTTCCGAGGCTACCTGGAGCGGCAGCGGGGCAACCCGCGCGGCATCGTGCGACACTTCCTCGCCGCGTACCACACACCCGGGGCGACGGCCCTGCAACGCGTCGGCGACGCGGTCCAGGCCGCCCACGGGTTCGCGCTACTCGGCGATCGGCACTCAGCGGCAGGGCTCCTCGGTGCGGCGAGTGACCTCACCGAGGCGGCCGAGCGCGAGCAGGCACCGGTCCTGGCCTACTGGCTGACGCCCACGTTCAGCAGGATGGGCCTCGGGCTGGCCTATCTGGCGCTCGGCGACACGTCGGCCGGCATCGACAATCTGCGCGCCGGGTTGGCTGGGTTGCCGCCTGACCAGCGGGACGCCGCATGGACGCAGGAGTATCGGCAGGCACTCGCGGTCGCTACCGGCTGAGCTGTCCGTCAACCGTCCCGGACAGGACGCCGGACGCCTCGCACCTGCCCTGAGTGCCCACGGCCATCGCACGATTCTTGTGGGTGGTGGCGGTGCGCCCCCACGTACCGCCGCCCCCGTCCTCGAACTTCGGCGGAGGTGATGGCGTGAGCAGGTGGCACAGGTTCTGGTGGTGGCTGCGGCAGCGGCCGATACCGCTGGCTGACGGCGGGCAGCGGCGGGAGACCGTCGAGCAGGAGGCCGCCCGGCAACGCCTGCTCGACCAGGCCCGGCGCAAAGCCCGGTGGCCGGCATGACTGGGCGTGCCGTCAGCTATCGGGACGCGATGGCCGCCGAGGCGGTGCGAATCGGCCGGGCCGTCGACGCCCTGCCCGCCCGGCTCGCCGACGAGCACCTGCCCCGCCGGCCGGAGTGGACGTGCGCCAGTTGCGAGGGCGAACCGTCGTGGCCGTGCGCCCCAGCGCGGGTGCGGCTTGCCGAGGCGTACGGCCGGGACCGGGTGGGCCTGTCGATGTACGCGGGTGCCTTGTTGACGGCGGCGTTGGACGACCTGCCGCGTGAGGACCCCGGCGAGCTGACGACCCGGTTTCTCGCGTGGCTGCGGTGTACCTGCGGGGCGGGTAGCCACGCCGGGGCGTGGCCGACGATCAGGACCCCGTCGCATCCGCCGTCCTCTTCGTACGCCCGCCTGCCTGCGACCGGTCAAGCACGCACCGGCCGGACGGCGTAGCCGGATGTGACATCTGTTGCAGGACTCGCCGACACACCATCTGGTGTCTTGCGTTCGTGGGTGACCCATATATGGTGTCACCTGTAGCTGGTTCGGGCGCCCATCCGGGGCGGCCGAGGCAAGAGGGAACCCGGTGCGAATCCGGGACTGCCCCGCAGCGGTGAGTGGGAACGACAGCCGTCACAACGCACTGGGCCCCGGCCTGGGAAGCGACGGCCAGTAGGAGCGCGTGAGCACGCCCACGAGTCCGAAGACCTGCCAGCACGCCGCCCGCACTCGTGGGCGGCGGCCGCAGGCCGCGTGGGACGGCCGACGCCATCAACGGCCGCGCCCTCGGCGCGGGTCCGTGGCGTCCTCCCGCGTGTCCGAGGCCCTCAGCAGACGGCGCGAGGAGAGAGACGTGACGGTCGTGCGGGAGATGCCGGCCTCCGACGCAGGTGTGTCGGAGCAGCGCCGGCATGTGATGCAGGTCCGCAAACGCGACGGCGCCACGGAACCGGTGGACGTCAACAAGATCGTCCGGGCGGTGGAGCGGTGGGTGACCGACCTCGACGAGGTCGATCCGCTGCGGGTGGCCACGAAGACCATCAGCGGCCTGTACGACGGTGCCACCACCGCCGAGCTGGACAAGCTGTCCATCCAGACGGCCGCCGAGCTGATCGGTGCGGAGCCGCAGTACTCGAAGCTGGCGGCGCGGCTGCTGGCCGCGTACGTGGACAAGGAGGTCCGGGGACAGCAGGTGGCCAGCTTCAGCCAGTCCATCCGGTACGCGCACGACCTGGGGCTGATCGGGGACGCGACTGCGGCGTTCGTGGCCCGCAACTCGCGCAAGCTGGACGACGCGGTCGACCCGGACGGCGACCTGCGGTTCGAGTACTTCGGCCTGCGTACGGTCGCGGACCGTTACCTGCTGCGGCATCCGCAGACCCGCCTGGTGGTGGAGACGCCGCAGTACTGGCTGCTGCGCGTCGCCTGCGGGCTGTCGCAGACACCGGGCGAGGCGATCGGGTTCTACCGGCTGATGTCGAGCCTGGCGTACCTGCCGAGTTCACCGACGCTGTTCAACTCGGGCACCCGGCACACCCAGATGTCGTCGTGTTTCCTTGTCGACTCGCCGCGCGACGAACTCGACTCGATCTACGAGCGCTACCACCAGGTGGCGAAGCTGTCGAAGTTCTCCGGCGGTATCGGCATCTCCTGGTCGAGGGTCCGGGGTCGGGGCGCGCTGATCCGGGGCACCAACGGCAGGTCCAACGGCATCGTGCCGTTCCTCAAGACCCTCGACGCGGGGGTGGCGGCGGTCAACCAGGGCGGCCGTCGTAAGGGCGCGGCCTGCGTGTACCTGGAACCGTGGCACCCGGACATCGAGGAGTTCCTGGAGCTGCGGGACAACACCGGCGAGGAGTCCCGGCGTACCCACAACCTGAACCTGGCCAACTGGATTCCCGACGAGTTCATGCGGCGGGTGGAGGCGGACGGCGACTGGTCGCTGATCGACCCGTCGGACGCGCCCGAGCTGCCGGACCTTTTCGGCGAGGCGTTCGACGAGGCGTACCGGGCGGCGGAGAAGAAGGCCGTGCGGACGGTGAAGGCCCGGGACCTGTACGGCCGGATGATGCGTACGCTCGCGCAGACCGGCAACGGCTGGATGACGTTCAAGGACGCGGCGAACCGACTGTCCAACCAGACCGGTGCGCCCGGCAACACGATCCACCTGTCGAACCTGTGCACGGAGATCCTGGAGGTCAACAGCGACACCGAGACGGCGGTGTGCAACCTCGGGTCGGTGAACCTGGGCGCGCACGTCACCGCCGACGGCGTCGACTGGGAGAAGCTGCGCGCCACGGTACGCACGGCTGTGGTGTTCCTCGACCGGGTGATCGACATCAACTACTACCCGGCCGAGCAGACGGCGGTGTCGAACCCGCGCTGGCGTCCGGTCGGGCTCGGGCTGATGGGCCTGCAGGACGCGTTGTTCACGTTGCGTCTGCCGTTCGACTCGGTGCCGGCACGGGAGCTGTCGACCCGGGTACAGGAGGAGATCTTCCTGACCGCGCTGGAAACGTCGGTCGGGCTCGCCGAACGGTTCGGCCCGCACCCCGCGTACGCCGAAACCCGGGCCGCGAAGGGTGAGTTGCATCCCGACCTGTGGGGCGCGGAGGTGACGCAGGCCCAGCGGTGGACGGAGTTGCGGGAGCGGATCTCGCGCCACGGACTGCGGAACTCGCTGCTAGTCGCGATCGCGCCGACCGCCACGATCGCCTCGATCGCCGGATGTTACGAGTGCATCGAGCCGCAGGTGTCCAACCTGTTCAAACGCGAGACGATGTCCGGTGAGTTCCTTCAGATCAACACCTACCTGGTGCGGGAGCTGAAGACGCGCGGACTGTGGACCGCGCCGATCCGGGAACAGATCAAGCGGGCCGAGGGGTCGGTGCAGGGCATCGGCGAGCTGCCGGCGGACGTGCGGGAGCTGTTCCGGACCGCGTGGGAGCTGCCGCAGCGGGCGCTCATCGACCTGGCCGCCGCCCGTGCCCCGTTCATCGACCAGTCACAGTCGCTCAACCTGTTCCTGAGCGCGCCGACCATCGGCAAGCTCTCCTCGATGTACCTGTACGCCTGGAAAGCCGGGCTCAAGACCACCTACTACCTGCGGTCGCGTCCGGCGACCCGGATCCAGCAGGCCACCGTCGCCATCAAGCCGGTCGTCGCGGTGAGCGACGACGAGGCGTTGGCCTGCTCCCTGGAGAATCCCGAGAGCTGCGAGGCATGCCAGTGACCACCCTTTCCGAGACCAGCACCGACAAGCGGCAGATGCTGCTCGACCCCGGCATGGACCTGACCCTGCGGCCGATGCGTTACCCGCAGTTCTTCGACAGGTTCAAGGACGCCATCAAGAACACCTGGACCGTCGAGGAGGTCGACCTGCATTCCGACCTCGCCGACCTGGCCAAGCTGTCCCCGGCGGAGCAGCACCTGGTGTCCCGGCTGGTCGCGTTCTTCGCCACCGGCGACACCATCGTCGCCAACAACCTCGTGCTCAACCTCTACCAGCACGTCAACTCGCCGGAGGGTCGGCTCTACCTGTCGCGGCAACTGTTCGAGGAGGCGGTGCACGTCCAGTTCTACCTGAACCTCCTCGACACCTACGTGCCGGACGAGCGGGAACGGTTCGCGGCGTTCGCGGCGGTGGAGAACATCCCGTCGATCGCCCGCAAGGCCGAGTTCTGCTTCAAGTGGATCGACTCCATCTTCGAGCTACGGGAGCTGGAGACCCGCGAGGACCGGCGGGCGTTCCTGCTGAACCTGATCTGCTTCGCCGCCTGCATCGAGGGACTGTTCTTCTACGGCGCCTTCGCCTACGTGTACTTCCTGCGGTCCCGGGGCCTGCTGCACGGCCTGGCCTCGGGCACCAACTGGGTGTTCCGGGACGAGTCGATGCACATGGCCTTCGCCTTCGACGTGGTCGACACCGTACGCGCCGAGGAGCCGGACCTGTTCGACGCCGAGATGGCACAGCAGGTCCGGGACATGCTGGCCGAAGCCGTCGAGTGCGAGGTGCAGTTCGCGGCCGACCTGCTCGAACAGGGCGTGTCCGGGCTCTCCCTGGTCGACATGCGCGAGTACCTCCAGCACGTCGCCGACCGCCGGCTGGCGCAGTTGGAGATCGAACCGCTGTACGGGTCGAAGAACCCGTTCGCTTTCATGGAGTTGCAGGACGTGCAGGAGTTGTCCAACTTCTTCGAGCGGCGGGTGTCGGCCTACCAGGTCGGGGTCTCCGGCACTGTCGCGTTCGACGACGACTTCTGACGGCGGCCCAGCCGCAACCCGCTGACCCGGTCCGGCCCGGCGATGATCCTGCCGATCACCGCCGGGCCGCCCGGTTCGCGGGTCTGCCTCAGACCCGACCGGCGATCAGGTACTGCATCCGGTGCTCGTGGTTCGGGGCGACGCCGAACCGCCGGTCCAGCTCGAAGATCGACGTCAGCGACGTGGCGGTGACCCCGGTGATTCCCGCCCGTTCGAGCACTGCCACGGTCTGGTCGATGGAGGTCGCGGCGGCCAGCGGCAACACCGCTCGGACCTGACCGTCGTAGTGGTCGGCGAAGTTCTCCGAGGCGTTGTCCAGGCCCTCGGGGAACCAGGTGCTGTCGACAACGGCGACCGTGCCACCGGGGCGCAGCAGGCGGGCCCAGTTCGCCACCGCGGTCTCCGGCTCGCGCAGCGTCCACATCAGGTAGCGGCTGACGACGGCGTCGAAGCTGGCGGATGGGAAGTCCGGGTGCACGGCATCGCCGTGCCGGATGACCGGACCGTCCGCGATCGTGGCGGCGTGGTGGCGGGCCTGGGCGAGCATGCCCTCGGCGAGGTCGATGCCGGTGACCCGGTGGCCGAGTCCGGCCAGCACCATGGCGACCTGCCCGGTGCCGGTGCCGACGTCGAGCACCTCCAGCGGTGCCGGGGGCAGCGCCTCGGCCCAGATCTGCGACCAGGCCCGGGTGTCGGCGGTCAGGCGGTCGGTGCGCTGCTGGTACTCGTCGTAGCCGGGCGCCCGGCCGGTCCAGTACGTGTTGATGCGGTCCTGTGCGCTCATGACGGCACTGAGTTGAGGATTCGCTCGCTGACGCTCGCTCATGCGGCGCTCCTTTCGACGGCGTGTTGACCGTGCGGGTGGTACAGCAGGTGAATGGCGCCGTCGAGGTCGAGACGCTGGATGCCGATGCCGTAGACGGGTTCGAGAACGGCGGGGTCGAGGACCTCGTCGGTGGTGCCGGCGGCGGCGACCCCGCCCTGACCGAGCAGCACCAGGTCGTCGCAGTAGCGGGCGGCGAGGTTCAGGTCGTGCAGCACGACGACGGCGCAGGTGCCGAGGTCGCGTACCAGCCGCAGGATCTCGTGCTGGTAGCGGATGTCGAGATGGTTCGTGGGTTCGTCGAGCAGCAGGTGAGTGGCCTGCTGGGCCAGCGCCCGGGCGATGAGCACGCGTTGGCGTTCACCGCCGGAGAGCCGGGCGAACGCGCGTGACCCCAGGTGGGCGGCACCGACCCGGATCAGGCACTCCGTCGCGATCTCGTGATCGGCCGGCCCGGTGCGCTGGAAGGCGTTCAGGTGCGGGCCGCGGCCCAGCAGCACCAGTTCCGCCACGGTGAGGGCGGTCTCGCCGCCGGTCTCCTGCACGACCACTGCCAACCGGCGCGCGGCCTCCCGCGACGGCAGCGCGGCAAGGTCGTCACCGTCCACGATGATCCGCCCGGTGCCGCTGCGCAGCGCGCCGTAGAGCAGCCGCAGCAGGGTGGTCTTACCACTGCCGTTGGGGCCGATCAGGCCGAGCACCCGGCCGGGGCGCGCCGTCACGCTGACTCCGTCGATCACCGGGTTGGCGCCGTAGCGCCAGGAAACCCGGGTCGCCTGGATCACGAGCCGACCCGGAACCGTTGCACGATCCGCGCCAGGCCGTCGATGGACAGCGGGGTCGGCGGCTCGGTGAAGTTGAACAGCTGGGTCATCACCGTGCCGTTGCGGACCGCCTTGAGCTTCTCCGCGCCGGGAAGACCGGTCAGGCCCTGCTCGACCGCAGCGGGGTCGCCGTCGCTGTAGAGCAGAATCAGCACGTCGGGGTCACGGCCGAGCAGTTCCTCGACGGTGACCTCGAAGACCCGTTCCGGTGTGTCGCCGAAGACGTTGCGGAAGCCGGCCGCCTCCAGTTGCGGGTGGGCCATGCTGGCGGAGCCGTACGCGTACGTGGTGCCGCCGCCGACAGTCGGGTACAGAACGGCGGCGGTACGACCGGACGCCGTACCCGCGGTGGCCCGGATCGCCGTCATCCGGTCCTGGAGCGCGCTGACCGCGGTGGCCGCCTCCGCCTCACGGCCGAACACCCGACCGTAGGTCTCCATCTGCCGGTAGATGTCGTCGAAGCTGGGGGTTGCGGTGTTGTCCGGGCACATGGCCGGTTCCTCCAGCAGCGGGATGTCCACCGCCGACAGGGTGTCGCGGGACAGGTTGTCGACCTCCCCGAGCACCAGGTCCGGCTCCTGGCTGATCACCACCTCCGTGGAGATCTGCAGGTGGCCACTGGTGTCGGTCTTGTCGGTCAGCAGAGGGATCCGGTCCAGCCCGGCGAGGGTCGCGGCGTCGTAGTAGTCCCTGGGGTACTGCCCGGCCCGGGCGGTGACCCGGTCCAGCACGCCGAGCGCGTGCAGGTACGGCACGGCCGCGCTCTTGAGCAGCACGACCCGCTCCGGCGCGGCGTCGAAGGTCACCTCGACGCCGCAGTTGGTGACGGTGACCGGATACCCGGGACCGGCCGCCGCCGGCTCGCCGGTGCCGCCGCCGCAGGCGGCGACCAGCAACACCAGGGCGGACGTGGTCGCCGTGACGGCGAGACGGGTTGCCTTCATCGGTGCTCCTCGGCTCATCGGGCGCTCAGGCGCCGGTGGCGTGCAGACGGCGGATCAGGACGAGCAGGAACGGGGCACCGAGCAGGGCGGTGATGATGCCGATCGGGATCTCCTGGGGGGCCAGCAGCACCCGGGCGAGCACATCGGCCCAGACCAGCAGGATGGCGCCGAGCAACGCGGCCACCGGCACCACGCGCACGTGTGGGGCGCCGACGATGCGGCGCGCCAGGTGCGGCACGACGAGGCCGACGAAACCGATGCTGCCGGCGGCGGAGACCAGCACGCCGACACTCAGCGACACCAGCACGAGCAGCCGGAGCCGGAACCGGTCGGGTGACACCCCCAGGGTCTGCGCGGTCTCGTCGCCGATGGCCAGCACGTCGAGCCGTCGCCCGACGATGGTCAGGTAGCCGATCATGCCGCCCAGCACGATCGCGGCGACCAGCAGCAGGACGTTCCACCGGGCCAGACCGAGGGAGCCGAGGAGCCAGAACATCACCGACCGGGCCCCCTCCGCGGACCCCGAGGCGAAGATCAGGAAACTGGTGGTGGCGTAGAGGGCGTATCCGACGGCGACGCCGGACAGCAGCAGCCGGATCGAGGTCACCCGTCCGCCGCTGCGGGCGATCAGGAAGACCAGCAGCGACGCGCCGAGCGCGCCGAGGAAGGCGCTGCTGGACAGGGCGTACTGCCCGAAGCCGGCGCCCGCGCCGAACAGGATCGCGGCGGCGGCCCCGCTGGAGGCGCCGGAGTTGATCCCCAGCAGGTACGGGTCGGCCAGCACGTTGCGCACCATGGCCTGCAAGGCCACCCCGCAGGCGGCCAGCCCGGCGCCGACAAGCATGCCGAGCAGCACCCGGGGCAGTCGGACCTGCCAGACGATGGCGTCCTGCGCTGCGGTCCAGGTCACCTCGCCGGGCAGGCCGACGAGGTGATGCCCGATGATCCGGGCCACCGTGATCGGCGGGATGCCGACCGCGCCGGAGCCGACGGCGGCCACGCCGGTGACGATCAGCCCGACCGTCAGCGCGAGCAACCAGATCCCGGTGCGGCGGCGCTGCGCCGCGACGCCGAGCAGGTCCGCCCGGCTCTCGGGCAGGGCGGTGGTGGTCACCGCACCTCCATCTGCACTCACTTCGCTCTTGCAAAGTCTTGGCAAAAGCTACCAGCAAGATCAGAGCAGCGGAAAGCGGATGAGTCGTTGTTCACCACGTGGCCGCCGGCCGACCCGAAAGCTGCACCCCTGGACGGTGGTGGTGCCGAGGGTCGTCGCACCGAGGGTCGGCCCTGTCGAGCTGAGGGCGTCAGCGGATCACGGCGATCAACGACCCCAGTCATGGGCGACGGCGAGTGGATCTCCGACTCGGAAGTCTGGCGGGTCGTGCATGAGGAAGTCGCGGTGGCTGATGTTCCAGGCGTAGGCGCCGGCCATCGCGAACACCAGCACGTCGCCGACCGCAACGGCGGGGCCGTCGCTGGTGTGCGCGAGGACGTCCTTCGGGGTGCAGAGCTGCCCGACGACAGTGACCGGGCCCCCGTCGGTGCGTGGCCCGTCGCCGCCCCGGGGCACCACCGCGTACGGCTGCGAGTGCCCCTTCGCCGCCGGGGTACGCAGCTGGTGGGTGCCGCCGGCGACGATCACGAACCACTGCCCCTGGGACCGCTTCACGTCGACCACCTCGGTGACGTACGACCCGCAGTAGACCGCCACGGCGCGGCCGGGTTCGATCCGGAGCCGGACCGTCGGGTAGGCCGCCGACACCTCGCCGAGCAGCCGACCGTAGCTCGGCCAGTCGAAGCGGCGCTCCGGGCGGCGGTAGTCGACGGCCATGCCACCGCCGACGTTCACCTCCTCGGCCCGTACCTGCCGTACCGCCCAGTCGGTCACCTCGCGTGCCACCACGGCGGCGGTCGCCGCGTCGAGCCCGCTGGCCAGGTGGGCGTGCACCCCCCGGATCCGGACCCCGGCCGGCGGGTCGGCGGCGAGCCGGACCGCCTCCTGCGGGTCCATCCCGAACGGGCTCGGCTGCCCGCCCATCACCAGGACCGCGCCGGGCGTCGCGACCGGCAGGTTCACCCGCAGCAGCACGTCGACGGTACGCCCGGCGGCCCGGGCCAGGGCGGCCAGCCGGTGCAGTTCGGCGGTGGACTCGACGTGGACCCGGCCCACGTCGGCGGCCAACGCCGCCGCGAGATCCGCGTCGGTCTTGCCTGGTCCGGCGAAGGCGGCCACCCGCCGGTCGGGCAGCACCGCAGCGAGGTGCCGCAGTTCGCCCCGACTGGCCGCCTCGAAACCGTCGACAACGGCCGCGAGGGTGCGCAGCATCCCCGGGTCGGGATTGGCCTTGACCGCGTAGAGCAGCTCGACCCGCTCCGGTAGGGCCGCCCGGACGGCGGCGGCGTGGGTGGCGAGGGCGGCGAGGTCGTAGACGTACGTCGGTCGGGTCACCCGGCGCCGCCCAGCGGGTTGGGCACCGCGACGTAGGGTGCCTGCTGGTCGGCTGCCCGGTGCCAGCGGACCAGCAGGTTCGCCTTCGCGGCGAGCGGAGCGCCGTCGAGCAGCGCGGTCACTTCGGTCGGCTCGCCCAGGTCCGCGTACGTCGCTTCGACGACTCGCCGGACCGTCTGCCACAGTCGAGGCTCGGTGCCGGGGTGGCCGTCGGCGAGCGCACCGGCGAGACCGGCGAGATGGTTGACGAACAGGCAGTAGACGACGCGCCGGGCCGCCTGGGCGGGGGTGTAGGCGGCCTGCCGGGGGATCCGGTCGGGCCAGGCCGCCAACCGACCGAGATCCAGCTTCAGTCCTTCAAGATCACGCAGGATCAGGCGCACCGGGCGGCCGTCCACGTCCAGCACCACGAGCACGTTCTGCAGGTGTGCCTCGTGAATCACGCCGTGACCGAGCCACAGTCGCAGAACTGTGGGGACCAGCAGCTCGACGTACGCCCGCCACCAGTCGAACGGGTCCGGCACGGTCAGTGGCGCGGTGGCCAGCGCCGCCGCCAGCACCACCCGTTCGCCCGGCCGCAGATGCTCGCGCACCCCGGTCCGCAGGATCGTGCCGTACGCCTCGTCCGGTCCCGGCAGGTCGACGGTGCGGTAGCCGGGCTCGCGGAGCAGTCCGATCCGCGTGGGGAGCGGCACGGTGGACAGGAAACGGGTGAGCGCCACCGCCCCGGCCAACTCGTAGCGGGCGTTCTTGCGCAGGCAGTTGGTGATGCGTACGTGCAGGCTGGTCTTGAGGAACAGGTCCGCCGAGGGGGCGTAGAGCGTACGCACGCTCGCGGTCGGGCGGATCGGCACGCCGGCCGGGCCGAGCTGACGCAACCTCGGCTCGGTCGGCGGCATCAGGCTGAGCTGCCACGGGTGCACCGGCAGCAGGTGGTGCCCGGGTGGCGCGGCCGGCGGGTCCAGCGGCGCGATCAGCTCGTCGACCGGCCCGTCGCCGGCCACCAACTCGGCGGGCACGGCGAGCCAGCTCAGCCGGAAGGTGCTGCGCAGCTCCGGGGCGTAGCGACGCCAACTCGCCGGATCACCACTGCGCCACTTCGGGCTGGGGTGGTGCGGGTGCCCGTGCACCAGGGACTGTTCGGAGTCGACGTAGCTGTCCACCACCGGGTCACCGGTGGGGGTGGGGTCGCTCGACGGGCGTAACCGCAGCAGGGTGGCCAGCGCGTCCCGGCTACCGAGCACCTGTTCGACGAACTCGTCGTTGGCCAGCCCGGTGCGGGCGGTCAGCTCCGCGGCGAGCAGCCGGGCGAGCTGACCGCCGTCGACTGGTGTGTCGGTGGTCGGCGGCTCCGGGAGGGCCGGATGACGGCGGATCGTCGTCCCCGCTGTCTGCCGGCATCGGACCGGTCCGACGTAGCGGTGCGCCAGCACGGGGGAGAGCCGCGCCAGTCGGCAGGTGAGCGTCAGTCCGAGGTGCGGCAACCGGATCCGGAGGATTTCGCCGAGGGTCTCGGCGGCGCCGTCGGGTGCGGCGACCTCCCGCAGGTAGCAGGAGAGCAGGGTGTGCGCGGCGGCCAGATCGGCGGCGTGCTCCGCGGGCGAGGTGGTGGTCTCGGCCGTCCGCGGCGTCACGCGGCGCTCCGCAGGTAGTTCGGGCCGGTGCGGCGGTAAAACTTGTTCACGTCGGTGCAGCCGATCCGGTGCTTGGGCAGCAGCGTGCCGGCGGTGAGCATCGCCTTGACCGGCAACCGGTCGGCGGTCAGGACGCCGTCGACGAGACGCCGCGCGGCGCGTGTGTCGCCCCACCGGTCACGGGCGGCGCGGAGCCGGGGCGCGAGCGCCTCGGTGGGGGAGGGCACGGTGACGCCCTGCTCCGCCAGGGCGAGCAGGGGTGCCGCCGCCGCCAGGTGGAGGGTGATCGTGACGAACATGTCGGCCAGCTCCCCGGGATGGCGGATCCACATCCGCTGGTCGCACAGCCGGACCGGACCCGCGTGCCGGGGATCCAGCCGGGCCCCGTCGTTGTCCTTGTACAGCAACCGGACCGGACCGTCGACCGGCAGGACCAGATGGATGTTCTGCGGATGTGCTTCCAACGCCACTCCGTACCGTAACCACAGGCACACGTGCCAGTCGAGCAAGAGATCCAGATAGGACCCGAGCAGTCGGGTCGGGTCGGCGCCGCCGATCCGCTGGGCGACAGTGCCGGCGGTGGGATCCGCAGCGGCGAGCGCGGCCACCGGCACCACTGTCGCCCGCTCCAGCCCGGCGGGCAGCCGGCGCAGCAGAAAGGACCGCAGTTCGTCGTCATCGCAGTGACCGAAGGTGCTCTCGTCGGCGTGCATGATCCGGTCGGCGAAGTGCGGTTGTGCCGCGGCGATGCGGCCGAGCAGCGCGGCCACCGACGCACCGTCGGACAGCGAATCCGGCGCGAGGGTGCGGCGGTTGCGGGCACCCAGGCTCGCGGTCGACAGCGGCAGCTTCAGGTGGCTCGTCGGATCGTCGTCCAGCGCTACGGTCCGCATCGACAGCGTGGGCCGAACGGTGGGGCCAGGTAGGTCGAGCACCGGCAGGGCCGACCGCTCGGCGGTGAGCGGATGAACCGGCAGCAGCACCTCCCCGGCCTGGCGCGGCGCCGGCCACCAGGCGGGCAACCGGCCGTTGAGCCGCAGCGTCCGGGCCGGTACGGGCAGCCAACGCAGGGTGAAGGCAGGGGCGTGCTCCGGTGCGTACCGGAGCAGCTCGGCACCGTCCAGTCCGTGCCGGCACCTGTCGGTGGGGTAGACGGCATGGCCGGCATGGGCGGCGAGCACGTCGTCGAGGAGGGCACCGCCGAAGCCGGTGGGCGTACTGACCCGGGCGGCGGCGACCCGGGCGTAGGTGTGCGCCCGGGTGGCCGTGGCCAGCCGGCGGGCCAGCAGATCCTGTCGACATTCGTCGACGAAGGCCCGCCACCCCTGCTCGGCTTCGGTGTCGTCGTGCGGCGCGAGCAGCTCCAACAGGCCTGCCAGCGTGCCCACCCGACGGGTGGCTGCCCGACCGGGCGGCTGCACGTGCAGCTCGGCGCGGGCGAGCCGGACGGCGTGCTGGAAGCCGTCGGGACGGACCGGAAGGCGTAACCGGCCGGCGCGGTGCGGTGCCTCCCACCAGCCGCAACCGTCGGGACCACCACCGCTGGCCAGGCCGAGATGGTCCTCTCGCAGCAGGGCGTCCAGCACCCGGCGGAACAGCTCCTGCTCTACCGGGTCGGTCACCTGGTGATCACCCAGTCGAGTCCGGCGCGGAACTCGACAAGCGCGCGACCGACGGCGACCGGATCCGACCCGATGGCGTGCAGGACGGCCAGGTAGTCGCGGTTGGTGCCGGTCCTCTCGGCGGTGGTCCCGACCGTCCGCAGCGGGCGACAGCCGAGTCGTATCCCGTCGCGTACCGCGTCCACCGGCCCGGGTGCGGCGCGGAGGGTGCCGCCACGGTCGGCACAGACGTACTCCACCCGGGCGGTCCGCCGGATCGCGGCCGGGTCGGGCAGATCGAGGTCGGCCACCGGCTCGCCGAGGTGCAGCCGGATGACGTACTCGAACAGTGGCACCCCGAGCAGCTCGGCGAGGACGAGGTCCATCCGGTCACCGATCAGCCGGTCGTTGACCTCGATGAGGCGGGGACGGCCCCGGTGTACGACGAACTCGGTGTGGCAGGCGCCGAACCGTACGCCGAGGGCGTCCAGTTGGACCCGCAGCTCGTCGGCTGTCGCCGGGGGCGCCGGTGCCCAGTCCAGGTACAGCTCGGTGAAGGTGGGCGGTGGGCCGAGCGTGGTACGCCAGCCGCCGAGCACGGTAAGCGTCCCGGCGTCACCCAGGGTGTCGTGGGTGCGTACCTCGCCGGGCAGGTACTCCTCCACCACCAACGGCGCGTCCGGCCGGCGGCGGCGGATCTCGGTCACCCGCCGGGTCAGGTCGTGCTCGTCGGTCACCAGGTAGGCGTCCTCACTGGCGACGCCGTCACGGGGCTTGACCACGGCGGGGAAGACGTCGAACGTCGGCGGCTGCTCCGGGGTGAGCATCCGGGCGCGGACCACGTCCAGACCGGCGTCGGCGACTGCCTGCCGGGTGGCGGCCTTGTCCTTGCAGCGCCGGGCCGCCTCGGGGTCCTTACCGGGCAGGCCGAGGCGGCGGGCGGCCAGCGCCGTCGCGGCCTGTAGGTGATCGCTGTTGGAGAACAGGCCCGCCGCGGCGGGCCCTTCCCGGAGCACCTCGACGACGGCGAGCGGATCCCGTACCGGGCAGCCCCGCACCCGCAGCGTCCCGGGCCAGTCGTCGGGCCGGTCGGTGAGCACGGTGACCGGCAGGCCGAGGGCATCAGCGGCCGGCAGCAGACCGTCCAGCACGGAGTCGGTCGGATTGAGGGCGGTCAGGTACAGCATCACGAACCGGCTCGGCGGTGGGCCGTCACCGGGCGCGCCGGTAGGCCAACGACGCCACCTGCTCCTTGCCGCCGCCCAGCCCTCGGCGCAGGTGCCTGACGGTGCTGCGGGTGCTGGCCGCCTCGCAGGCCACCCGGTACAGCCCGTCCTTGTGGCCGATGGTCAGGGCGGAGGTGACGGTGTCCACCAGATGCTGATCCTCCTCGCGGGTCGCTGACGACAGTGGACCACCCGGCACCGTTCCCGCCAGGCGGCCGTCGACGTAGCCGAGGGCTGCCTGGAAGCCGATGGTCACGGCCGCAGCGACAGACGACGACATCGAACCTCCCCCCGACAGTTTGGTTAGGCATACCTAATCAGGAGGGCGTCGGTCGGGCAAGTCCCGCTGCGGGTGTCACCAGAGGGCCGACCGGCACGTCCGGCGATGTGGGCACCGTTCGTCGTCCGCTTCCGGGGCTATTCTCAACAGCACGGACACGAGGCAGGGGACCAACGTGGAGACCGGACACACGTTCCTCAAGGACCTGCGCGACTTTCTCCAGTTCCTGCGTAGCCTCTGGGGTGTTCTCGCTGGAATATCGGTGCTGTTCCCGCTGTCCAACGCATTCCTCGCCGTCATCCCGGTCGACGACGGTGGCCGGCCCTTTCAGGACCTGCCGCCGGCTGTGGTGAGCGCGGTGACGATGCTGACCTGCATCTTCCTGACATTTGCCACCTTCGGTCGCCGGGACCGTTTCGCCGATCCGAGATCTCGCGGACGCTATGCCCGGTCCGCGCGCATCTGTTTCGCAGCTGCGCTCGCCGCGCTGGCCGGCTACGTTCTGGCGCCCAGCGGCCTTTACCGGGCACTGATCACCGACAGTCCCGACAGCGCGATCGGCCTGGCCCTCTACGACGGCCTTTTCGCCGCGCTGTACGTCGTGACGTTCGCGTTGCTCACGAGGGCGTTCCTGCTCCTGGCCATGCTTGAGTACTTCGCCGAGGAGAGCACGGCGCCGGGTGCCGTGGCGACCGCGTCCGGCGTTCCGGGGCCGAAAGCCGACGGCGGTCAACGACAGGACGCCACGTGACCGCGCAGGCTGACCTGCGGCGACCAGGAACGTTCGTGGTGTTGGCCGACACGCCAGCTGACCCGGCGACGATCGGCCGCCACGGGGCAGGTTCGGCGAACAGCTGAGCGCGGCCTACGCTCCGGTGGTGGAATCCCCGCTGACAGTTCGGTCGGCCCGAGTCGAGGACGCCGCCCAGATGGCGTGGGTGCATGTTCGGTGCTGGCAGGAGACGTATCGCGGACTGATGTCGGATGCGGTGCTGGATGATCCGAGTTTCCCGGCTGCTCGGCAGCGGTTCTGGACCGCAGCTCTGACAGATGAGCGATATCACCGGAACCGGGCGGCTGTGGCCGAGCGGGACGGCAGGTTGATCGGGATCGCGATGTCGGGTCCGCCGCCGGATGCCGCCGTGCAGTGGGCGAGGCAGCTCCATCTGCTCTACGTGCGTGCGGCCGACCACGGTACGGGTGCCGGGCCAGCCCTGTTGCGGGCCGTCATCGATCCCACGGAGTCGGCGGTGCTGTGGGTCGCCGATCCCAATCCTCGCGCGCAGGCGTTCTACCGTAAGCACGGGTTCATCGCCGACGGGGCGGTCCAGGTCGAGGATGGGGTACGGGAGATCCGCATGGTCCGCCAGGTGCGACACCATGCGGATGCTGACCGGTAGGTGGGCGGCTGCCACAGTGGGTGAGGCCGACGGAGCCGTCAGGCGGTCACCGGCAGCTCGGTGAGCAGCCGTTCGACCCGGTGGCGGATCTCGTCGCGAATCGGACGCACCGCCTCGACGCCCTTACCGGCCGGGTCGTCCAGCTTCCAGTCCTCGTAGCGTTTGCCGGGAAAGACGGGGCAGGCGTCGCCGCAGCCCATGGTGACGATGACGTCGGAGGACTCGGCGGTGGCGTACTCAAGGAGTTTGGGGGTCTGATCGGTGATGTCGATGCCGACCTCCCGCATGGCCTCGACGGCGGCCGGGTTGATCGCCTCGGCGGGAGCGGAGCCGGCGGAGCGGACCTCGACGGTGTCGCCGGCGAGGTGGCGTAGCCAGCCGGCGGCCATCTGGGAGCGGCCGGCATTGTGTACGCAGACGAACAGGACGCTGGGCTTGCCGTTCATGAGGTGCCTCTCGTGACGTGCGATTCGTGACCATCGGTGGGGACGACGACCTGGTCGGCGGCCGTACCGGCGTCGGGATAGAGGCCGGCGAGCAGGCCGACACCCACCGCGAGGCCGACGAGCTGGGCCAGCACGAACCCCGGCACCGACGCGGGGGCGATGCCGGCGAACGTGTCGGTGAACGCGCGGCCGACGGTGACCGCCGGGTTGGCGAACGAGGTGGACGAGGTGAACCAGTACGCGGCTCCGATGTAGGCGCCCACAGCGGCCGGTGCCACCGTGGCGCGGCCGGACCGGGCCAGCGCGAAGATCAGCAGGACCAGGCCGGCGGTGGCGACGACCTCACCGAGCCACAGGTGCCCGCCGGTGCGGTCCGTGCCGGCGAAGCTGACGGCGGTGCGGCTGAACATCAGGTTCGCCAGGACAGCTCCGGCGATGCCACCCAGCACCTGTGCCGCGACGTAGCCGGCCAGGTCACGAGCGGTGAGACCGGTGCCCGATCGCCGGCCGAGCCACCAGTCGGCGACGGAGACGACCGGGTTGAAATGAGCGCCGGAGACCGGTCCGAACATCAGGATCAGCACCCCCAGAGCGAACGCCGTGGCGATCGAGTTCTCCAGCAGTTGCAGGCCGACGTCGTCCGGGGACAGGGCGGAGGCCATGATGCCGGAGCCGACCACGGCGGTGACCAGCAGGGCGGTGCCGGCGAACTCGGCCAGCAGGCGCCGGGGAAGTGCGATGGTCATCGGTTGTGCTTCTCCTCGGTGGGCGGGCTCGCTAGCGGGTGGGGACGTTCAACTCGTCCAGCAGGCGCCGTACCCGCCGTTCGATCTCGTCACGGATCGGCCGAACGTCGTCGACGTCGAGGCCGGCGGGGTCGGCGAGGTCCCAGTTCTCGTAGCGGGTGCCGGGGAAGACCGGGCAGGCGTCACCGCAGCCCATGGTGACCACCACGTCGGCGGCGCGGATCACCTCGTCGGTCCAGGGCTTGGGGAACTCGTCGGAGATGTCGATGCCGCGTTCGGCCATGGCCGCCACGGCGGCGGGGTTGACCTCGGTGCCCGGCTCACTGCCGCCGGACCAGGCCACGGCCCGGTCGCCGGCCAGGTGGGCGAGGAACCCGAGTGCCATCTGCGAGCGACCGGCGTTGTGGGTGCAGAGGAACAGGACGACGGGCAGGCCGTCACGGTGATGGCCCTCGACCCGGGCCAGTGCCTGTAGCCGCTGGCGGGCGAAGCGTTCGGCGAGCAGGGGCAGGTAGTGGGGGATCCGGCCGTCGACGGCGAACTGGTCGTAGCTGCTGTGCAGGAAGCGCTCGATCGTCTCGGCACCGTACGTGCCGTGGAACTCGGCGGCGAGCCGGGTCGCGGCGGTGCGCAGGGCGAGACGTTGATCGACGGAGAGGTCGGGGCGGGGGCTGCGGGCGAGGTGGGTCATCGTGTGTCTCCGGGTAGGACGGCGGGAGCGAGCCGGGCGACCCGGTCGGCGAGGTCGGCGTAGGCGGACTCGAACGCCTCGTCGGTGTCCACCCGGGCCGGGTCGGGAACCGACCAGTGCAGCCGGGGGCGTAGCTGATCGGTAAGTCCCTCGTGGGCGTTGTCGCAGACGGCGATGACAAGGTCGTCGCTGCGCACGACATCGGCGACGTGGGCGGTGCCGGCCGGGTCGAGATCGAGTTGGTGGCGGTGGGCGACGGCGATCGCGCGGGGGTGGACCCGGGCCGCGGGTTGTGTGCCGGCCGAGGCGGCGGCGCCTCGGGTGCGGTGTCGCCACAGCGCGGCGGCCAGCTGTGAGCGGGCCGAATTGTGGGTGCAGACGAAGACCACCCGGTCGAACCCGGTCAACCGGGGAGTGGCGAGAGCGGCGAGCGTGTCGGGGAGCAGCTGGAGGTAGGTGCGACGCCGGTCGCCCTCGGAACGGACCTTGATCACCAGGCCGGCCTGGGCGAGGACCTTGACGTGATGAGCGACCAGGTTTGTCGGCATGCCGAGGCGGCTGGCGACCTCGCCGGGAGAGGCGTCACCGAGGGTGAGCGCGTCCACGATCGCCAGGCGCGCCGGATCACCGAGCGCCGCGTGGGTACGCGCCCGCGCGGCCAACGAAGAAAGCTCAACCTCCATAGACTCAACTATTGCTGACTAAAAATCCCGCGTCAAGCCCGGCTGCGTGTCACACCGGGTGGTCAGCCGGGCCGGCCGCGTTCCCGGGGTGGGATCGGGTCGGCGTAGGCCCCGGGGGGCCCGGAGTAGCGCCTGCCGTCCAGGTACGGCATCGCGTTGGCCGTGCAGCCGTGCAGTCCGAGGGTCTGCTGCTGCATCACCGGTGCGGGTCTGCCGCGCCCCGGACACAACTCGTGTCCCAGGCCGAGCCGGTGCCCGACCTCGTGGTTGATCACGTACCGCCGGTAGACGGCAAGGCTCGCGCCGTAGCCCGGCACCCCCTTGACCCAGCGGGCCACGTTGATCACCACCCGATCGCCGTTGCGGCAGGAGGTGTAGCCGTCGGGGATGTCCTGGCACAGCTCATCCCGGGTACCGGGAGTCACCAGGTAGACGGTGAAGTCCGCCCGCTGGCGCGGCCCGACCCGACGCAGACGCCAGGTCCCGCCGGCGGTCCAGCCCCGAGCATCGGAGAGCGTCCGGGTGACCTCGGCGGCGAACTCGGCCACCGGAAGGCCCAGGATGTCGCGTTCCACCGCGACCCGGTAGCGCAACAGACGCCCAGGACCAGCCGCGGTCGGCGGCTCGCCGTCAGCGAACGCCCACCGCCCACCGCCCTCGGCGGGATAGCTCACCGGTCGCGGTGAGACCGGTGCCGAGGGCACCGGCGCGGTCGTGGTGACCGGCGACGACGTGACTGCTCCGGTCCCCGTCGCGCCCACCGACGGCGGATTCGACCCGGCGGTGGCCGGCGGGGCACAACCGGCGAGCAGCCCGGTGAGCAGCACCGCGGCCAGTGGCCGGGCCCGGCCGTCGCCGGCCCGGGCCCACGTAGTGTTCCGCGACATGATTCCTCCCTCAGCGCGCGCCGCCGACCGGTGGCGCGCAGGAGGAAGGACGGACGACCGGTCCGAAGAGTTGATCTATCGAGCGCTCAACCTTTTCGTCGTCTCACCCGTCCTGTCCGGCGTGAGGTACGCACGAGGTGGTCATGGCCCGGGGTGACACGGAGTTCGCCGAGTTCGCCCGGGTGGCGTCCGGACGGCTGGTGCACGCGGCGTTCCTGATGACCGGCGACCACCACCAGGCCGAGGACGCCGCGCAGACCGCCCTGGTCCGCACGTACGCGGCGTGGTCCCGGGTACGCGACGACGATGCCTACGGGTACGCCCGCACCGTGCTGGTCAATCACCTGGTCGATGGTTGGCGACGTCCGATTCGCGAGTACCCGAGCGACGACCTCCCGGAGCAGCGTGGCGGCGATGTCGCCGACGAGGTGACCACGCGGCGCTGGTTGCTCGGTGTCCTCGGCGCGCTCACCCCCCGGGAACGGGCCATCGTGGTGCTGCGGTACTACTTCGACCTCCCGGAGGCGCAGGTGGCCCGCGAGCTCGACGTCTCGCTGGGCACGGTGAAGAGCACCAGTTCCCGGGCCCTCGAAAAGCTGCGCACCGCTGGCGTACCGCCGCAGGCCGTCGAGGGGAGGCACAGGTGAACGAGGTGGAGCGGCTGCGCGCGGCCATGCGGGCGACGGAACCGGACCGCTGGGAATCGCTCGACCTCGACGCGGTGATGCGTCAGGGCCGGTCGCTGCGGCGCCGTCGCCGGGCCGCGGCCGGCGGTGCGGCCGTGCTGTCGGTGACGCTTGTCGTCGTCGGTGTCACGGCCGGCGTGCGGTTCGTTAGTCCACCCGGGCAGCTTCCACCGCCGGCTCCGGCGGTCACCGCGCCGCCGACCTCCGCTCCGGTGACGTCCCCACCGGCTCACGACACCGAGAGTCGGACACCGATCGGCGAGGTGGTGTCGAGCGGCATCAGGTACGGCACCGAGGAACGGGTCTTCTATCTCGTGCCGGTGGACCTGCCCGCCGTGCCGGAGGTCACGATCGGGCTGGTCGCCGGCCGGCGGCTGGCCGACGGCACGTTGATCGCGGACTATCTGGTCAACGATGTGGAGGGCTCGGATCGCCGGCCCGGCTTTCACGAGATCGGTTATGAATCGTCCCCCGCCGCTCCGACGTACGCCCCGGTGCCCACCTTCGGGTACTTCGTCGGGCCGGCCGACCGGATCATCGGTACCGTCGACGGACGCCGGGTCACGGCCCGACTGGCGCGGTGGAGCGTGGACACCGATGTGGTGATCTTCTGGTTCGACCCGCAGACGGTGAAACCGGGGCGGCGCCTGGACGGCATCGTGGCGCGTGACGTACGCGGCCGGCTGCTCTGAGCCGGTGACGGACCGGGATGGTCAACGCAGCCGACGACGTCCGCTGAACCAGTCCCGCGAGACCCGGGTGTTGAGGGCCAGGACCACCCAGGTCAGCAGACCCAGGCCGACGATCGTGATCGCGCCGAAGAGGCCCAGCGAGGCGGCGGCCAACAGGCCCGCCAGGGCGTACGCGGGGTAGGGGGCCCAGCGACGGCGGGCGGCCAGGCTGACCGCGACCAGCCCGCACGCGACGGCCATCACGGCGAAGAAGACGACGGCGCCGAGCGAGCCGGTCGTGGCCAGCGCCCGGTGCAGGGTCGCGAGGGCGAACAGCAGCGACAGCAGGGCGAAGGCGAGCACGGTGACCCGTACCGGGGTCGGCGTCGTGGGGGGTCGGAGCATGTCCCCGTAGCCGCCGCCGGGTGCGCGTACGACCATAGAGACAACGATGAACGTCGAAGTCCGTCCGGGCGTGCCACTGTCGGTAACGCGACACCGGACTCGACCGCTCTAAGCTTCGGCCCATGGCGAGGTACTTCGACGTGCACCCGGACAACCCGCAACCGCGCACCATCAGCCAGGTGGTCGAGATCATCCGTGCGGACGGGTTGATCGCCTACCCCACGGATTCCTGCTTCGCCCTGGGCAGCCGGCTGGGCAACAAGGACGGCATGGACCGGATCCGGGAGATCCGCCACCTCGACAGCGGCCACCACTTCACGCTCGTGTGCCGCGACTTCGCCCAGCTCGGGCAGTTCGTGCAGCTGGACAACGCGGTGTTCCGGGCGGTGAAGGCGGCCACCCCCGGCCGCTACACCTTCATTCTGCCCGCCACGAAGGAGGTGCCCCGGCGGCTGTGGCATCCCCGCAAGAAGACCGTCGGGGTACGCATCCCCGCGCATCCGGTCACCCGCGCGTTGCTCGACGCGCTCGGTGAGCCGTTGCTGTCGAGCACCCTGCTGCTGCCCGAGGACGAGGAGCCGATGACCCAGGGTTGGGAGATCAAGGAGCGCCTCGACCATGCTGTCGACGCGGTGGTCGACGCCGGTGACTGCGGTACCGAACCGACCACGGTCGTCGACTTCTCCGACGGTGAGCCCGAGATCATCCGGGTGGGGGCCGGCGACCCGGCCCGGTTCGCCTGACGGCCCGCCCGGCCGCGCCGACGACGACCGGACGATGGCTGGCCGCCACGCCCCCGTACCCCGTGGCGGCCGTCACCCCGCCTGATCCCAACACGACGGTCTTCCCGCCAGGTGAAGTCCAAACGATTCCGTACGGGGTGGCGTGACATCGATTGTTATCGTCGCACTTCGTGGGTGTCATGAAGGCTGCCGTGTCCGATGGGCCACCCGACCCGGGCTCGGCCCACAGCCTCGACGAGCTGATCGGCCGCCTGCGCGCACTCAAGCTGTGGGCCGGTGACCCCTCCTACGAGACGATCACCCGGCGGGTCAACGAGCGGTGGCAGGCCGACGGTCGTCCCGCCGACGAGATGGCCCGTCGGGGCACCGTCGTGGACTGCTTCAAGACCGGACGACGGAGGATCAACGCCGACCTGGTGCTCGCCGTCGTGCAGGCGTTGCACGACGAGACGGGTTACCTCGCGCACTGGCGACAGGCCCTGCGGGTCAGTCTCGCCGAGACGACCGCGGCCGCCCAGGTGCGGGTGCTCGACCGGCTGCCCGACGACGCGGGCGCCTTCACCGGCCGCCAGGCGGAGTTGACCCGGCTGCGGGAGCTGGCCGCGCTGACCGGGCAACAGGACCCGGCGGACCGCGGGAACGGGCGCGGCGCGCAGGTCTGCGTGCTCGCCGGGATGGCCGGGATCGGTAAGACCCACCTCGCGGTCCACGCCGGTCAGTCGCTTGTCGAGGACTGTCGCTTCGACACGACTCTCTTCGTCGACCTGCGTGGCTACCATCCGGATCCGGGGCAGCCGCCGGCCGAGCCGGGTGCGGTGCTCGACGGGTTCCTGCGCCTGCTGGGCATGTCCGGCCACGAGATCCCGTACGGCCTGGCGGAGCGCGCCGCGGCGTTCGAAGAGCGGCTCGCGGGCCGACGGGTGCTGCTGGTGCTCGACAACGCGGCCGGTGCCGAGCAGGTGCGCCCGCTCCTGGCGCGGTCGGCCGGCACCCTGACACTGATCACCTCCCGCCGTCGGCTCGCCGAGCTGGAGCAGGCGGTCCATCTCGACCTCGACCTGTTCACCCCGGAGGAGGCGGAGCGGCTGCTCGTCCGGTCGAACCCCGACGTGGCGGTGGGCAGCGACCCGGCGGCGCACCGGCGGGTCGCGCTGCGCTGCGGGTACCTGCCGTTGGCGCTGAGCGTGGTCGTCGGACAGATGGCGAGCCGGCCCGGTTGGACGGTCACCGACCACGCCGACCGGCTGGACGAGCGTCACCGGCACCGCCGGCTCGACAGCGGTGTGGAGTTGGCGCTGCACCTGTCGTACCAGCATCTGCCGGAGCGGCGGCAGAGGCTGCTGCGACTGATGGCCGCGCATCCGGGCGCGGACCTGGACGAGCACGGTGCCGCCGCCCTGCTGGACACCCACGCGGCCACCGCCGCGGCCGACCTGCGTCATCTCGCCGCCGAGTATCTGGTCCAGCAGCCAGTCGTCGAGCGCTACGCGTTGCACGACCTCGTGCGCGCCTACGCGGGGGAGCGCGGCCGCGAGGAGGACCGACCGGCGGAACGCCGGGCCGCCCTGACCCGTCTGCTCGATCACTACCTGTACAGCGCGGCCGCGGCGATGGAGGCGCTGTATCCGGCCGAGCGACACCGTCGGCCGCCCCTGCCGCCGCGGCCCCCGGCCGTTCCGCTGCTGGACAAGCCCAGAACCGCACTACGCTGGCTGGACGCGGAGCGCGCGACACTCGTGGCGGTGTGCGTGCACGCGGCCCGCAACGGCTGGCCGCAGCACGCCGTGTGGCTCGCCGGCACCCTGTACGTCTATCTCGACAACGGCGGGTATCCGGCCGACGCGATCACGGTGCACACCGAGGCCGAGCGCGCGGCGCGGCTGCTCGGCGACACCGTCGCCGAAGCCACCGCCCTGACCAATCTGGGTGTGGTGTGCTGGCAGTTGGGTCGCTATCCGGAGGGAATCGGGCATCTGGAACGCGCCCTGCCGCTGTTCCGCGCGGCCGGTGACGGTCGCGGCGAGGCCCGGGTACTGGGCAACCTCGGCGTCGTGCACAGCGCTGCCGGGTACTGGGAGCGCGCCGGCGGGTACCACGAGTTGGCGCTCGACCGCTTCATCCAGATCGGCGACCGGGTCGGCGAGGCCAACACCCTGACGAACCTGGGTGCGGTCCACGAACGGTTGGGCCGTCCCGGTACCGCTGTGGAGCAGAACAGCCGCGCCCTGGAGATCTTCCGTGAGCTGCGGCATCTCGGCGGCGAGGCGACCGCGCTGAACAACCTGGGCGACGCCTACGTCGCGCTGGGCAGATTCGCCGACGCCGTCGAGTGCTACGAGCCGGCCCTCGCCCTCTTCCGCGACATCGGCGAACGGTACGGCGAGGCGTGCGTCCTCAACGGCCTGGGGCGGGCGCTCACCGGGCAGGGTGCCCGGGACGAGGCGGTCGCGCGGCACGTCGAGGCGTTGGCCCTGGCCACCGAGATCGACAGGCCCGAGGAGCAGGCCCGGGCCCGTGGTGCGCTCGCCCGGCTGGGTGCCCCGGTCGACGGGTAGGCCGAGCGGCAGGTCCCCACCAAGGCCTCGGCGCCGGCGACGCCGGGCGGCCCGGCATTCCCCGGTCCGGTCGACCCACCCGGGCGGTACGTGCTGGTCGCCCGCGACGGCGGGACGGCGGTGTTAGCGTGCGACGGTGGACGTGCGGCAGCCGGCTGGGTTGATCCTCGCCGCCGGTGCCGGCCGTCGTTACGGGCACCCCAAGGCCCTTGTCGAGTTCGGCGGCCGGCTGCTCGTGGAGCGGGCGGTCGACACCGCCCGCGCCGGCGGCTGCCGGCCGGTCTGCGTGGTCCTCGGTGCGCAGTCGTCGGTGGTGCGGGTCCGAGCCGCCCTCGCCGCTGCCGTGCTCGTCGACAATCCCGACTGGGCGGCCGGCATGGGCTCGTCGTTGCGGGTCGGTCTCACCGCGCTGCGGGCGACCGGGGCGGTCGCCGCGGTGGTGCTGCTTGTCGACATGCCGGGCGTCACCCCGACTGCGGTACGCCGGCTGGCCGCGCTCGCTGCGCCGGAGGCGCTCGCCACGGCGGGCTACGGTGCCGGGCGTGGGCACCCGGTCCTGCTCGGTCGGGCACACTGGACAGCTGTCGCGGCCTCGGCCGTCGGTGACACGGGGGCCCGGGACTATCTGCGGCAGCGGGCGGCGGAGCTGCGGGTCGTGCCGTGCGACGACATCGCCGTCGGCGGCGACGTCGACACCGAAGCCGACCGCGACAGCTTTCCGCCCGGTGCCGGGATCACCCGGCACTCACCCTGATCGGCTTTCGCTGCTCCAGGCGAAAGTTCGGTCTGCGGTTCTGAAACTATCGACGTTGCTGGGTGTAAGGGCTACGCTCCCAGGCAACAACCGTCGATGCGAGGGGTGTCATGTCCCGTCGAACCGGAAAGCCCTCCTATCTGGTTGCTCCGCCCGCGCGGCAGAACCGGACAAGGACGTGGATGGTCGCGGTCGCAGCGGCGGCGGTCCTGGTGGCGGCCCCGGTCGGCGGGTTGGTCGGGCACGCTGTCGGTCGGCCGGACCCGACCGAGGATGCCGTGGCGCAGCTGCGTCAGGCCGATGCCGAGCGGGACGCGCAGCAGATCGTCGAGCTCACCGAGATGGCCCACCGGACGGGCGAGGAACTCGCGCCGATCATCCGTGCTGTCAGGCAGGAGGCCGAGGCGGGGCGCACGCCCGAGCAGGCGCAGGTCGACCAGTGGCAGCAGACCATGCGGCGGCTGACCGCCCAGTTCGCCGACCCGCCGTCGGGCATGACCGCGACCAACGTCGCCCGTGGCGGTCTGCGCAGCGCCGTCGACCAGGTGGCCGTCGCTGTCGATTCCGTGGCTCTCGCGCTGGGCGGACCGACCGCCGGACGCGCGGAGCGGATGCAGCTGGCGGCGCGGCAGGCGACCCTCGCCGTCACCACCTGGTCGGTCGCGGCGACCCAGCTCGACCAGATCAACATTGACGCCGGACAAGGCCACCAGCATGTCCACCTGGATGTGGGCGAGGTGGAGGGCGCGCTCGGTCCGGACGGCTCGGCCGAAGGTGCCGGCGGCTGACCGCTTCCACCCTCCACACCGGCCGACGGTGGCCCAGCGCGGCTGCCGGAACCGTCGGTGGTCGATACGGATCAATCGTCGTGGGCGACGAGACGTCCTGACTCGATGATCGCGTTCGCAGCTTCGTCGGCACTTGCGAATCGGTATCGCATCCGATGCATAATGGGCAACGGGCTGGGTGCGTCGGGGCAAGGACCAAAGTGATCTGCCGACTTCAATGGAGGCACCTCCATGGCATTGATTCCGGCGGCTGGTGCAGGTTGTAGTGGGCCGTCGACCCCGCCGCCACGAGTTGAGTCCCCGGGAACGGTCAATTCCGAGGTCGAGTGGGACGGCTTCGACCCGCGCGCCTACGTTCAGCACAACTACTCGGTCCTGCGCGACGATGATCGCGAAATTCTCTGTCGGATAAGAGACTTCTTCGCGGGCGCGAAGATTGCTGGCGCGCACTGCGTCGACGTGGGATCGGGCGCAAACCTCTACCCGGCGCTGTCGCTTCTGCCATTCGCGCGCAGCGTGGAACTCTGCGAATATTCCACGGCGAATGTGCGCTGGTTGCGTAACCAGATCAGTGGCTATGACGAGTGCTGGGACGCGTACTGGCAGGTGTGTGCGGAGCACTCGGCGTACGCGGCGCTGGCCGACCCCCGTGGCCACCTGGCCCGGGTGGGTCGGGTGTCACAGCTCAGCGTCTTCGAACTGCCCAGGCGCGCCTGGGGGGCGGGCACCATGTTCTTCGTGGCCTGCTCGATCTCGGCGGACCGGGCCGAGGCGGAGCACGCGATCGGCCGCTTCCTGGGGGCGCTGCGCCCCGGCTCGCCCTTCGCCGCGGCGTTCATGCTGGGCTCGAACGGTTACCGCGTCGGGCAGCACTGGTTTCCGGCGGTGCAGCTGCACCGTGCGGAAGTGGTGGCGAGCATCGCTGCCGGAGCGTACGACGTGGACATGCACGAGGTGCGGCCCACGCCGTCGCTGCGTGACGGTTATCTGGGCATGTTGCTGGTCACCGGACGTAGCCGCGGCTGACGTCGCGCATTGTCCGCCCCGGATCCCCGCATCGCTCTCACCTGGACGCTTGGGTCACCTGGTTTCTCCGGGAGATCGGTACGCACGGCCGTTCAGGTCACGCTCCGACAGGGATACGATGATGGGTGCACGTCATCGTGGATCATCGTGGGCCAGGCAACATCAGCAGCTCCGTTTCGGCGACTACAGCAGACGGTGGTGGACCATGCGCATGCAGCCGCGCCAGGAGGTTCTCGACATCTGGCGGGCCACGGTGCGTAGCTGTCTACGCAACGGCGAATGGGATTGGGGCGGCCGGAGCGGGTCCAATTCCATCAGCGACGCGGAGCAACTGCTGACCCTGCTGCTGCCGGCGACCAAGATCCCGGTGCTGTCGCTTGACGATCCGGACCGGATCGACGAGGAGGTCATCGAGGCTCTCGGCGCGATCGGCGGGGCGATAGAGATTCCCCGCCGGCTGGTCCGGATCATGAGCGAGTACTTCGTCCGCTACACGGACGACACAGGCGCGCCGACCTTCGGCGGTGGCAGCTACCTCACCCCGGTCGAGGGCGGGCCGGACCTCACCGAGGAGCAGCGCTCCATGGACGTGGTCGACTCGTTCGCGGTGTCGGTCACGCTCACCCTGGCGACAATCGGTTTCGTCAAGATCTACCGCCCCTCCACCCAGCGGGCCGACCTGCGCGCCCAGCTGGACAAGCTGGAGGAGATGGCCAGCGTACGACTCACCGCCGCCATGGTCGGATTGCTCCGCAGCTTCAGCACCTCGGTATTCGCCGCGACCGACGAGTTCGGCATCCGGCTGTGCGACATGGTCAACCAGGACGAGGTGCCGCGCCGTGAGGTCGTTGCCGCGTTGCGGACGCAGCTGCGGGACACCATGGCGAGCCTGCGCAACGTCGTGGTCGGATCGGGTCAGGTCACCGAGGACCTGGACAACAGCGAGATGCTCTTCGAGTGCGGCTGGTCGTGGGGGACCATCGCGGGTGCCGACGAGGTCGCCACGACCGATCCGATCGGCCCGCAGCGCGAGGGCTCCGCAGAGAACGCCCCCTACCTCTACTTCACCGTCATCGCGGTGGACGCCATCGACGATCTCAATTCCGAACGGACCCGCCTGCTCGGTCTGCTCAACGAGGAACAGCAGCGACTCTTCCGGATCCTCCAGCTGCGCTGGGAGTTGACCCGGCGGTACTGGGCCACGGTGGCGACCTTCGGCAACCGGCGCCGGTGGCCGATCGAGGACATTCCCTGGCGCACCACCGACGGCGACCGGACCGACTACTACACGTTGCAGGCCACCTCGCTGGCGGTGAAGGGACTTGTCGCCAGCGGGCGCGGCGGTGACGAGGAGTTCGGGCGGATCGCGAACGTGCTTGTGGAGCTGGCGCAACGGGGCCGGATCACCCGGCGCGCCTCGCCCAACGAACCCGCGCTGGTGGTGCACGCCCCGGGCAAGCAGGTGACCCTGAACGACGCCACGTCGAAGCCGATCATGACGTGGAACGTCAATGAGTTCTCCACGGTGCTGCTCCAGCGGGCCACCACCGTCGCCGGCCTGCTGAACAATGCCCGGCGCCGTAGCGAGCTGCTCGAACTCGCGGACGAGGTGTGGGAGCACCTGCTGCTGCGACGCATCCCCGAGGGCCGGCACCGAGGGTTGTGGGATCATGCCGGGGGCGCTTTCCCCGACCTGGCCCCGCTGCCCGAGGCGCCCTCCTGGTACCTGACCGAGCGTGTGGTGCAGGCCCTGGTCAACGCCGGTCAGCTGCTCTGGGAGCGGCAGTTCCCCCGGGCCGTGAACCTCGCCACCTACGCCCAGGACCTCATCGACGAGGCCGAGTACGTGTTCGACCGTGAGCTGATGAGCGGCACGTTCGCCGGTGAGGCCATGCAGCGCAGCATGCGGAGCATCCGGGCGACGCTACGCCGCGCGCAGTCGCTCGTGGACGACCAGCCGGGTACGGCCGCCGCGCTGGCGAGCACCCTGCTGCTACAGCTCAACGACATCACCACCGGCCAACAGAAGGCCAGCGAGGGGATCTGAATGCTGGTCTTCGTCACGTCGCACAAGGGTGGCACCGGACGCTCGGTGACCGCGGCGAACATCGCCTACCGCAGCGCGCTCTCCGGCCGCTCCACCTGCTACCTGGACTACGACTTCGGCTCGCCGACGGCCGGTATCACGTTCCAGATTCCTCAGGCGACAAACGGCATCGAGGGCGCCGGCCCGAACGGCGGCGGCCTGCACCGGTACCTGCGTGGCGAGATCCCGTCACCGGAGCAGTTGGACGTGTGGGGCACCTCGGAACGGGTCAGCCTGCGCCAACGACCGACCGGCTCGGGCTCGCTGGTGCTGCTACCCGGGCAGCGCAACGGCAGCGAGTTCGGCTTCACCGACGACATCGGCCGACGCTGCGCCGAGCTTTTCCTCCGGCTGGAGGAGGAGTTCGACCTGACCCTTGTGGATCTGAGCGCCGGTCGGTCGTACGCCAGCCAGATCGCGCTGGCGGCCACCGCCAACCGGACGCTGCGCAAGGTGACGGTGCGGTGGCTGGTCTTCCACCGCTGGACGCCGCAGCACGTGATGGCGGCGGCGGACCTGGCCTTCGAAGCCGGCGGGATCCTGGCCATGGGCAAGGAGTACGGCCACGAGCCGGACCGGCTACGGGAGTCACTGCGGTTCGTACGGACCGCGGTGATCGATTCACGCGGCCCCGAGGTGGGCCATCTCGACCTGGCGCAGCAGGCGTTCCTGCGCAGATGCGACGCGGAACTGGCGGAGCTGGCCCGTAGGCGGGGGACCGGCCGGACCACCCTGCTCGGCGCGGTGCCGTTGGACCCGCTGCTGCAATGGCGCGAGCAGCTGATCTCGGACAACGACGTGCAGGCCAAGATCGCCAACGCCAGGACCGTGGACGCCTTCGTGGAGCTGACCGAGAAGCTCTTCGACGAGACCGCATGGGAGACCGTGTGATGAGCGTGGATGTCAGGTTTCAGGAGGCAGCCGCGGTGCGTCGTACGGAGAGCGTGCCGTACTCGCATCTGTCGGTGGAGTTGGGGCACGTCTACGCCGAGGACTTCGGCGACGGATGCCGGGACCTGCGGCGCAAGTTCGCCCGGATCGCGGACTGGGCGCAGGCGGTCCCGGCACTGGCCCGCCGGGGGCTGCGCCCACACCGGCAACCCAGGATCAGCACGTGCTTCCTCGTCGACGACTACTTCCACCGGTTCGCCACGCCGCGCGAGGTGATTCCGCAGGTGCAGCAGGCCGCGGCGGAGCACGGGCTGGTGCTCGACTACGTGGCCCGCGAGTCCAGCTTCGCCCGCTACGACGACGTCGAACTGGCCCGGCTGGTGGTGGACACGCTTGTCGTGGAACCGCCCCGGCACACCACGGGAAGCCGCCCACCGCTCAGTGAGTCGGGCTGGCTGTCGAACGGCAAGCGGTCACCCGGGCATGCCGACGCACCCGCGATGACACTGCCGATGCCGTGGTCCCCGCCCTTGCAGTCCGGCGACGCGCCGCACTCCATCTTCGTCGACATCGAACTGTGGTCCGACGAGCCGGACCGTCGGGTGTGGGCCTGCGCGCTGCTCGCCTCGGTGTGGCAGATGACCCGGCTGGGTGTACTGCGGCACCGGGGCCAGACGATCACCCAGCCGTACCGACTCCCGCCCGACGAGCCGCTGCCGACCGACTGGGATCGGCTGCCCGCGATCGTCCAGCTCAACCCGGACGCCACGCCGTTCTGCGGGTACCGCACGGTGACCCTGATGGACACCCGGTATCTCCCTGTCGAGTTGGCCGTGCGGACCATTCTCGGGCAGGTGGCGGTGCCACCCGCGGTCGCCCGGCAGGTCGCCAAGCGGGCCGGCAGCGAGGGCCTGGAACTGCCCGACGAACTTGTCGACCGGTTGAGTTACGTGTTCATCGGGGAGTGAAGCGGGTCGGCCTCAACCGCGTGGCGCCTGCGCACCGCGACCGAAGCGGCGGTCCGTCGGGCCGTTGCCGGCGGGCGGGAACGGCTCGGCCAGCGGGGCGTGCCCGCACGACTGGCTGACCGACGCCCGGCCGGCCAGGTCGCGCAGGATGGCCATGTTGCCGACGGTGATCTGATCCCGGATCCAGTTGACCGACGACTGCCACTGCCGGCTGAAACCCGGTACCTGCTCCAACCGGTCCCAGATCGGCCGCAGTCGCGGGTCGACCCGGGCACCTGGTAGCCAAAGGTGCAGCAGGTGCTCCAGCACCGGCCGCAACCGTTCGATGTGCTCCTGCGTCGAGCCGGCGCGGGTCACCGCCGCCTCGACCAGCGCGGACAACATGGTGAGCAGCCAGTCGTGCAGGGCGAGGTCCTCACAGAGGCCGGCCACCGCCGCCGGTACGTCCTGCGGGTTCACCGTGAGTCGTACGGTGCGTAGCGTCGGTGAGTCCACCGCGACGTCGGCCGTGGCGTTCTCGCCCGGCTGCTGGTGCACCTGTGCGGTCCACCGCAGTCGGGTGCGCGCCGCGCGTAGTGGTGGGCGCCGGTCCAACAGGTCGGACATCTGCACGCTGTCGAGCACCCGGCCGGTGATCGCGTCCAGGTTGAGCACGTCGGCGGCGTTGCCGTGCAGGAAGCCGTTCGTCAGGTCGTCGGCGTCCAGTTTGCCGACCGTCTCCAGCACACCCGAGTTGGCCAGGTAGTGCGACCACGGCCGGCGACGTTCCCCGGCGACGACCTGGATGATGGAGGAGGCCTGCACGATCCGGCCGCCGGTGATGACGGCCCTGGTCACCACCGCGCCCACCCCACGCAGTTGGCGGTTCTTCGCGCTCGGCAACCAGCAGTCCACACCGGTGCGGACGTCGGGTGACACCGCGTACAGCGACGGGCGCCGCGAGGTCAGCACCGCCTCGCCCTCCACCAGGCTGAGCACCTCGGCGCTCTGGTCCTGTGCCAGCGCCGTGCTGTGCTGCAGCAGGCTGGTGTGCACCTCGCCCACCGTGAGCATGGTTCCTCCGCATCGGCACCACGGGGGACACCGGCGGGCATGGGCCTGCGGCCGGTGACCGGACCGAATCCGTCCCGCGGCCATCATAGGCCCATCCGTGGTGGGAAAGCCGAAATGTGCCCGGGGGTGGGAACTTCACGGGACCGATGGATGTGACAACGACTGATATTTTGAAGAATGCGGTCGCCAGCCACCCCTGGAGTTTGCCGTCGATGAAGGTCTACATTTCAGCCACCCAAAAGGACCTGCTGGAATACCGTGCGGCCGTGCACGCGGTGGCGCGTCGCCTGGAGATCGAGGACGTCGCCATGGAGGCGTACGGGGCCGACGTCCGCCCACCCCTGGAACGCTGCCTGACCGACGTACGCCGATGCGATCTCTACGTGGGTCTCTTCGCCTGGCGCTACGGTTACCGGCCACCCGGCCAGGAGTCCTCGATCACCGAGCTGGAATATCGTGAGGCGCTCGCGGCCGGCAAACCGTGCCTGATCTTTCTGCTCGCCGAGGACACGCCCTGGCCGGTGGACATGATCGACCGCAACGGCGACTGGCAGCAGATCGTGGCGTTGCGCCACGAATTGAAGGAGCGTCACCTGTGCGCCTTCTTCTCCAGCGTGGATGATCTGTCGGCGAAGGTCACAGTGGCGCTGGCCGACGTGCGCAGCGGCCGGTCACCGGCGCGTGAGCCCGGCGACCCCGACACCCACCTGCCGGAGGCGGCCCGCAGCCAGTACCACAAGCAACTCCGGCTGCGGTATCAGGCGGTGCCGCTGGACGCGGTGGCACCACGGCCCACCATCGGCTACCTCACCGTCGGGCTGTCCAACGTCTTCGTCGAGCCGAGGGTGCACGAGGACGCCCGGCCGGAGATGCCGCTGGCCTGGTGGCGCTGGGCAGGGTCGGGCCCGGACGGTGACGGCGGCGCGCTGCCCGGCGTGGTGGACCCGAGGGACGTGGAGCGGCTCTGGGAGGAGTACGCGGCCAAGGAGGCGTCGGCGCTGTTCGACGTGGTCTGCGACCCGGCCCGGCGGGCCATGGTGCTGCTCGGCGATCCGGGTTCCGGCAAGTCGGCGGCCGCACGTTATCTCGCTCTCGCGCTGGCCGGGGTCTGTGAGGAGCCGCGGTTGGCGGCCCTGGACCGTCACCTTCCCGTCCTGATCGAGCTGCGCTCGTACGCGGCACATCGTGGTGACGGCCGGTGCGACGGACTGCTGGACTACGTCGGCCACCGGCACCAGCAGGGGCTGGCCGGAATCGACCGGGACGTGCTGGAGGCGTACCTGCGGCAGGGCGGTCAGGCGCTGTTCCTCTTCGACGGGCTGGACGAGGTGTTCGATCCGGCGCAACGGGAGGAGATGGCCGCGCAGATCGCCACCTTCGCCAACGAGTACCCCGGGGTGCGGACGGTGGTCACCTCGCGCGCGGCCGGGTACCTGCGGCACACCTTCGCCAACGCCGGGTTCGACCACTTCACCCTGGAGGATCTCGACGACGAGCGGATCGCGCGGTTCCTCGGCAACTGGTACGAGTACGTGATGCCGACGCCGTCGGTCGAGGCGGACCGGCAGCGGCGGCAGATCCTCGACGTGGTGCGCCGGTCCCGGGCGATGCACGAGATCGCCGGCAACCCGTTGCTGCTGATGCTCATGGCGATCGTCGGTCGGGACCGCCCACTGCCGCGAAACCGTCGCCGGCTCTACGCGCATGTCACGGACGTGCTGATCTCCGAATGGGACGTGACCAAGCAGTTGCGGGAGAGCCACGGCGACGTGCCGCCGCTGGACCCGCAGGCGAAACTGCGGCTGCTGCGCCACCTGGCCTTCTGGATGCAGTGCCGGGAGTCGGGGCCGGCCGGCAATTACATCGAGGCAGATGAGCTGTCCCGGATCTTCCGGGACCACCTGGTCGAGTTCTACGGTTTCGAGAACGAACGCGCGCACGCCATGGCGTACTCGATGATCGACAAATTGCGCCAGCGCAGTTTCATCCTGGAACGGTACGGGCTGCGCCTGTTCGGGTTCGTGCACCGTACGTTTCTGGAGTTCTTCTGTGCCGAGGAGATCGTGGACAGGTTCGATCACGACCCGGACACCTGGGGGATCGACCAGTTGCGTGCGCTGTTCCGGGACAACTGGGCAGATCCCTCCTGGCGGGAGGTGCTGCGCCTGGTCGCCAGCGCACTGCCCGCCGAGGTCGCCAACGAACTGGTCACCCTGCTGGCCACCGAGGTCAACCGGCCGTGGCCGCCGCTGAACCTGCCCAGTCCACCGTGGAACCTGGTACTGGCCGCGCAGTGCGTTGCGGAGGCACCGCGGCCGGCCGGGCTGGCCGGTGCCGGCGAGGCGGTGTTACGTCAGGTCGTGCTGCTTGTCGAGCACGGCATCTCCGCCGACGACCCGAACCTCGTCGAGGTCACCGAGCAGGAGCTGCTCTCGTCGATCCGGGCGCTCGGGCCGCAGTGGCCCGGCCGGGCCGTCTTCCTGCACTGGTACCGCCGCCGCGGGGTGCACACCAGCTGGCGCTCCGGTTCGACCTTCGCCACCCGGTCGGCGGCCGCGCTGTCCACCGCCGATGAGCAGCTGGAGGAACTGCTGGTCCGGGAGCTGGGGCAGGGCCGCGAGCGGCAGGCGCGGCTCGCGCTTGTCGCCGGCCTGGCCGAGGCCGCCGGGAGGTTGGACACCACCGGCCGCAGCCGCCGCCACTGCCAGGACCTGTTGCTGGTGCAGGCCCGGGCGGAAGGCTCGACAGCGGTTCGGCAGGCCGCGGTACGCGCGCTGGTCGCCAACTTCGGAGCCGGCAGCGACCTGGTCGAGGTGCTGCGCGACCTCGCCGATTCTCCCGACGCGGCGGTCCGGGCGCTCGCGGTGCAGTCCCTCGGCGGGCGAGCCGACGAGGCCGAGGACGTCCGACGACTGCTGCTGACGCGGTCGACGGAGGACCGGGACACCGGTGTGCGGCGGGCCGCCGTGACGGTGCTCGCCGCCCGCTGCCTCGACCTGCCCGACGTCACCGAGACGCTGCACCGTCTGCTGGCCACCGACAGCGATCCCGGTGTGGTGCTGTCCGCGCTGCGTTGCCTGCTCAGCCTCCCCGAGCAGAGTGAGACGGCCCACGGCCGGGCCCTGTCGCGGATCTCCGGTGACTCCCAGGACGAGGTGCGGCGTTGCCTGGTGTGCGAACTGCTGCCGGGACGGGGCGGCACGGACGGCACCGAGCTGCTGCTCAAGCTCGCCGGCTCGGACGCCTCGGCGCGGGTCCGCGCGGTCGCGGTCCAGCGACTCGTACTGGTCAACGACCCGGACGGACGGTGCCGGGACCGGCTGGTGGACCGGATCGAGCAGGACGAGGACGCGTCGGTCCGGGCGGCGGCGGTGGCGGCGTTGACCGACCGGTACCGCGTGGACGACAGCGGCTGGGTGGTGGCCGCGCAGGCGGCACGGACGGACGAGGACGCGACGGTGCGCCTCGCCGCGGTTCGTGCGCTGGCCGAGGCGTACCCGGATCACCGCACCGGCGAGCTGCTGCTGGAACGGGCTCGCCAGGACCCCACCGCCGGTGTCCGGCTCGCCGCCGTCGACCTGCTCACCGGCCGGCCGCTGCTCGGGCACGCCACGCGTGAGCTGCTCATCAGTCGGGCTGCCCGGGAACGGGACCCGATCGTCCGGCTCCGCGTCACCCGCAGCCTGGCCCGCCTCGGTGATCCGCTCGACGCGGCGGTGGTGGAGTGTCTCGCCGAGCAGGTCCGCCGGGATCCCGATCCGAACGTGCTGCGTGCCGCCGCGCAGGCGCTGGCCCGTCACGGTGGGACCGACGCGCTTGTGGAGACGCTGTCCCGGCGGGCCCGCCGGGACAGCTACGCCGGCATCCGGCTGGCCGCCGTGGAGACCCTCAGCGCGTACGGCGCCCCGGACGTGGTGACCGACGTGCTGCTGGAACGCATCGAGTCCGACACCGACCCGGCGGCGTTCGACGCGGCGGTGTGCTGCCTGATCGCGCGGGGCGAGACCGCGATGGCGGTGACGCTGCGGTTGATGCGTCGGCTTGCCGACCGGGATCCGGCGATTCGGGCCCGCATCGCGGCCGCGCTCGGCGAGCATTTCGGCGACGACCCGGAGGTTCGGGTGCTGCTGGTCGGCCTGGTGCGCGACGATCCGGCGCTGGAGGTGCGCCGCCGGGCCGCGGAGCAACTCGCGGCCAACCTGGCCGACCGGACCGGAGTGCGGGAGCTGCTGATGCGGCTGGTGGACGACGAGGACTGGGAGATCCGCCGCACCGCGCTGCTCGCGCTCGCCCGGCACTACGGTGAGGACAGCCGGACCCGCCCGATACTCGTCCGGCTGGCCGGTCAACCCGACCCCACGGTACGGAGTCTCGCCGGCCAGTTGCTGGCGACGTTACCCGGCACGGGCCCGGACGACTTCCCGTGAGCGACTGCCCCGATGGCGTCTGGCGACGCGGCGGGCGGTGTGCCGCGGCGGCTGCGACCGGTCGGTCTCAGGACTCGGCGTCGGCGTCGGCGTCGGCAGGTGCCGTCGCGGCCGGATAGACCCGGGTTTCGGCGGCCTTGACGGCGGCCCAGAGCGTCTGCCCGGGCGCCAGTTTCAGGTGGGCGGCGGCGGCCGGGGTGATGTCGGCCGCCACGGTGACCGGGCCGTCGAGTTGCACCCGCAGGTTGTCGCCGTGGCGTTGGATGCCGGTGATGGTGGCCGGCCAGGTGTTGCGGGGGCTGCCGTCGGGACGGCGGGGATGCAGCGCCACGGCCGACGGTGCGAAGGCGACGAAGACGCCACCGGCGTGCTGGTCGCCGGTGACGAGCTGGAATCCGCCGGTGAGCAGGACCCGGTGCCCGTCAGCGTGCCCTCGGTAGAGGTTGAGACCGACGAGCCTGGCGACGTAGTCGGTACGCGGCTGCGCGGTGACGGTGGCGACGTCGCCTTCCTGCACGACGCACCCGTGTTCGATGATGACGAGCCGGTCGGCGAGCACCACGGCGTCGATCGGGTCGTGGGTGACCAGCAGTGTGGCGCCGGAATGGCCGGCGAGGTGGTGTTGGAGCTGGGCGCGGGTGTCGAGCCGGGTGCGGGCGTCGAGGGCGGCGAGTGGCTCGTCGAGCAGCAGCAACGCTGGTTCGACGGCGAGGGCGCGAGCCAGGGCCACCCGTTGGGCCTGCCCGCCGGACAGGTGTCGGGGCTTGCGCCGGGCGTGTTCGGCGAGTCCGACCCGGGCCAGCCAGTCCGACGCCCGCCGTCGGGCCCGCTGCCGGTTGAGGCCCTGTCGACGTGGCCCGAACGCGATGTTGTCCAACGCGGTCAGGTGCGGGAAGAGCAGGTAGTCCTGGAAGACGACACCGATCGGGCGCTGCTCGGTCGGTGTCCAGCTGCCCCGGGCGGGATGATCCAGCTGGCGGCCGGCGAGACTGAGGTGGCCGCCGGTGAGGGGGATCAGGCCGGCGAGGGCGCGCAGCGCGGTGGTCTTGCCGGCACCGTTGGGTCCGAGGAGAGCGACGACCTCGCCGGGACCGATGGTCAACGGCAGATCGAGTCGGAAGGTGCCACGGTCCACGACGAGGTGCGCGTCGAGCACCGCACCGCCGGTCGGTGGGTCGGTGGTGGGCAGGCTCGGATCGGCGGTCACGGGCTGCTGAGCCAGCGGTCGCGAAGGCTGGCCAGAATCACCACCGAGACGGTGAGCAGGACGAGACTGAGCACGATCGCCGCCTCCAGGTCGGTTTCGAGGGCGAGGTACACCGCGAGTGGCATGGTCTGGGTACGGCCGGGAAAGTTGCCGGCGAAGGTGATGGTGGCACCGAACTCGCCGAGCGCCCGGGCCCAGCACAGCACCGCTCCGGCGGCGACACCCGGGGCGACCAGCGGGAGCGTGACGTGGGTGAAGGTGGTCCAGCGGCCGGCGCCGAGGGTCGCCGCCGCCTCCTCGTACCGGACGTCCGCGCCGCGCAGCGCGCCCTCGACGGCGATCACCAGGAACGGCATCGCGACGAAGGCTTCGGCGAGAACCACACCGGCCGTGGTGAACGGCAGGGTGACCCCGAACGTGCTGTCGAGCCAGCCACCGAGGATGCCCCGTCTGCCGAAGACGAGCAGCAGCGCCACGCCGCCGACCACCGGTGGCAGTACCAGCGGCACGGTGACCAGGGCCCGCACGAGGCGGCGGCCCGGGAAGTCGACGCGGGCGAGCAGCCAGGCCAGCGGCACCCCGAGGACGAGACAGAGCAGCGTGGCGAGGGTGGCGGCCTGCACCGACAGCCGCAGCGCGATGAGCACCCCGGGCTCGGTGAGTCGTTGGGGGAGGGTGCTCCACGGTGTACGGATCAGCAGACCGGCCAGCGGCAGCACCAGGAAGAGCAGCCCGAGGGTGGCGGGCAGCAGCAGCGCGACCGGTACCCGACCGGTTCGCCTGGGTCGTGGTACTGGCGTGGACCGGTCGGATCGCGCCACCACGACGTCACGCCGCGACATCGACTACGGGGCCTGGAAACCGGCGGCGGTGAGGACGGCCTGACCCGGGCCGGAGAGCACATGGTCGACGAACGCCTGGGCGGCCGGCCTGTTCGGGGCGTTCCTCAGTACGACTATCGGATAGTCGTTGATCGCCCCGGCCGACTCGGGAAACTCGATGCCGTCCACGTCGTCGTCGGCGGCCCGTGCGTCGGTGCGGTAGACAAGTGCCGCGTCGACCTCGCCCAGCCGCAGCTTGGACAGCGCCGCCTTGACGTCCTGCTCCAGGGTGACCGGGGTCAGCCCCACCCCGGCGGTGGCCAGGGCCCGCACCGCCGCCGCGCCACACGGGACCTGTTCGGCGCAGAGCGCCACCTTGACGTCCGGCCGGTTCAGGTCGGCCAGACCGGTCACCCCGTCCGGGTTGCCGTCGGGTACCGCGATCACGAGCTGGTTGCGGACGAAGACACTCGGGTTGCCGTCGCCGCTGCCGGCTTCGGTGACGGTCGTCATGTTCGCCGGAGAGGCGGAGGCGAACACGTCCGCTGGCGCACCCTGGTTGATCTGGGTCGCGAGGGCGGAACTGCCGGCGAAGCTGAAGGCGACCCGGACGCCTGGATTCGCCGCCTCGAAGGCCTCGCCGATCCGGGTGAACGACTCGGTGAGCGACGCGGCGGCGAACACCGTGACGTCGCCGGTCACGGCGCCGGCACTGCCCCCGGATCGCGGGTCGGTGCGCTGGCCACTGCCGCAGCCGACCAACGCGACAATCGTCATGGCGGTGAACAGGGCCAGCCGTCGTGCCGTCACGAGCCGTTCCTCCTGCCGTCCGGGTGGGCCGTGGGCCGCTCCACGACGACAGTTGTCGACTTGATCACCGCGATCGCCACCGAGCCGACCACCAGCCCCAGGTCGTCGACGGCCTCGCGGCTCATCAGCGACACCACCCGGAACGGACCGGCCTGGATGTCCACCTGGGCCATCACGGCGTCCTTGACCACGCCGGTGACGATGCCCCGTAGCCGGTTACGGGCCGAGGACTCGTCCGCCCGGTCGTCGGGATCGCCGGCCTGCGCCCGGACGAAAGCGGCCAGATCGACGCCGTCGATCACTCGATGTCCCTGGTCGTCGCGCTCGGCGGTGAGACGGCCGGCATCCACCCAGCGCCGCACCGTGTCCGCGCTGACGCCCAGCAGCTCCGCGGCCTCGCCCATGCGAAACATCGTCACGGCGCTCACCCTACGCCACGCATCCACGAGCCTGAAGTCGGGAGAGATCTCGAATCTGCGGCCCGGGTAGGGGTTGTCGAGTCGCATCTGCGACTCCGCCTCGCATGCTCGGTGGAACGGGTCGTCAGTGGTGGCCGCAGCGATTGTGGAACAGCACCGGGTGCAGCCGGTCCAGCGGCCGGACCGCTTCGGTCGGCCGACGGGCCACCGGTCGGTCCCTTCCGGACGCCGCAACGCCGCTGCGGTCGGCCCGACAACCGGGCGCTGTTTCACGAATATTTCGGATCGATCTCGGCCAAGGTCTTGACGATCTATGTTAGCGCTAACAGCATGGAGGCTCCCGTAACACTCGCGTCTGGAGCCCCTCCATGCAGGTGTCTGACGGCCCTCCCGCCCCACGCCCACTACGACGGATCCCACTCGTGACGGCCGGTGTGCTCCTCTGCGCTGCCACGATCTCCGCAGGTGGCGTCGCCCACGCGGCCGACGAGTGGTCACCTCCGTCGTCGTACACCTCGACCGACCGAGGGGACGGCACGTACCGCGTGCCGCTGCTGCGCTCCGACGTTCCGGACATCAGCGTGGAACGGGTGCCGGCCGCCGAGAACGACGAGGGCCGCGACGTCTACTACATGATCAGCACGACGATGCACCTCAGCCCCGGTGCGCCGATCATGAAGTCACACGACCTGGTGAACTGGGAGATCGTCAACTACGTGTTCAACCGGGCGAGCGTCGGTGACTCGTTCTCGTTGCGCAACGGGCAGAACTCGTACGGGCAGGGGCAGTGGGCCTCGTCGCTGCGCTACCACGACGGCGTCTTCTACGTCGTCTTCAACACCAACAACCTCGGCGGCGCGTACGTCTACCGCACGGACGACATCGAGCACGGCCCGTGGCAGCGCACCGCACTGGGCCGGGGCCTGCACGACCCCTCGCTCTTCTTCGACGTCGACGGCACGCCGTACATCTTCCACGGCTCCGGCGGGACCAGCGCGGTGCGGCTCAACGCCGACCTGACCGCGATCACCCAGGACTACCCGAACATCTTCACCGCGGGCGACTACGCCGGCCAGCCGTTCATCGGCGGGTTGTTCGAGGGGGCCCAGTTCTACCACATCGACGGCTGGTACTACGCGGTGATCATCACCTGGCCCTCCGGCCAGGGCCGGCAGGTCGTCATGTTCCGCTCCCGGGAACTGCTCGGCCGCTACACCGCAGCCGGTGGCGTGAACACCTACGAGGCGCGCGGGGTGCTCAACTCCAACGGCTTCGCGCAGGGCAGCCTGGTCCCGATCGCGCGCGACGGCGGGGCGACGGACTGGTACGGCATGTTCTTCCGGGACACCTTCCCGATCGGCCGCATCCCGGCGCTCATTCCCGCCACCTGGTCCGACGGCTGGCCGACCTTCGGCGCCAACGGGGTCGTGGCGGTGGACGGCACCTTCGCCAAACCGATCCGGCTCAGCCCCGCCGAGGAACTGTTCGCCCGGCAGCAGAGCATCGTGCTCTCCGACGACTTCGCCAACGACGCCCCGCACAAGCCCTACCTGGACGAACAGTGGACGGCGCCGACGGGAGGCGCGGAGGAGATCGCGCCGAACGGGTCGCGGCTGGACCTGGCGTGGCAGTGGAACCACGCCCCGGACAACAGGTACTGGTCGCTCATCGACCGCGCCGGGTGGCTGCGACTCACCGCCGGCAAGGTGGTCACCGGCGACTACGTCTACACCAAGCTCGCGAACCGCGCCGAACTGGCCTGGTTCGAGGAGGCCCGCAACACCCTGTCACAGCGGACGTTCGGGCCCCGGCAGTCGGTGGAGACCAGGATGGACATCTCCGCGATGAAGGACGGCGACGTCGCCGGCCTGGCCGCCTACAACCGCGGCTTCTCGTACGTCGCGGTCAAGCGGACCGGCGGCGTCAACACCGTAGGCGTGGTGAACCGGGGACAACCGTTCGCGGTCGACCTGGACCAGGCGACGCTGGAGAACTTCCTGCCGGGCAGCACCGCGCCGCTGGGCGAGGCGACCGAGGTGCACCTGAAGGCGGACCTCGACTTCGCCGCACCGACCGGTCAGCTCTGGACCACTTTCCACTACAGCCTCGACGGGCGTCAGTGGTCCCAGTTGGGCAGCCGGGTCGGTCCGCAGACGCTCGACGGCAGTCTCGCCCACTTCATGGGGCACCGGGTCGGCCTGTTCAACTACGCGACCCAGCAGACCGGCGGCCACGTCGACTTCGACCACTTCCTGCTCAGCGACACGCTGACGGCTCAGGGACGGCCGCTGGACACCGGCCGGCTCGACGCCGCCATCGCGTACGCCGGGTCGCTGGACGAAGCCGACCACCCGGCCGACGCCTGGGCCGCGATGCTCGCCCGGCTGACCGAGGCGCAGACGGCGCGGGCCGGCGGCTTCGGCACCCAGAACCAGATCGACGCACCGGAGCGGGCACTGAGCTACCAACTCGCCCGGCTCGGCGTCCTCCGGACCGACCAGGCCGAGCTGCCGGTGACCGTCGACGCGCAGGCCCGCTGTGTCGGTGGTAGCGCATACGTGGCCGTCCAGGCCCGTAACGACCATGACGCGCCTGTCGACATCGTGCTGGAGACCGCGTACGGCAGGCGGTCGGTTCCGGACGTCGCGCCGGGTGCCCACGCCTACCAGCAGTTCAACACCCGGGCGGCGGCGGTGCCGGCCGGCACGGTGACCGTCCGGGTCAGCGGGTCGGTCGACGGCCGGACGGTGACCACCGTGCGTACCGCGAACCACCCGGCCGCGGACTGCTGACCTGCCCGACGACCACGACGGCTGGACGGCACCCGCCCCGTCGGCACCGAACCCCCGGATCCACCGCAGTGATCAAGGAGGATGTCAGTGACACATCGCGTGCGAAGGGCAGCCCTACGGCGGGCCGCCGCTGTCGTCACGGTCGGGCTCATGCTGGCCACGGGGCTCGCCGCCGCGTCGCCGGCCCAGGCGGACGACACCGACCTCGTCGTCAACGGCGGATTCGAGGACGGTCTCACCGGCTGGTTCGTCAACAACGGCAACGCCACCGACAGCGCCACACTGTCGCTCACCGCGGACGCCCACTCGGGATCGAACGCCGTGCTCGTCACCAACCGGGCGACGACCGGGTCCGGCCCGATGCAGGACCTCAGCGGGCGGGTGCAGGCCGGGCAGACCTACACCCTGACGGCCCGGATCAAGTACGAGAACCCGAACGGACCGGCGACGAAGCAGTTCTTCGCCACGATGCACTACGGCGCGGCGAACTACACGAACCTGGTGAGCGTGGTGGCCACGAAGGGACAGTGGGCGCAGTTCAACGGGACCTTCACCATCCCGGCCGGGCAGAACGTGTCGACCGCCCGGCTGTTCTTCGAGACGCCGTGGACGAGCACGCCGTCCTCGGACCCCGAGGTGCACCTGATGGACTTCAAGCTGGACGGTGTGTCGGTGGTCGGCGCCGCGCCGCCGCCCGCCCCGTCGAAGACCATCGAGGTCGTCGGCAAGCTGCCCGGCGAGCACAACCCCTTGATCGGGCACAAGTTCGGTGCCGACGGCTTCGGCTTCGTCCACGACGGCCGGGTGTACCTGTACCTGACGAACGACACCCAGGGGTACGCGCCGAACCCGAGCACCGGCGTCTCGCCGGGCATCAACTACGGCGACATCAACCAGATCACCGTGATCTCCACGACGGACATGGTCAACTGGACCGACCACGGCGAGGTTCAGGTCGCCGGACCGAACGGGGTAGCACCCTTCACCACCAACTCGTGGGCACCCGGCATGGCCAGCAAGGTGGTCGACGGTCAGGAGAAGTTCTTCCTCTACTACGCCAACAACGGCAGTTCGAGCAACGTGATCACCGGAGCGTCGCCGGTCGGTCCGTGGACCAGCGAACGCACCAGCACGCTCATCGACGGCCGCACTCCCGGCGCCGAGGACGTGGCCTGGAAGTTCGATCCGGCTCCGTTCGTGGATGCCGACGGGGAGCCGTACCTCTATTTCGGTGGTGGTCCCGCGTCGACGAGCATGCCGCCGGCCGAGCGCTTCAACAATCCGAAGAACCTGCGGTCGATCAAGCTCGGTGACGACATGGTGTCGACCGAGGGCACGGCGGCGGTGGTGGACGCCCCGGTCGCCTTCGAGGCGGCGCACGTCTTCGAGCGCGAGGGCAGGTACTACCTCTCGTACTCCTCGCACTTCGGCGGCAACGACTTCGGCGGCAACCAGACCCCGCTGCCCGGCTACCCCGGCGGCGGCCAGATCGGCTACATGATCTCCGACGACCCGATGGAATGGCCGAAGGAGACCTACGCCGGCGTGCTGTTTCCGAACCAGTCGCAGTTCTTCGGCGCCGGCACCGGCGGCAACAACCACCAGTCGGTCTTCGAGTACGAGGGTCGGTACTACTTCACGTACCACGCCCCGACGTTGAACAAGCGCATCAACGGCAACACCACCCAGGGATACCGCAGCCCGCACATCCAGGAACTGGCCTTCAATCCGGACGGCACGATCCAGCAGGTGGTGGGCACCTATGCCGGCGTCGACCAGGTGCGCGACTTCGACCCGTACCGGGTGTTCGAGGCGGAGACGTTCGGCTGGAGCAAGGGCATCGCGACCGCCAAGGTGGACGGCGGGTCCGCGCAGTTCGGCGACGCGGCACCGAACCTGGTCGTGCGAGACGTGGACAACGGCGACTGGACGGCGTTGTCGTCGGTGGACTTCGGCGACAGTGCCGGCAGCGTGACGGCGAAGGTGCGGCCGCTGGCGAGTGGCGGGGCGATCCAGATCCGGCTGGGTGAGGTCACCGCGCCGGTGGTCGCGACCATCCCGGTCGACGCACCGCTAGGTGAGTGGACGGAACTGACCGCCGAACTCGACGGTGTCGCGGGCGTGCACGACGTCTACTTCACCTACACCGGACCGGACGGCGCCGACCTTTTCGAGCTCGACACGTGGGCCTTCGAGGCCGGGGCCGGGGCCGAGGTGCCGGTCACGATCAGCGCGCAGGCGCGGTGCGTGGGTGCAAACGCGTACGTGGCGGTGCAGGCACGCAACGACCACGACACTCCTGTGGACATGGTGCTGGAGACGGCGTACGGGCAGCGGTCGGTGACCGGCGTGGCGCCCGGTGCCAACGCGTACCAGCAGTTCAACACGCGGACGCCGGCAGTGTCGGCCGGGGCGGCGACTGTCCGGGTCACCGCCGACGGTGTCGAGGGGACGACCGTACGCACCGCCGACTACCCCGCCGCCACCTGCGGCGGCTGACTCCCAGTCCTTCCACCCACGACAACGGAGCAACGGATGAGCACATGGAATCGCAAGCGGCTGGTCGCGGCCGGGGCCGCGGGCGTCCTTCTGGTCGGTTCGGCGGTGGTGCCGTCGCCGGCACTGGCCGAGCCGGGTGACAGCGGCGAGGTGAAGGTCACCGTCGACATAGAGGAGATTCAGGAGCCGGGAGTGCTGGCGATGTCGATCGCCGGTGACTCGGTGGCGTTGACCGAGGACGGATCGACGTTGCTGGTACGCCAGTTCGTGGGCGGGTTGCCGACGGTCACCGTCACCGACACGCGCACGGCGGAGGAGGCGCCCGAGGGCGCGGCGTGGGCGGTGTTGGGCAGCGCTACCGATTTCGTCGGTAGCGCCGGTCAGGCACCGATCGGTGCCGACCATCTGGGCTGGACGCCGCGGTTGCTCGACGGTGGTGCCACCGGCCTGGTCAGCGCGGGTGAGGAGGTCGTGACGGTGTTGGACGAGCCGACACAGCCGGGCAACAACGTCGGTCTGGTCGACCAGGAACTGCTGGTGTCGACGTTCGACTCGGGTGCGGTGGCCGGGGATTCGTACTCGGTCGACGCCGACCTGTTCCTGCGGACCCCGGCGGATGTCGCGGCCGGTTCGTACACCTCCACCCTGACCCTGTCCCTGTTCGAGTGATCTCCCGGTGCGGTGGCCGGGCCACCGCACTCCCCGGGGGTCGCCGCTCGGCGGCCCCCGGGTCCGCACCGTTCCAACCTCGAAGGGCCGTGATGATCCGATTTCTGCCGCGGTGGGCGTCCGTGCTGGTGGCGGTGTCGGCAATCGTGTCGAGCACCCCGGTCGCGGCGTCGGCGGAGCCGACCGGTGCGACGGTGACCTGGGCGGTGCAGCCGGCGGACGCGCGGGGGCCGGACGGCCGTCGGTGGATCGAGCACACGCTGGATCCGGGTGCGGAGGTGACCGAGCACCTGGCGGTGCGGAACTTCAGTGACGCACCTGTGGTGTTCGCGTTGCAGGCCGCCGACGGGTACCTGACCGACAAGGGGCGGTTCAACATGCTGACCTCCGGCCAGAAGTCGGTGGACGGTGGTACCTGGATCACGCTGCCCGAGTCGGTGACCGTCGGGGCGAAACAGACGACTGTGGTGCCGTTCACCATCAGCGTGCCGCGGGACGCGACGCCGGGGGACCATCCGGCTGGTGTCGCGGCCACCGTGACAAGCACCGGCGGGACGGTGGCGGTGCAGAGCCGGGTCGGGTTCCGGGTCATGCTGCGGGCCAGCGGCACGGTCACCGCCGCGATCGCGGTCGAGGACCTGGCCGTCAGGTACGAGAGGTCGTGGAATCCCTTCACCGCGGGCAGTGTCCGACTGACCTACACCGCGAGGAACAACGGCAACGTCGCGGTGACCGGCGACAGCAGGGTGCGGGTGGGCGAGATGTTCGGCCTGACGGGCCGGGACGCGTCCACCGAGGTGCCGGAACTGTTGCCGGGCGACGGCCGCCAGGTCGAGGCCCGGGTCGGCGGGGTCTGGGGGCTGGGACGGCTCACCACGACCGTCGAGGTGACACCGGCGGTGCTGTCCGGTGACCCGGCCGGCGCCCAGGTCCGGCCGACCACCACCACCGTGACCGTCTGGGCGGTGCCCTGGCCACACCTGGTTCTCACGATCCTGATCGGCACGCTGGTCCTGGGCTGGCTGACCATCACCCGCCGACGTCGCCGGCAGCTCGCCCGACTGCTCGACGAGGCCCGCGCCCAGGGTCGTGCCGAGGGCCGTACGTCCGTGCTCACCGCCGACTGATCCGGCGACGGCAGTGGCCCTCCACATCGGAATCGGCCAGAGCGGCCAGAACTTTTCCCATCTGAACAAAAAGATGACGGCCTATTGCGAAAAGCGGCGTCATCGCGAGGATGATTCGATGCGTCATCTCCCTCGGGCCCTCGGTCGCGTGGCCGCCGGTCTGCTCGCGCTGGTCCTCGTCGCGAGCGTCGTCGTTCTCGGGTCCACGCCCGCCTCGGCACACGGCACCCTGGCGACGTCCACACCGGCCGAGGGCGCCACCGTCGACGAGGCGGTGACGGCCGTGCAGCTCTACTTCACGGAGCGGGTCCGCGAGGACGCGTACTTCACCGTCACCGCACCCGGGGGCGGGCGGGTCGACAACGGCTGGACCCATGGTGAGCCCCGCGAACTGGACCGCCCGGTGCGAGAGTACTTCCTGGTCGACGGCGTTTTCGAGCCGCGCGAGTACACCATCGGATTTCCCGCTGTGGTGACCCTCGCCCACCTGCCGGCGGCCGGCCAGTACTCGGTCAGCTACCTGTCGGTGGCCTCGGACGGTGACCCGGTACGCGGCACTGTCACCTTCCGGTACACCGGAAAGCCGACGGCCGCGCCACCGAACTGGCAACCGCCCACCGGTCAGCCGGACCCGAGTCTGCTCGCCGCCGCAGAGCAGCACGGGGACACCGGATCGCAACCGGTGCCCGGGGTGACGGGCGACGCCGGAGCAACACCCGTCGCCCCGGCGGCACCGGTGCCCTCGGTGGCCGCCGCGCCGTCCAGCTCGGACGACTCGGGCGGGACCGGCCCGCTGGGCTGGGTCGCCGTGGCGGTGGCAGTCGTCGCGGTCGCCGGCTTCCTCGCCTGGCGGCGCCGCCCGGTCCGCGTCCAACAGAGTCGCAAGGCGGTACGTCGGCCCGGTGCCACCCGCCCGCGCGCCAATCCCACCACCAAGGGAGGTCGTACCACGGCAGCCGCCACGGGTCGCGGCGGCACGGCGGCCGGCCCGGCCGCCCGGCGAGGCGCGAAGGCTGGCTCGGTACCGGCGGCGGCCCCGGCCCAGCGGGCGGTGACCACCACCCCGGTGGCGACCGCCGAACCTGCGAAAGCCGCCGCAGCCGCCGTGCCCGGGACTCCAGCGGACGGCTCCGCGTCGACCGGCTGGTGGCACCGTGCGGGTGATACCCGGCTCGCGTTGCTTGTCGGTGGACTCGTGCTGACGCTGTTGGCCGGTTTCGCGCTCGGCCGGATCGGCACGTCCGACGAACCCACCTCCGTGGCGCAACCGCCGGGCGCGGCAGCGGGCGGTGGCAGCCGGGACGCGGCCCAGGCGGTGGCGGCAGGTGACGGCCATCAGCACCCGGCGGGTACCGGCCCACACACGCATCCGGGTGACGGCCAGGACCAGGCCACCGGTACGACGGTAAGCGTCGCCGGGTACACGCTGAAGCCGGTGCTGCGCTCCCAGCCGGCCGGCGCGAGCGGGGACTACCGGTTCCGGGTCGTGGGCGTCGACGGGCAGCCGGTGACCCGCTTCGCAGTGGTGCACGACAAGCCGCTGCACCTCATCGTGGTCGGCCGCGACCTCGGCGGGTACCAGCACCTGCACCCGACGATGGCGGCCGACGGCACCTGGAGCGTGCCACTGAAACTCACCCGGCCCGGCGGCTACCGCATCTACGCGGACTTCACCGTCACCACCGACGACGGACGACAGCTGCCGTTGGTGCTCGGCGTCGACCATGACGTGCCGGGCAGCTACGAACCGGCCGGGCTGCCCCCACCGCAGCCGCAGGCGATCACCGGCCCGTACGCGGTGTCCATGGCCGGCGCGCCCACCATCGGCATGACCGTTCCGCTGACCTTCCGCGTCGACCGCGAGGGGGCGACCGGTCCGGCGCAGCTGGAGCGCTACCTGGGCGCGTACGGGCATCTGGTCGTGGTGCGGGAGGGCGACCTGGGTTACCTGCACGTCCACCCGGAACCGGAACTGGTCGACGGTGCGGTGAAGTTCTGGCTGACCGCGCCCAGCACCGGCCGGTACCGGGCGTTCTTCGACTTCCAGGTCGACGGGAAGGTGCGCACCGCGGCGTTCACGATCAACCTGGCCTGACGTCCTCGTCCGCCCGGGAAGTCCCCGTGACCGGGTCACCGGCCGCCAGGGCGGCACCCCGTGGGGTGTGCCAGTAGAGCACCTCCCGCCCCGAGCGGCGCTTGGTCACCATGCCCGCGTCGAGCAGTACCCGCAGGTGGTCACCGACCGCCCCCAGGGACAGCCCGGTGAGCGCGGCCAGGTGCGAGGTGCTCAGCGGCGTGCCCAGCCGAACCAGGATGGCGGCGCGGTTCGGGCCGATCAGTCGGTCCAGCCCGTCCGGCGTGGGCGGGGACACCTCGGCGAGGATGCCACGGGCCGGGTAGACCATGCCGAAGCGGTCCTGATCCCACACCACCCAGCCCCGGGCGCAGTGCGCCGGGACGAACACCAGTTGTTCGGCCCGGTCGAGGGGCAGCGGGGCGGCGGGGTGGTCGTTTACCTGGAGCCAGCCGTCACCCAGCCAGCGCATCCCGGGGTTGAGGTCCGCGAAGAGCCCCGCCCACCCCTGGGCGCTCAGCCGCGAGGTACGGGCCACCACGTCGGCCCGCAGCCGGCGTTCCCGGTCCGGCCACTCCGGACGCACCGTGTGGGTCCAGACCCAGTCGAGCAGGTACACCACCTGCTCGGTCAGACCGTCGTGACCAAGCACCTCGGCCAGTGGTCCCGGGCGGGTCGCCCGCAGATCGGCGCGGATCCGCTCGTCGGGACGGGCGGCCACGACGGCCAGCTCCTCGGCGAAGGTCGGCGTCGCCGTCGCGGGCGGCAGGGTGAGGAAGTCAGCGATCCACCGGGGCGCGAAAGCCGCCGCCAGCAGCGCCGGGAGCACCGGCCGCCGGGCCAGCATCCGTTGGTACGCCGCGAGGTGTGGCCGCTGCCAGGAGCGTTGCCACGGATGGCGGGGGTTGTGCAGCGTCTTCAGCGCCGCCACCGTGTCGGTCATCGGCGAGATGACGAAGCGGCTGCCCGCGAGCAGATCCACTGGCACCCGCCACACCGACACGTTTCGCCCCCAGCCGTAACTCTACGCCGTCCGCGTCGACAGCCCGACGATCGTCGACGTGAGGACGTACTCGGAACTGTTCGCCGTGACCGAATTCCGCAATCTCTTCGTGGCCAACTGCGCTGCCATCGCGGCGCACACCACGTCGTCGCTGGCCCTCGGCTCACTTACCTACGCCATGACCGGTTCGGCGCTGCTCACCGCGCTGAGCATGTTCGGCGCACCGCTGGCCAGCGTGCTCGGCAGCCTGACCCTGCTCTCCGCGGCCGACAGCCTGCCGCCGCGCCGGGCGTTGACCATTGCCGCGCTCGTCGGCCTGGCCGGCGCGGTGCTTCAGGCCGTTCCCGGTCTGCCGCTGTCGGTACGCTTCGCGCTGATCCTGCTCGTGGCGTACGTCGGATCGGTAACCGGTGGTGCTCGCTGGGCGCTGATCAACGACATCCTGCCGGCCGAGGCGTACGTGCTGGGCCGGTCCACGATGAACGTCAGCGTCGGAGTCATGCAGATCGCCGGCTTCGGGGCGGGCGGGTTGCTGCTGGTCTGGCTGAGCCCGTACCAGGTGTTCCTGGTGGCCGCCGCGCTGCGCGCGCTGGCCGTGGCGGTGACCTGGTTCGGGCTGCGGGAGCGGCCGGCGCGGGCCGGGGAGCGGACCTCGACGGCCCGCACCATGCGGGTCAACCGGGAGCTGTGGGCGGATCCGGGACGCCGATCGCTCTACCTGAACCTGTGGCTGCCCAACGGGCTGATCGTCGGCTGCGAGGCGCTGTTCCTGCCGTACGCGGGCGACCGGGCCGGATTCCTCTTCGCCGCCGGTGCCCTCGGCATGCTCGCCGGTGACGTGCTTGTCGGACGGTTCCTGCCGGCCGCCGCGCGGCAGCGGTGCGTGCTGCCGCTGCGGGTGCTGCTTCCGGTGCCCTACCTGGTCTTCCTGATCCATCCGGGGCTGCCCCTGGCGATGCTCCTCGCGCTTGTCGCCTCGGTCGGGTTCGCGGTCTCGTTGCCGTTGCAGGAGCGGCTGATCGCCTGTTCCCCGCCGCGCGCCCGGGGCCAGGTGCTGGGCCTGCAACAGAACGGCATGCTGGCCGGACAGGCGGTGTTCGCGGCCCTGGCCGGTACGGTCGCCGACCTGCTGCCGACTCACCGGGCGGTGGCCGTGATGGCGGGGCTGTCGCTGGTCACGACGCTGGTGCTCACTCGGGGACTACGGCTCACCCGGCGGGCGGTGGTGGTGGGTCGGCTGAGTACGCCGACTCAGGCCGCGATCCGCAGCCGGCGGTAGCGTTCGGGCATGCCGGGCGAGATGAGCTCCGATGTTCCCCCGCCCGTGCGGCCGCGCACCGGTGCCCCGCCGGTAGGACGGGCGGCCGCGGTTCTGGTCGGCTGGTACGCCGTCGTCCTGGTCGGCTTCGCTCTCTGGATCGCCATGCTCCCGACGGAGAACACCGACGGCTCGTGCGAGGGGATCGGCTTCGGCTGCACCCCGGCTCCCCGTGACGGGGCACTGCTGCTGGCGATCTTCTACGGCCTGCCGCTGCTCGCGGGGAGCTTCCTGGTTTCGCTTATCGCGCTCGGGATCGGCGCTGCGGCACGGTTCCGCTCCGCTGCGGTGGCGGGCACCCTCGCCGCGTTCGTCGGTCTCGTCCTGGCCGCGTCAGTGATGGTCGCCCTGGCGGGCTGACCGTTCGGATGGCGGTGGGATGCAACCGATCCGGATCCTGCCACGTCCGATCGGCATGAGCATTCGTCGAAGCGGACGACTGGCGGTCGTCCCCCTGCTGTTGCTGACGTCCGCGGCCTGTGGCCAGCAGGCCGGCGGCGTCGTATCGGGCGGGGAGGACGCACCCGAGCGGTCCTACTCCGTCGAAACTGTGGTGTTCCGGATGGACCACACAGGCGGTTTCGTCACGCCGGCCATGCTGGCCACCCGGCTACCCGCGATAAGTGTCTACGGTGACGGTCGGGTGATCACGCCGGGGCCGGTGCCGATGATCTATCCCGGCCCGGCGCTGCCCAACCTTCAGGTGGGCACGATCAGCGCCGCTGAGGTGGACGAGCTGGTCAAGGCGGCCCGAGCCGCAGGGGTGGGCGGCGCGGCGGACCTGGGCACGCCACCGGTTTCCGACGCCCCCTCGACCCGCTTCACCATTCTCGGTGACAACGGGGTCGAGGAGTTCGAGGTGTACGCCCTCGCCGAGTCCGGCGGCGTGGAGACCGGCCTCACCGCCGACCAGCGGGCGGGCCGGGACAAGCTGCGCACGTTCGCCGAGTCGCTGACCGCCGAGTCCGGTCCGCTCGGCGCCGCGCAGGCGGACCAGCAGCCGTACGCGCCGACCGCCGTCGCGGCCGTCGCGGAGCCCTGGGTCGCCAACTCCGAGGCCGGCCAGCAGCCCGAGGTGGTCTGGCCCGGGCCGGCGCTGCCCGGTGCCGATCTCGGCGAGGGCGTGGGGCTGGGCTGTGTCACGGTGACCGGTGACGAGGCGCAGCAGGTGCTCGACGCCGCGGCGGCGGCGAACGCGGCGACCCCGTGGGCCTCGGCCGGCAAGCGGTGGACGGTGACCCTGCGGCCGCTGCTGCCGGACGAGACCGACTGCGGCGACCTGGCCACCAACCGCTGAGCCCGGATCCGGGCGGTCGGTCACCGGCCACCACCGGACGCCTCCGGCGGGCCCGGTGGTGGCGGCCAGCCCGCTGGTGCCGGCCGGTTAGGCTGCCGCGCGATGAGCAAGAGGCTGTCTCGCGTCCTGGTCTACGGGGTCCACGGCTCCGGCAAGTCGACTCTTGCGCAGCGCCTGTCCGAGCGGCTCGGGCTGCCCTGGTACCCGGTCGACGACCTGCTCTGGGAACCCAACTGGGTCGAGGTGCCGGTGGCGCGGCAACGCAGCCGGATCGAGGCGATCTGCCGTCGGGACCGCTGGATCCTCGACGGGGCCTACCACGGTTGGCGGGACGTGCCGTTGGCCCGCGCGGACCTGGTAGTCGGCCTGGACTACCCGCGCGGGTTGTCCTTCCGGTGGTTGCTGCGGCGCACGCTGCGCCGGCTGTCGACGGGCGAGGAGATCTGCAACGGCAACCGTGAGTCGCTGGGCAGCGTGCTGTCCACCGAGTCGGTCCTGATGTGGCACGTGACCGAGTTCGGCCGGGAACGGCGTCGGCTGCGGGCCTGGCACGCCGATCCGAGCGGGCCGCCGGTGCTGCTGCTCGATTCTCCGCAGGCCCTGGAACGCTGGCTGGCCGGACTACCGCCCCGGTGAGAGGTCGGCCAGCCGGTTGACCACCCGCCGCTCGGCCAGCCGTTCGGCGAACTCGACCGGGTGCCGGTCGGGCATCGTCTGCACCTCGGTCACCCCGAGGGCCGCGTACTCGGCCACCTCGGCGACGAACGCGTCGACGTCGTCCAGCGGCGGACGGGTGACCAGTACGGTCTTGGCGACGCTGTCGTAGTCACGCCCCTCGGCGGCGCAGTGCTCCCGCAGCACGTCGAGTTTGCGCGCCACCTCGGCCGGACTTGTGCCGAAGAGGTTGCACAGGTCGGCGTGGCGGGCCACCAGCCGCAGGGTCTTCTTCTCCCCGCCACCGCCGATCATGATGGGCGGATGCGGCCGGCTGATCGGCGCCGGGACGTTCAGCGTCTCGGTCAGCTGGTAGTGCCGGCCGTCGAAGCGGCCGTTGTCGTCGCTCCACATCTGCCGGCAGATCCGCAGCGTCTCGTCGAGACGCTCGAAGCGTTCCGCCACGGGGACGACAGGCACACCGAGGCCGCGCTGCTCCCGCTCGTACCACGAGGCGCCGATGCCGAGCCGGGCGCGCCCGCCGGAGAGCACGTCGAGCGTGGTGACAATCTTGGCGAGCAGGCCCGGATACCGGTACATCACGCCGGTGACCAGGACCCCGAGGGTCATCCGTTCGGTGCGGGCCGCCAGGTAGCCCAGCGTCGTGTACGCCTCCAGCATCGGCTCCTCGGCCGACGCCATGCCCTCCATCTGGAAGTAGTGGTCCATGACCGTGAACGCCGAGAATCCGGCCTCCTCGGCGATCTCGGCGGTCCGTGCCAGCGTCGGAGCGATCTCCGACGGCGCGTCCGGTGTGGAGAAGTTCCAGTAGTGCAGGCCCAGCCTCATCGCCTGTCCTCCCCGTCGGTCGTCGACCACCCAGCGTACGGCGGCAGTGGCGGGCGACGTACCTGTGCGGCAACGGGCCTCGTGACACCATCGTCCGGTGAACCACCGAGGCCAGCCGATGTACGAGCCGTTCGCGGCCGAGTTCGAGGCACACGCCCGCGATAGCGCCTACAACGCCCACTACGACCGACCTGCGGTGCTCGATCTGCTCGGCGACGTCACCGGAGTACGGCTGTTGGACGCCGGCTGCGGGCCGGGCCTGTACGCGGAGGAACTGCTCGCCCGGGGTGCCGCCGTCACGGCGTTCGACGCCAGTCCGGAGATGGTGAGGCTGGCCAGGAGGCGCCTGGGTGGGCGGGCGGACGTGCGGGTGTGGGACCTTGAGCGGCCGCTGACCTGGTTGCCGGACGCGACGCAGGACATCGTTCTCATGGCCCTCGTGATCCACCACGTCGAGGATCGGCCCGCGGCGCTGTCCGAGCTGCACCGCGTGCTCCGCCCGGGCGGTCACCTGGTCGTCTCGACCACTCACCCGACCTGCGACTGGCTGCTCACCGGGGGCGGCTATTTCGACCGGATGCGGGTGGAGGAGACCTGGCAGACGCGGTGGCGGGTGCGCTACTGGCGGCAGCCGCTTCAGGCGTGGTGCCGGGAGTTCACCGACGCGGGATTCCTCATCGAACGGCTGGTCGAGCCGCAGCCGGCCGGGACCATGGCAACCCGTCATCCCGAGGCCCACGACCGGCTGGTCCACTCGCCGGGTTTCATCGCGTTCCGACTGCTCAAACCGTGAGGCCGGGGTGCGAACCTGTCCCGGACGCGGCAGGGGACCGCTGCCGCGTCCGGGACGGTTCCGATCAGGGATCGCCGTAAGGCGCTAGAGGTTGCGCTTGTTGAGCAGCAGGTTCGGGGTGCCGGAGAGGCTGCCGGTGATCACCCCGCTGACCCCGTTCGCCACGATCCAGTTGTGCACCGTGGCCTGGCTGGCATCGCCGTAGGTCGCCTTGTAGAGCGCGGCGGTGCCGGCGGCGTGCGGGGTGGCCATCGAGGTGCCGTTCAGGCTGGACGTCGTCGAGGTGGGGTAGGTCGACACGATCGCCGACCCGGGAGCGTAGATGTCGACGCACGATCCGGTGGACGAGTAGCTGGCCCGCGCGTCGGTGTTGGTGGTCGCGGCCACGACCAGCGCGGCGGAGAGGTTGCGGGGGAGTCGGTCGCACGAGTTGCCGCCGGTGTTGCCGGCGGAGGCGGCCAGGAAGACCCCGCTGTTCATCATGTTCGTCAGCGCGGTGGCCAGCGTGGAGCTGTAGGTGTAGTTCCAGGAGGCGTTCGCCACCGCCGGCTTGTTGGCGTTGCGGGTCACCCAGTCGACGGCACCGACGGCGGCGGAGAGGGTGCCGCCGCCCGAGCAGTTGAGCCACTTCACGCCGTACAGCCGGACGTTCTTGGCGACGCCGTGGCTGGTGCCGCCGATGGTGCCGGCCACGTGCGTGCCGTGGCCGTTGCAGTCGGTGTTGTTGCTGTCGATGGCGTTGTGGGCGAACTGGGCCCGCCCGCCGAAGTCCGGATGGTTGGCCTGGATGCCGCTGTCGATGATGTACGCGTGCACCCCGGTACCTGTCGAGTTGTAGGTGTAGCTGCTCGACAGTGGTCGGCTGGTCTGGTCGATCCGGTCGAGGCCCCAGGACGGCGGGTTGCTCTGGGTGGCGTCGACCACGTCGTGCTGGAGCACGTCGCGCTCGATGCTCAGCACGTTGGCGTTGTGCGCCAGCTCGGTGACCTGGGCGGTGGTGAGCCGGGCGGCGAATCCGTTCACCGCTCGCTCGAAGTAGGCGGTGGGGGTCGCCTTCAGGGCCCGTGCCGGGACTGTCGCGTCGGTCCCGGGCTTCATCGTGACGACGTACGCCCCGGAGATGACCGCGACGTCGCCGGCCGCTCGGGGGGTGGTGATCGGCAGGGCTGCGGCCCGATAGGGTCCGCCCGCGGCCATCGCGGGTTGCGGCAGCGCGACCAGGGTGGCGGCGACTGCCGCCGTGGTGATGCCGGCGGCGATCGTGGCGCGCCGCAGGCGCGGTAGGCGTGCTTGTGACACGGAGCCTCCTCAACAGCGGACCATCCGGCAGGGATGATCAAAAACGCTGAACGGAGGTTATATAGATCAACGAGAAAATATAAGTATGGGAATGTAACAAGTTCGTTCCCCGTTCCGCTCGTGGTCCGGCACGGCGTGACGGCGGGCCCGGGACGCTCGAGACGCGGCGGACGTGACGGACCCGACCGGCGTTACGGTGGGCAGATGGACGAACTCGTGGCCCTGTACCTGGCGGGTGACACCTCGGGAACCGTCACCGGTGCCGCCCCACGCAGTGCCGTACGCGCCGGCAACCTGCCGCACGCCGCCACGGCGGTGTTGCTACGTGACGAGCGGGACCGGGTCTACGTCCATCGCCGTACCGACACGAAGGACGTCTACCCGGGCATGCACGACGCCTTCGCCGGAGGTGTGGTGCTGGCCGGCGAGGACCCGGCCGAGGCGGCGGCCCGGGAACTCACCGAGGAACTGGGCGTCACGAACTGCGAGATTCAGCCCTGCCTGCGGTACTGGTACGCCGACACGCGCACCAGCTACCTCGCGTACGTCTTCGAGGCCCGCTATGAGCGGCACCGGTGCGGTCCGGTGGTGCATCAAGCCAGCGAGGTCGCCGACGGCTGGTGGCTCGACCTGGCCGAGCTGGTCGACCGGCTCGCCGATCCGGGCTGGTCCTTCGTCCCCGACGGGCGGGTCACCCTCGACCACTACCTGCGGCAGGTGCCACGCTAGGTCGAGCTTGACCAATCGTCACGACTGCGACGGCCGCAGCGGTGAAGATGGGCCCATGGGGCTGTTTCTCCGCGGGCGCGTAGAGGTGACCACGGAGAGGCACCGGACGACGCGGTACGAGATCTTCTTCGATCTGGTGTTCGTCTTCGCCCTCACCCGGATCACCGCCTACATGGCTGGCCAGGCCTCGCCACTGACCCTGCTCAAGGGCCTGGTCGTCCTGCTGCTGCTGTGGATCTCCTGGCTGATCTACGCCTGGCTGGGTAACCAGGCCCGCGCCGACATCGGGCTGATCCGGGCCGGCACCACCGCTGTCATGGGCCCGATCTTCCTCATCGCCGTGGTGATCCCGAACGTCTGGGAGTTGGGCCCCGGCCCGCGCCTGATCCTGGTGCTGTCGTACCTCGTGGTGCGGGTGGTCCACCTGGCCCTCTATCGCCGCGCGGCTGAGGGCGACCGGCGGCTGCACCGTACGCTCCGCATCTACACCGCGACCACCGCGCTGTCCTGGATCCCGCTCGTCCTCGGTGCCGTGTTCGGCGGTCGCGCGCAGTTGCTGCTCTGGACGGCGGCGGTCGCCGTCGACTTCGCCGGCGGACTTATCGCCTCCATGTTGAGCGGGTGGCCGCTGCGCAGTTCGGAGCACTTCACCGAACGGCACGCCCTCGTGGTGATCATCGCGCTCGGCGAGACGCTGATCTCGGTCGGCGCCGGCATCGGCTCTGAGATGATCAATGGGCCGACCCTGCTGGCCATGCTGCTCACGCTCGTCGTCACGGTCTGCCTGTTCCGGCTGTACATGCTGAACTCGGTGGCGGCGGGAGAGGCGCTGATGACCGAGCAGGGGCCGCGCCGGGACCGGCTCGCCGCCAATGCCTACAGCGGCGGCCATTTCGCGTTGATCGCCGGAACGATCTACCTGGCGCTCGGGGTCCATGAGGTGATCGCCCCCCTGGCACATCACGAGCCCTGGGACGCCGCCGGGTCGAGCCTGGCCTGGACCCCGGCCGCCGCGCTGTTCGGCGGGGTCGCCCTGTATCTCGCGGGCGAGGTTCTGTTCCGTGGGCTCAGCGTGCGATCGGTGACCCCGGCGCAGCTGCTCGCGCCCGTGGTGGCGTTGGCGCTGCTGCCGGCCGGGCGGTACCTGCCCGGCCTGGTCGCCCTCGGCCTGCTCGCCGCCTTCCTCGTCGTGCTCGTCGGCTACGAGCGGGTCTTCGGTGCCGGCCGTGGCTCCAGCCCTCCCGCCACCGCGCGGCGCGACCCGGGGGCGCGCTGAGCCCGGGCCCGCGCATCGGGGTCAGAAGCCGAGGGCGGTCCTCCCGCCGACCACCGGCAGGCGCAACTCGCTGCGGTGCGGCGCGACCCGCAACCGGGTGCCACCCAGCGGCAGCAGGGTGTACTCCTGGTCGCTGGAGAAGATCACCAGACCGATTCGGTGGCCCGCCGGGAAGACGTGGTCCTTGGGCTCCAGGGTCCACCGCAGGTCGTACAGGCTGCCCTGGCGCAGCGGGTCGGTGCGCGACGCACTGCGGCGGTTCTGGGGGTCCGTCCAGCCCCGGGTCACCACTGTCGGTGCGGCGGTGGAGCCGGCCGGCCCGTAGTCGACCAGGTACGCGGAGAGATTCGCGTCCGGCTTGTTGTCGATCGCCAGCCGTAGTCGTAGCTCCGGACGGCCGGATACGCGGACGTCCCGGGTCAGCGTGGGGGAAAGGTAGGCCAACCGGTGGGGACTGGGTGTGCCCGGATCGGCGACCAGGGTGTCCGGGTGGATGGTGCGACCCTCGTCGACGAAGCGGTGTTCGACGGCGCGATTCGGCGCCCGGGCGGAGGTGAGCGCGCCGACCGGGGTGGCGTCGGTGGCTGCCAGCCGCAGCGACACCTCTCGGCTGGCCGGGTCGGGCCAGTTGGCGTACGTCGCGTAGGAACGGTCCTCGCGCTGCACCACGGCGGTCGGCTCGTCCATGATCCCGTTGGGCACCTGCCACAGCCAGTGGTCGAACCAGCGGTTCTCGGTCTGCTTCCAGGTCCAGGTGCGGCCGTCGGGCAGGGTCACCGAGGCCGTGTTGCCCGGGCCGCCGTGCCCGCCCTGGTGCAGCCAGATCCGGCGCGGTACGTGGTGTCGGGTCAACTCGTCCCACCAGCCGGCGAAGTGCTCGGTCTTCACGTTCCAGTCGTTGAGGCCGTGGACGACGAGCACGCTGGCCCGTACCTTCCGGGCGTCGCGGTGGTCCCGGTCTCGCCAGAACGCCGAGTAGTCGCCGGTGACCCGGTCCTGCCGGGCGGTCAGCTCGGCGATCTCGTCGGCGCAGCGCCCCTCGGCCCGGGTCTGGCCGGCGGTGAACCCGGCCAGCACGTCGGTGTCCTCACCCTGGTACGTCCCGGGCGCCACCACCAGGCCGTTGGCCCGGTAGTAGTCGTACCAGCTGCTGATGGCGGCCACCGGCACGATGGTCCGAAGTCCCGGGACGCCGGTGGCGGCCACCTGGTTGGGCAGCGTGCCGTTGTAGGAGACGCCGGTCATGCCGACGGCCCCGGTGGTCCAGTCGGCGGTGACCGGCGCGCCGGCCGCGTCGTATCCCTTCGCCCGCCCGTTCAGCCAGTCGATCACCGCCCGGGTGCCGAGCGTCTCGGCCTGGTCACCGCTGGTCGGGCAGCCGTCGGAATCGCCGGTGCCGACGCTCTGCCCGAGCACGACCGCGTATCCCCGGGGCACGTAGTAGTCGTCCAGCGAGCCGGGCAGGTTGGCCTTCGCCGTCGCCCGCTGCACCGTCACGTCGGACGTCCGCTGGCCGGACCGGCGACCGACGCCGTTCTGCGGCAGCTCGTCCACCAGCACGCTCGGGTACGGCACGTCGGACCAGACGTCCTTGCGGTACGGGCTGTGCTCGAAGATCACCGGCACCTTGAAGCCCTCGGTGGCGGTCTCCCGGGGTCGGGATATGTCGATCGCCACCCGGTCGAGGCGGCCGTCGTGGTCGGTGTCCACCGTGGTCTGCACATACACCCGTTCCTCGATCGCGTCGGCGAGCGAGAACACCGGTTGGGTCATGCCGTCGACGACCACGATGCCGGGTGTGGCGGTGGGCGTGGGTCGCGCCGCCGCCGGAGCTGCGGTCAGCGTCAACGCGCCGGCCAGACCGACGCCGAGCAGTGCAAGCAGGTGGGGGGACCGACGCACGGGCGTCTCCCTTCGGTGCCGGTGTCCGCCAGGGGGATGGCGACCATCGACCACATGCTATGTCGTGCGGCGTCGGAGCGGTGACCGCTCGGTTCCGGCCGGCGGCCCCGTCCGCCGATGGCTCGGTCCGGCCGCGTGGGTCGTACCGATCGACGGCGTCGACCCGGAGCAAAATCAAGACATTTACATCTTGCGATGTTATCGCTCACAGGTTACGTTGCGGAGGCAGGAGCGAAGGGCACGCTCCGACGTCCCCCGCTCGGTCGGTGACCGGGCGAGCCGCGGCGCGTTGCGCCGGCTGACGGGCACTGCGGGCCCCGTGCGGGACGGGTCAGCCGCCGGTCCAGGGCGGCTGACGGTACGTCGCGGGAGCCGTGGCACACGTCGACAATCGCCGCTCCGGGCCACCCACCTGACCTGACAGCCCGGACCGGTGTCGCACCGTATCCAGGCGCATCCCTGCGGTACGCCGGCCGTTCCCGGCGATGCCAACACCGCGATGCGCCGCACCGCCGCGCGTCCACAGCGGGCGCGGAATGGAGTACACGATGTCCAGGCGTAGATCGATCTTCGGGCCTGTCGCGCTCGCGGCCCTGATGGTGCTGGCCGCCGCCGGCACGGCACTGAGCGCAAACCCCGGCAGCGTCCCGGCCGCCCAGTCCGGCATCCTGGCCGCCACCGCCGGCTGCGGCAAGGCACCCACGCTGCGCAGCGGTACGCACACCATCCAGAGCGGCGGCAAGAACCGCAGCTACATCCTGCGGGTGCCGGACAACTACAACAACAACAACCCGTACCGACTGGTGTTCGGGTTCCACTGGCTCAACGGCTCGGCGACCGACGTCGCCACCGGCCAGACCGTGCAGCGCGATACCTGGGCCTACTACGGGCTGCTGCCCCTGTCGAACAACAGCACCATCTTCGTCGCGCCGCAGGGACTCAACAGCGGCTGGGCCAACTCCGGCGGCGAGGACGTCACCTTCGTCGACGACATGCTCCGGCAGATCGAGGGTGACCTCTGTGTCGAGACCACGCAGCGCTTCGCGCTCGGGTTCAGCTACGGCGGTGCGATGAGTTACGCGGTCGCCTGTGCCCGGCCGAACATCTTCCGCGCCGTCGCCGTCTACGGTGGTGCGCAGCTGAGTGGATGCAGCGGCGGCACCCAGCCGGTCGCCTACTTCGGGGCGCACGGTATCCGCGACAGCGTCCTGAACATCTCCAACGGACGGTCGCTGCGGGACCGGTTCGTTCGCAACAACGGATGCACCGCGCAGAACCCGCCGGAACCGTCGCAGGGCAGCCTCACCCACCGCAGCACCACCTACTCCGGCTGCGCGTCCGGCTACCCGGTGGTCTGGGCGGCGTTCGACGAGGGACACATCGCCGCACCGCAGGACGGCGCTCCCGGTGACAGTGGCTCCCGGACCTGGCTGCCGGGCGAGACCTGGCGCTTCTTCACCCAGTTCGGCGGCACCACGCCGCCGCCGAACCCGACCACCCCGCCGCCGAGCCCGACCACCCCGCCCCCGAGCCCGACCACGCCGCCGCCCGGTGGTGGGGCGTGCCGGGTCACCGCCGAGGTCAACGCCTGGAACAACGGCCTGACCGAGCAGATCACCATCACCAACACCGGCAGTTCCACGATCAACGGCTGGTCGCTGGTCTTCACGCTGCCCAGCGGGCAGACCATCACCGGCGGCTGGAACGCCAGCTACTCACCGACCTCCGGGCAGGTGACCGCGCGGAACGTCTCCTACAACGGCACCATCGCCCCGAACGCGTCGGTCGGCATCGGCTTCCAGGCCACCCACACCGGCAACACCGCCAGACCGAGTTCCTTCACCCTCAACGGCGCGGCCTGCACCGTCAGCTGATCCGTACGTTGTCCGGGCGCGGATCCCACCCGGGGTCCGCGCCCGGCCGCCGCCGGTGCGGACGCCGCCGACCCGTCGTACCGAGCCGGTCGCGGGCCGACGACGGCGCGGACGACAAGCCCTATGCTCCGCCCCGTGCCGTTGACCTTTCCCTCGCATCTCGCGCCGGTGCTGGCGCTGAAGTGGTGGCGGCCACGGTGGTTCGATGGCGTGGCGCTGAGCACCGGCGCGATGTCGCCGGATGTCGCCTACCTGGCGACCGGCCCAACCGGACGAGGTTTCGCCGACACCCATTCCTGGCCGGCCTTGCTCTGGTGGTGCCTACCGGTGGCGCTGGCGTACGCGGCGATCTTCCGGGCCGGCGCCGGCACCATCCTGGCTCACCTGCCCGGCGACCGATTGTTCGGCTGGAGCGGCTACGGCTCCCTGACCCGGCGGCCGCATCGCTGGTGGATCACGATCAGCTCGGCGCTCCTCGGCGCGGCGAGCCACCTCGGCTGGGACTGGCTCACCCACACCGACGGCTGGCTTCGAATGGTGTTCGGTCTCCACTGGTCGAGCGTCACGGACGTCGCCTGGTGGACGGTCTCGGACCTGACGAGCACCCTTGTCGGTGCATTGGGTGCCGTGCTGCTCGCCGCGCGCCTCGGCCGGCGGGAAGCGCCGAGGGTCGGTGTCTGTCGGGTCGCACCGCCACGTCGGCGTCCGGCGCTGTTCTGGAGCGTTGCCGCGCTGGTGACCGCTGCCGGCCTGGCGCTCGTGCCGCTGCTCCCCGGTGCCACCGCCCTCGCCGCGACCATCGTCCGGGCGCTGCACGTCGTAGGTCTGGCCCTGCTGGCCGGCGCCATCGCCGTCCGGACCCGGTCTTATGCTCCGCCGTCTCACCCGAGGCGAACCCGCCACCCGCCACCCGTCAACGATGCCGCACCTTCGACACACCCGACTGACAGCTCTGTGAAACGCGCTCTCAGTCCATGACGGCGGTGGCCTCGACCTCGACGAGGTAGTCGGGGCCGGCGAGGGCGCTGACGCCCAGCCCGGTGAACGGCGGGACCGGAGTGACGTCGAGTTTCGCGGCGGCCCGGGTGATGCCGTCGATCAACGGCGTCATCTTGTCCGGGGTCCAGCCGACGAGGTAGACGGTGAGGCGTACCACATCACCGAAGGATCCACCGACCCCGGCCAGGGCCTTGGCGACGTTGAGGTAGCACTGCTCGACCTGCGCGGCGAGGTCTCCGGCGCCGACCGTGCCCCCGTCCGCGTCGACGGCCACCTGGCCGGCGATGAAGACCTGCTTCGCGCCGGTCGCGACCGCGACGTGCCGGTACAGGTCGGTCGCCGGTAGTCCTTCGGGATTGACGAACGAGACGGCCATGGTGCGCTCCTTCCGAAACAGTCGCCGATCGGCGACTCCTCAAAGCTCGGCCTGCCGGTCGTGGGCCAGGCGGACCCGTTCCCTCAGCTCGGTGAGGATCCGCTCGGTCACGCCCTTCCTGTTGAGGCGTTGGAGGTGGGAGTACGCGGTCTGCCAGGGCGGGAAGTCCACCGGCAGGTACCGCCACGCGTGCCCGGTCCGCACCACATACAGGATGCCGTCGACGACCGCCCGGCGGGAGTCCTTCTCTGGTTTGCCCATCCACTGCGGCGACGGCAGCGTCGGCTCCACGATCTCCCACGCGGCATCAGTCAGATCGGACGCTCCGGGTGACAACCACACCAGCCGCGGGACCGGCGGGTCGGGAGCCGAAGCCGGATCGGCGCACTCGCCGAGACTGCACCGACCCGCCACCGGCCGGTGAACCGGCTAGATCGGGAAGCGGCCGTTGCGCCACTGCCAGTGGCGACCGGCCTTGAGGTGGTCGACGACCGCGCGCTGGAGCGCGGTGTGGCGCGGCAGTTGGTCGAGCGGTGTGGTCAGGCTGCGGAACACGAAACGCCGCACCTCGACGTCGGCGTCGATTCCTTCCGGCTCCTCGTAGGGCTCCAACTCGAACCTGCGCTGGAACCGGACGATGTTGGAGTCCTCGGGCAGGTACTCCCGCAACTGCGGGTCGAGCAGCCACGAGCCGCAGGCGAAGGCCGTGTAGTGCTCGTCCGGGAAGTGGCGCGGGAAGAACGCCCGGGCCTCGTCGAGCGACGCGTCGATCGCCTCGGGGGTCATCGGCCCAGATTCGGGGATGTGCAGGCTGATGGCGGTCCCGCCGCGATGGTGCTGGAGCCGGCCCAGCTCGTAGACGCTGCCGCGGGCGTGCAGTGTCAGCCAGCTCTGCATCACCGGCCAACCCTCGCGGTTCATCCGCCTGTCGATCGCAAGGTTGCGACCCAGGTCCGCGAGGGTGACCCAGGAGACGGTGTCGGGGATCCCGTGGTCGCGGTGATACCCCGTGGCCACGTCGACCAGGGCCAGGTAGGCGTAGACGTAGAGATGCCGCCAGGCGGGACCCCGCTCGCGGGGCAGCGCCGGACCGGGCGGTAGCCACTCGTGGCCCCCGAGATCCGCGCGGACCAGGGCGATCGAGCGGTCGAGCAGCCAGCGCAGCTCCGGGGTCCACAGCGTGGAGTCGGGGTCGGGCCAGCCCGCCATGATCTCGGCGGCGTCGTCCGGGCGTACCGCGAGTCGGTCGAGCAGCGCGGGCGCGTCGGCTCTGGCGGGCACCGGTGCCGACGGGCGGTCGGCGGCGAGCCGGTGCACGCGGTCGACGTCCTCGACGGAAACTCCGAGCCGGGCGGCGATGTCGTCCAGATTCACGCGGACGACACTAGCGACAGGTGCGGGAGTCGCGACAGGCCCGGCCCGCGCTGTGCCGGAGCCTGTTCAGGGGTTGGGCGGGGTGACCGCGATGATCAGGTGGGCCGGCTGGTCGCTGGCATTGCGGTAGAGGTGAGCCAGGCGGGAGTCGAAGGTGACGGCCTCGCCGGCGGCGAGGGTGTACGCCTCGCCGCCGATGTCGGCGACCACCTCGCCGCTGATGACGATGGCGCACTCGGTGGAGGGGTGCGCCCACGGCTCGGCCGAACTGGCGTCGCCGGGGGCGAGATGGGCCTGGAGCACCTCCAGATCACCGCGACCCGGGGTGAGGCGCTCGTAGGTGATCTGGCCCGGGGGAGCGGTGAGCAGGCTGCGGCTGCCCGACCGGCTGACGTGTACCGCCGGCGCCTCGGGTTCGGAGAAGAGCTCGGCGATCGAGGTGTCGAACACCTGGGCGAGTTTGCGCAGGGTGGCCAGGCTCGGGTCGGTCGCCCCGTTCTCGATCTGACTCAGCAGAGCGGGTGACACGTCGGCGGCTGTGGCGAGCTGCCGCAGCGTGAGGGAGTGCTGCTGGCGCAGGACGCGGAGCCGGTCACCGAGCATGTGAACCTCGATCCGATAACAGTGTGGCTAAAAATGTTTGACCAAGCTACACGGCCGTGTTTAGGGTGGTCAAACAAAACTGCGGCAGTGTTCGGTGCTGGTAGACACGCCGCGTCCAGACACGAACCGGACGAACGCGAGTCCGGCTACATCCAACCCTGCGACGACGCACCCCGAGAACCCGACGCACCCCCGAGAACCCGGAACACCGTCATTGGCCGTCTGGGCCCGGCCGGTGGTGGTGCCGCCGGACGTCGATGCCCCGCGGTTCCCGCGCAGCGGGCCGCGCCATACGAAGGTAGGAACAGCATGTCGGTGTCCCCCCGCCGGCTCCGCGCCGGAGCACTCGCTCTGGCGGCGCTGGCCATCATCTCCACCACCGCCTGCACAGCCGGCGGCAGCGGTGGCAACGCGAACGGTGGCGCGGCCACGACCCTCACCGTCAACACGTCGTTCGTGCTCAAGACCCTCGACCCCGGCCGCGTCTACGAAGCGACGGGGCTGACCGCCGTGCACGCCCTCTACGACACTCTGCTCACCTTCGAGGGCTCCGACGTCGGAACACCCGTCCCAGCGCTGGCCGAGTCGTACGAGACCTCCGCGGACGCGAAGACCTTCACCTTCAAGCTGCGTTCCGGGGTGACCTTCTCCGACGGCAGCCCGCTCACCGCTGACGACGTGGTGTTCTCGCTCAACCGGCTGAAGAACATCAAGGGCAGCCCGGCGGTCACCGTGAGCGAGCTGAGCGTCAGCAAGACCGACGACAGCACCGTCGTGGTCACGTCGGCCACGCCCAACCCCAACGTGCCGGTGGTGCTGGCGATGCCGTCCACCGGCGTGCTCAACGCCAAGGTCGCCCAGGACAACGGCGCGAAGGACGGCGAGGACGCCGCGCAGGGCGACACCGCCCAGCAGTACCTCGACACCAACTCGATCGGCAGCGGTCCGTACGTGCTCAAGTCCTATGAGCCGGAGTCGCAGGTGGTACTGGAGGCCAACCCGAACTACTGGGGTGACAAGCCGCAGTTCGAGCGGGTGGTGCTGCGCAACATGGACGTACAGACCCAGAAACTGACGATGCAGCGCGCCGAGAGCGCCGAGATCTCACTGGACATCTCCGGCAAGCTGCTCGACGGTCTGCCGGCGAGCCTGCAGACCTCCGGCGTGCAGGACACCGTCTACTTCCTCTTCCTCAACGCCGACCCGGCCGTGTCGGCGGTGACCTCGAACCCGAAGTTCAACCAGGCGTTGCGCGCCGCCATCGACTACCAGGGCATCGCCGCCCTGTACGGCGAGGGCGCCGCCCCCGGCGCGGGACTTGTCGCGCCGGCCTTCCCCGGCACCCTGCCCGAGAGCGAGGCGTCCACCCGGGACGTGGCGAAGGCGAAGGCGCTGCTCGCCGAGGCGGGACTGACCAACCCGACCGTCACGTTCAACTACCCGGCCATCACCTACAAGGGCGTGGACCTGGGCACCGTGGCCACCAAGGTGCAGGGTGACGCCGCCGAGGCCGGCATCACGCTGGAACTGAACCCACAGCCGCTGACCACCTTCCTCGACGAGATGCGCGGTGGTAAGTCGCCCCTGGGCTTCACCCCGCAGAGCCTGAACTACCCGGTCGCCGACTCGCTGATCAACAACATGGCACCCGGCCAGGCCACCGCGCTGCGGTCGGGCTGGACCGTCGAGCGGGCCGAACCGGCGATCGTGGCCGCCGGCGAGAAGGTCACCGAGACCCTCGACCTCGCGGCCCGGGCCACCGCCATGCAGGAGTGGCAGCGCCTGATGAACCAGTCCTCCCCGTACATCGTGCTGGCCAGCAACTCCTCCACGGTGGTGGCGACCGCCGACCTGACCGGTGCGGACTACTCCGCCGCCGGTTGGCAGGTCGACGTCGCCGCGGTCGGCCGCAAGTAGTCGGAGCACCATGACGACGGTCCACAACGGCGAGCCGGGCGCGGTCACCACGACCGCGTCCCGGCCCCGCCGCACCCACCCATTGCTGGCCTTCCTGGCCAAGCGGCTGGCGATCACCGCCGGACTGCTGCTGGGCGTCACCGTGGTGACGTTCGGACTGGTGAACGTGGTACCCGGTGACCCGGTCACCGCCAACCTGTCCGACCAGGCGCTCAACGACCCGGCCACGGTGGCCGCCTTCCGCGAGAAGTGGGGGCTGGACCAGCCGCTGTGGCAGCAGTACCTGCACTACCTGGGCAACCTGTTCCGCGGCGACCTGGGCATCTCCCAGCAGACCGGCCGGGCGGTCCTGGACGACCTGGTGCGGTACGTGCCGGCGACCATGGAACTGGCCATCCCCACCATGGTGCTGGCGTTGCTGATCGGCACCGGGGTCGGCATGCTCGCCGCCGTCCGCAACGGCCGGCTCACCGACCAGTTCGTCCGGGTCGGTGCCCTGCTCGGGCTCTCCACCCCGCCGTTCTGGCTATCCCTCGTGGTGCTCTACGTCTTCTTCTACCAGCTCGGTCTGGCCCCCAGCGGCGGACGGCTCTCCACCGGATTCAGCCCGCCGCCGACCGTCACCGGGATGTACACGGTGGACGCGGCGCTGGCCGGTCAGTGGGATGTGGCCTGGGACGCGGCGCAGCATCTCACCCTGCCGGTGCTGGTGCTGACCTCGCTCACCGTGGCGCTGCTGGTGCGCTTCGTCCGCTCCGCCATGCTGGAGGTGCTCCAGCAGGACTACATCCGGGCCGCGTACGCCAAGGGTCTGCCGACCCGGGTGGTGCTACGCCGGCACCTGCTGCGCGCCGGACTGGTCCCGGTGGTCACCGTGTCCGGCCTGGCCTTCGCCTCACTGTTGTCCGGAACGGTGCTGGTGGAGAGCATTTTCGGCTGGCCCGGCGTCGGCCAGTACGCCTACCGCAGCGCCACCGCCCTCGACCTGCCATCGATCCTCGGCGTCAGCCTGTTCGTGGCGCTCGTCTACACGCTTGTCAACCTGACCGTCGACCTGCTGTACGGGCTCATCGACCCGAGGATCCGCCTGTCATGACGATGATCGCACCCGATCCGGTGGCTCCCGACCCGAAGGTGGACCGGGCGCTGACCCGCCGCCGCTGGCTCGGTCGGCTGCGCGGCGGCTCGACCGGCCGGCCGGTCTGGCGACAGCCGATCGCCGTGGTGGCCCTGACCATTCTCGGCGGCTGGCTGCTGGTGGCGATCTTCGCCCCACTCGTCGCCCCCTACGACCCGCTCGCCCAGAGCGTCGACACCTACGCGGCACCGTCGGCGACCCACTGGTTCGGCACCGACTCCCTCGGCCGGGACATCTTCAGCCGGGTCGTCCACGGCGCGCGGCTGTCGATCCCGCTGGCCCTGGCCATCGTCTCGCTGGCCCTGCTGATCGGCGGACTGCTCGGACTGATCGCCGGGTACCTGGGACGCTTCGCCGACGAGGCGCTGATGCGGCTCACCGACCTGGTCTTCGCCTTCCCGCAGATCATCCTGGCCATGGCGGTGACCGCCGCCTTCGGCCCGAACACCCGCAACGCGGTGCTGGCGCTCGTCATCGTCTCCTGGCCGGTCTACGCCCGGGTCATCCGCAGCGCCGTACTCAGCATGCGCGGCGACGACTACCTCAACGCCGCCCGACTGCTCGGCGTCGGACCGGTCCGGGCGCTGCGCCGCGACGTGCTGCCGAACAGCATCGGCCCGGCGATCGTGCTGGCCACCCTGGAACTCGGCAACGCGGTGCTGCTGCTCGCCGCGCTCTCGTTCCTGGGACTGGGTCCTCGCCCACCGGCGGCCGAGTGGGGCTCGATGGTCGCGCTCGGCTCCCAGGACCTGTCGATGTGGTGGGTGAGCGTCTTTCCGGGCCTGGCCATCCTCACCGTCGTGATGGCCTTCAACGTGCTCGGCGACGCGCTGCGTGACCGGCTCGACCCCCGCTACGCGAAGGGACGCTGAGATGGCGCCGCTGCTCGACGTCGACTCCCTCGCCGTCACCCTGCCTGGCCCGCGCGGACCGCTGCCGATCCTGCACGACGTGTCGCTCAGCGTGGACGAGGGAGAACTCGTCGGCATCGCGGGAGAGAGCGGCTGCGGCAAGAGCATCACCGCCCAGACCCTGCTCGGCCTGCTTCCCGCCGGTGCGCGGACCAGCGGGACGGCACGATTCGCCGGCACCGACCTGCTCGGCCTGGACAATCGTGGCTGGCAGCGGATCCGGGGCGCGGGCATCGCCATGGTCTTCCAGGACCCGACCGCCGCCCTGCATCCGATGCTCACCATCGGCCGCCAGCTCACCGAACACATGCGGGTGCAGCTGCGAATGGACCGGCGCTCCGCGACCCGCCGGGCGGTGGAACTGCTCGACCAGGTCCGGATCCCCGACCCCGAGCGCGCCCTGCGCGCCTATCCGCACCAGTTCTCTGGCGGCATGCGGCAACGGGCGGCCATCGCCATCGCCCTGGCCGCCCGACCCCGACTGCTGATCGCCGACGAACCGACCACAGCTCTCGACGTCACCGTGCAGGCCGGCATTCTCACCCTGCTCGACCGGCTGCGCGCCGAGACCGGGCTGGCCGTCGCCTTCATCACCCACGACCTGGGGGTGCTCAGCGCGTTGACCACCCGTGGCTACGTCTTCTACGCCGGCCGCGTGGTGGAGACCGGTCCCACCGGCTCGCTGCTCACCGCCCCCACCCATCCGTACACTGCGGCGCTGCTCGGCGCCCGACCGCACGGCACCCAGGCCGTCGGCACGCTGCGGCCCATCCCCGGCAGCCCGCCGGCACCGGGCGAGGCACCACCGGGTTGCCCGTTCCAACCCCGCTGCCGGTACGCCGAGCCGACCTGCGGCGCGGCACCACCGCCGCTGGCTCCGGTCGGTGCCGACCGGTCGGTGGCCTGCGTGGTCCGCCCACACCTGGAGGTGGCAGCCCGATGACCGGCCTGCTGGACATCAGCGACGTCGAGGTCGAGTACCGCTCGCGGGGCCGCGGCCGGGTGCTCGCGGTGGCCGGGGTCAGCCTGGACGTGGCGTCCGGGCAGATCGTCGGCCTGGTCGGTGAATCCGGCTGCGGCAAGTCGTCGCTGGCCCGGGCCGCCGTGGGGTTGACCCCGCCGAGCGCCGGTGTGGTCCGCTTCGCCGGGCAGCCGGTCACGCCGCTGGGCTGGCGGCGCCGGCCGGACACCGAGATCGGCCTGCAGATGGTCTTCCAGAACCCGTACGCCTCGCTGAACCCCCGGCGCACCATCGGCGCGCAGCTGCTCGACGGCGTGCCGGCGGCGCTGAACGCGGCGGCCCGCCGGGACCGGGTACGCGAGTTGCTGGACCGGGTCGGCATGCCGGCAACGGCCGCCGAGCGGTACCCGCACCAGTTCTCCGGTGGCCAGCGGCAACGTCTGGCCATCGCCCGGGCCCTCGCCCCGCAACCCCGCATGATCATCGCCGACGAACCGGTCACCGCCCTGGACGCCTCATCCCAGGCGCAGGTGGTCAACCTGCTCGTCGGGCTGGTCCGCGATCTCGACATGGGCATGCTGTTCATCTCCCACGACCTCGCCCTGGTGCACGAGATCGCCGACGTCACCGCCGTGATGTACCTGGGCCGCATCGTCGAGAGCGCGCCCACCCGCGAGCTGTGGCGGAATCCGCGACACCCCTACACCCGGGCGCTCATCGACGCGGTGCCCCGCATCGGCCCCACCCCACGGCTGCCCGCCACCCTGGCCGGTGAGGTACCCGACCCCGCGAACGCCCCCACCGGCTGCCGGTTCCGGCCGCGCTGCCCGCACGCCTTCGCGCCCTGCGGCGACCAGCCGCCAACCCTCGACCTCGGCGGACGTAGCGCCGCCTGCTGGCTCAACGACCCCACGATGGCCACGGCCACCGTGCCCGCGAACTGAGGACGTCGTCATGCACATCGCCACCGAACAGGTCCTGGTCAACCTCGCCCTCTACGACGGCGTCGCCGACCACCTCCAGCCCGACCGGGGAGTCTGGGTCGGTGCCGACGGGATGATCAAGGCTGTGGGAGCGGTCGACGACGTGCTCGCCGAGGCCGGCGACGTACCCGTGGTCGACCTTCGCGGCGACGTGGTGATGCCCGGCCTGACCAACATGCACGTACACCTCTCTCTCGGGCTGCCCGGCCACCTCGCCGACACGGTGCACCGGTCCAACCTGGCCGAACTGGTGCTGCTGATGGCCGACTCGGCCCGGCGTACCCTGCACGCCGGGGTCACCACGGCCCGGCTGGTCGGCGAGGGTCGCTACGCGGACTTCGCGCTGCGCCGGGGTATCGAGGCCGGCGCGGTCGACGGTCCCCGGATCTTCACCGCCGGACACGCGTTGTGCTGCACCGGCGGCCACGGCTGGGAGGCCGACGCCCTGGAGGCCGACGGCGCCGACGGCTTCCGCCGGCTCACCCGGGCCCAGATCCGGGCCGGCGCCGACCTGATCAAGGTGTGCGTCTCCGGCGGCATCGCCGGTCAGTTCGAGGCGATCGACACGCCACAGTTGCTCGACGACGAGATGGCCGCCGTGATCCGGGTCGCCCACGACTGGGGGCGCAAGGTCACCGCGCACGCCGGCCCGGCCGACACCGTACGCCGGGCTGTCGAACTCGGTCTCGACTGCGTCGAACACGGCTACGAGTTGACCGACGAGGTCACCCGACTGATGGCCGACCGGGGTGTCTGGTACGTACCCACGATCGTGGTGAGCCGCTGTGAACAGTTCTTCCGCGACTCCGGGGTACCCGGCTGGCTGATGGAGCGGGCCCTGGCCGCCGGACCCCGACACTGGGAGAGCCTCCAGCACGCCATCCGCAACGGCGTACCGATCGCACTGGGCAGCGACATGCCGCCGCACGCCGGCTACGACGAGACCACCGCCACCGTCCGCGAGCTGGAGTTCATGGTGGACGCCGGGATGCCGGTCGCCGACGCGTTGAAGGCCGCCACCATCCGGCCCGCCGAATGGCTCGACCAGGCCGACACGCTCGGCAGTGTCGAAGCCGGCAAGCACGCCGACCTGCTGGTGCTGCGGGACGACCCGACCAGGTCGGTCTCCGCGTTGCGTACCCTGCACACGGTCATCAAGGGCGGCGTCGTGTACCGCGACGACCACCACCGCTTGCGGGTACCCCGATGACCGGCATCACCACTGTCGCCGACGGATACCTGCACGCCCTCGCCGCGCTCGCCCCGGAGGCCGCCGAGGCGACCGGGCGTACCCCCGACTGGCGACTGGCGGACCTGTCGCCGGGAGGGTTCGACGCCCGGGCCGAGCTGTCCCGCGCGACCGCGACCGCCGTGGCCACCGCCACCGTGACCGGCCCGGCCGAGCGCGCCCTCGCCGGTGCCCTGGCCGATCGGCTGGCCAGCGAGGTGGCGTTGTACGACGCCGGTTTCACCACCCGGCTGCTCGCCCCACTGGCCACCCCGGTGCACCTGGCCCGGCAGGTCTTCGACAACCTGCCCCGGTCCACCGCCGACGACTGGGCCGCCGTCGCCGACCATCTGCACCGGCTGCCCACCACGCTCGACCAGTACACCGCCACACTGCGCCGTTCCGCCCAGCGTGGCCAACTGGTCGCCCGCCGGCAGGTGCTGACCGTCGCCGAGCAGTGCACCGCCTGGGTCGACACGAACTTCTTCGGTGGCCTCGTCGCCGGTCACCCGGGTGGGCCGCTCGCCGAGCGGCTGGCCGAGGGGACACGGCTGGCCACCGCCGCCACGGCGGGGTTCGCCACCTTCCTGCGTACCGAACTGGCTCCCGCCGCCGCCGAGGCGGACGGTGTGGGTCGCGACCTCTATCAGGTCACCGCCCGCGCCTTCCTCGGTGCCACAGCCGACCTCGACGAGCTGTACGCGTACGGCTGGGCGGAGCTGACCCGCACCGCCGCCGAGCTGCGGGCGGCGGCGCTCGACTGCGGCCATCCGGACGTGGCCGCCGCGCGGACGGCGCTGGACGCGGATCCGGCCGGGCGGGTGCCGGTCGGTCCGGCGCTGGAGGAATGGCTGACCAGACGCACCGCGCTGGTGACCGACCTGCTCGACGGGACACACTTCGACATCCCACCCGCCACCCGGCGGGTGGTGTGCCGGATCAGCCCCGCCGCCTCCGGGGTCATGTACTACACACCGCCCGACGCTAACCTGACCCGCCCCGGCGGCATCTGGTGGTCGGTGCCGCCCGGCGAGTCGACGGTGCCGGTGTGGCGACACGTCGGCACGCTCTGCCACGAGGGGCTGCCCGGCCACCACCTTCAGCACGCCATCACGCTCACCACCGCCGACCTGCACCCGTGGCACCGCACCCTGTGCCAGGTGCACGGGTACGCCGAGGGCTGGGCGCACTACGCCGAACGTCTCGCCGACGAACTCGGCCTCTACGCCGGCCCGGCGGAACGGCTCGGCATGCTGGACGGGCAGCTGTGGCGGGCCGCCCGCGTGGTCATCGACCTCGGCCTGCACCTCGACCTGCCGATCCCCGCCGGCAACGGGTTCACCGACGCGCCCCGCTGGAGCCACCGGGTAGCCGTCGACCTGCTCACCCGGGTCGTCGGGCTGGACGCCGCGACCGCCCGGTTCGAGGTCGACCGCTATCTCGGCTGGCCGGCGCAGGCTCTCGCCTTCAAGGTCGGTGCGCGGCTGTGGCAGCGGGCCCGCCAGGACGCCGAGCGACGCGCCGGCGCCGCCTTCGACCGCAAACGGTTCCACCACACCGCGCTGGCGCTCGGGCCGATGGGCCTGGATCCGCTGCGCGAGCGTCTCGCCGAGACGTTCCGACCCGCTGCCGCCTCCCTCGACCGGAAGTGACCCGATGAGCATCGACGAACTCACCACCACGATCACCGACATGTACCAGGCACTGGGGGATCGGTCCGCCTTCGACGCCCACCTGCATCCGGACCTCACCATCTGGGAATCCGACGCCGATCGGCTGCTCTGCGGCCTGGCCGCGCTGGACGCGCTGCGGGACCGCCGGGCCGCCGAGGCCACCGGACCGGCACCGGTCACTGTCGCTCCGGAAGAACTGCACGCCGACGCGTGGGACGACACCGGTCTGGTCCGGTACGTGCTGCGGGCCCGGCACGCCGACGACCGCCCAAACGTCTGCTTCCGGGTCACCGACGTGCTGCGGCGCGGCGACGCGGGCTGGCGGATCGTGCACCACCACGCGGAGGCCGTGCGATGAGCGACGACCAGCCCACCACCGATGTCTACGACCTGCGGGTCGTGGTGGAGCGCATCGAGGGACGCTCGGTGTGCGGCATGAAGCCGGGCGACCACGTCGACCTGACCGAGTCGTGCCGGTTGCGCATCCCCGAGGGCCAGCACTTCTGCCTGTACGCGCTGGCTGCGTGCCTGCCGCTGCTGCCGGCCAAGCAGCGGGCCCTGGACGACGGGGACTGGATGGCCCGGGACAGCCACGTCGCCTGTCCCGACCCGGAGGAGCGGCTCATCATGCGCATCGAACGCACTGCCCGGCGGCAGATCCCCACCGAGGAGCTGACGTGAGTTCTCCCGATCGCCTGGTCGGCATCGGCCTGCAGTCGGACAAGTCCGCCGACGAGTACGCCGTGCTGGCCGAGATGGCCGAACGGCACGGCTTCGACGTGCTGTCGGTCTTCGGCGACCTGATGTACCAGCCGCCGCTGTTCCCGTTGCTGGTGGCCGCCCGGCACACCCGCCGGATCCGGCTCGGCGCGGCCTGCCTGAACCCGTTCACCCTGCACCCGGTGGAGGTGGCCGGTCAGGTGGCCGCCCTCGACCTGGCCTCACACGGCCGGGCCTACCTCGGCCTGGCCCGGGGCACCTGGTTGCAGCAGGTCGGGGTGGCGCAGGCCCGGCCGCTGCGGCGCATCGCCGAGACCGTCCAGATCGTCCGGCGGCTGCTCGCCGGTGACGACGGCGGTTTCGTCGGCCGCGAGTTCACGGTGGCCCCGGGCACCGCGCTGCGGTACGCCCCGGCCCGGCCGGACGTGCCGGTGCTGGTGGGCACCTGGGGGCAGCAGACCGCCCGGTCCGCCGCCGCGTACGCCGACGAGGTGAAGGTCGGCGGGTCGGCGAACCCGGCGATGGCCAAGACGATGCGGGCGTGGCTGGACGAGGCGGCTTCGGGCCGGGACACCGGGGTGGTGCTCGGTGCGGTCACCGTCGTCGACACCGACGGCGCGCTGGCCCGGCGGATGGCCCGTACCGAGGTCGCCATGTACCTCGCCGTGGTTGCCGCCCTCGATCCCACGGTCGAGGTCGACCCGGAACTGCTGGCCCGCATCCAGCACCACGTCACCCGGCGCGAGGACGACCGGGCCGGTGCGCTGATCGGTGACGATCTGCTCGACCTGTTCGCGTTCTCCGGTACGCCCGAGCAGGTCGCCGCGCAGGCCGCGGCGGTCTTCGACGCCGGGGCCAGCCGGGTGGAGTTCGGCACGCCGCACGGGCTGACCCCGCAGCGCGGTATCGACCTGATCGGCCGACGGGTGCTGCCGCTGCTGCGCACCTGACGGCCGTCCCGGGGCACCGGGTCAGCGCCGCCAGGCCGACCAGAGTTCGGCGTACCGGCCGCCGGCCGCGACCAGTTCGTCCGGGGTGCCGAGTTCGACGATCCGGCCGTGCGCCATCACGGCGATCCGGTCGCAGGTGTGCGCCTGGCTGAGCCGGTGCGCGACCACCACAGCCGTGCGGCCCCGGATCAGGGCGGCGCTCGCCTGTTCGAGCTGCCGGGCGCCCGCGCTGCCGGCCTCGGCGCTGGCCTCGTCGAGAACGACGACCGGCGGGTCGAGCAGGGCGATCCGGGCCAGCGCCACCTGCTGCGCCTGGCCGGCGGTGAGCGGGTGTTCGCCGTCGCCGACCCGGGTCGACAGCCCGTCGGGCAGAGCGGTGGCCCAGCCGTCGGCTCCGACCAGCCGCAACGCGGCGTGCAGGTCCTCGTCGGAGGCGTCCGGCGCGGCCAGCCGCAGGTCGTCGGCGAGGGTGCCGGCGAAGACGTGGACCTCCTGGGTGACCACGCCGACGGTGCGGCGCAGTTCGGCCGGATGCAGCTCGCCGATCGGGCGGTCGGCCAGCCACACCTCGCCCTCGGCGGCGGGGAAGACGCCACCGAGGATGGCCGCGAGTGTCGTCTTGCCGGCGCCGCTCGCACCGACGATCGCCAACGACTCACCCGCCGCGATCTCGATCGAGACGTCCTGCACGACGGCGGGGCCACCGGGGTAGCGGTGCCAGACCGACTTCGCGGTGACGCCTGTCGGTAGCCACCCGGAGACCGGTCCGGCCGGCCGGGTCGTGGGCACGTCGAGTCCGGAGATGCCGACGAGCCGCGCGAGCGCCGCGCCGGCCGACTGGATGTCGTTGAACGACATCAGCAACATGCCGAGCGGGCCGAAGAGCCGATGGAAGAGCAGTGCCGCGGCGGTGACGTCACCGACCGTGCTGTCGCCCGCGCGGACCAGCAGGAAGCCGGTGAGCAGCACGGCGGTCAGTCCGAGGGCCTCGGCGTAGTTCATCGTGTTCGCGAACCAGAGGAATCCGCGAACCGCTCGCAGCCGCGCCACGACGGCGTGGCGGGAGGCCTGCTCGACCCGTCGACTCTGACGGTCCTGCATGCCGTACGCGTGCACCGTCCGGGCACCGGTGAAGGTGTTCAGCAGGCTCTGCGTACGCACCGCGGCCGCTTCGCGCTCGGCGGCGTAGAGCCGTTTCGCCTGGGGCACGAACCGGCGCAGGCTCACCACGTACACCGGGAAGACGATCAGGAACGCGGCGGCGATGCGCCAGTCGAGCGTCGCGAAACCGGCGAAGGTGATGACGACAGTGACGAGCGCGGTGAAGATCCCGGCCGCCAGCCGCACCGAGTCGGTCACCCGCTCCACGTCCTCGGTGACCCGGGAGGCCACGTCACCGGACCCGGCGCTCTCCAGCCGTGCCGCGTCCATCCGCAGCGCCCGGTCGAGCACCTCCTCGCGGAGGTCGGCGCAGGCACGCATGCCCCACTCGGTGACCAGCCAGTTGGCGGCGCCGGTGAGGACCGCGGCGGCCAGGCCCGCGCCGAGGATCAACGCCGAGGTCAGCAGCAGTGATTCGACGGTGCCACCGGCCACCACCAGGTCGACGAGCCGGCCGAGCAGGATCGGCACGACGACGGCCGCGACGCTCGCCGCCGTGGCCGCCGCCACCGAGGTCCAGGCGAGCAGCGGGTAGCGCCGCAGGGCACGCCAGAAGGCGGTGAGCGTCACCCATCCGGTCGCGACCGGCAGGATCGGGACGCTGGGGCTCATCGCAGCACCACCTCCGCGTACGACGAGTCGGCGAGCAGGTCGCGGTGGCGACCGACGGCCGCCACCTGGCCGGCGCGGAGGAAGACGACCCGGTCGCACCGGTCGAGCAGCGGTGCGCTGGTGGTGACCAGGACTGTCGCCCGGCCGTCACCGCTCCGGTAGGCGCGGATGCCGTCGGCGATGGCGTGCTCGGTGACCGCGTCGATCGCCGTGGTCGGGTCGCGGAAGACGGTGACCGGTCGGTCGGCCAGCAGCGCGCGGGTCAGGGCGAGCCGCTGCCGCTGACCGCCGGAGAGGTTCAGGCCGTGGTCGACGAGTTCGCGGTCGAACCCGGCGTCGTCGGCGAGCAGGTCACCGACGCAGGCCGAGGCCATGGCGGTACGCAGGGCGGCGTCGTCCCGGTCGTCGCCGCTCTGGAGCACCTCGCGCAGGGTGCTGCCGAACAGGTCGACCCCGTGCGGTTCGACAAGCACGGTTCGCCGTAACGAGACGAGGTCCAGCTCCCGCATCGGCGTGCCGGCCAGCCGCACCTCGCCCCGGTCCGGCGATCGCGCACCCGCGAGCAGCTCGGTGACGTCGTCGGCGGTGCCGGTCTCTCCGGTGACGATGCCGAGCAGCTCACCGGGGGCCACGGCGAGGTCGACGCCGGCCAGGCCGGGCGCGTGCACCGTGTCGAGGGTCAGCGTTCCCGGCTGGGCCGTACCAGTCCCGGACGGAACCCGCTCCGGGGCGGCGAGCACCTCGGCCACGCGGGCCGCGCTGGCTCGTGCCGTCGCCAGTCGGAAGACGCAGTCGGCGAGATTGAGCACCGGGTCGGTGAGGAAGGTGGCCAGTCCGACGATCGTGATGAGCTGTCCGACGGTGATTCGCCCCTCCAGGGCGAACCAGCCCGCCAGGGCGGCCACCGCGGTGATCAGCAGGCCGGTGGTGAAGGTGGACGCGCCGATGAAGGTGGCACCGGCCTTGACCGTGCCGATGCCGGCGCGCAGCGACGTACGGCTGGCCGTGCGGTAACGGCTGACGGCCTCGTCGACGCCACCGAAACCCCGCAGTGGTCGGAGCCCACGCAGCAGGTCCGACGCCGTGGCGGCGGCCCGGCCGACCGCCTGCTGCTGCGCGGACGTGCGGCGGCCCACGACCGGACCGAGCGCGTTCAGCCCGAGCACCAGGATGGGTACGCCCACCACCAGCCCGAGTCCGAGCGACCAGTCGATCCGCAGCAGCACGACCGTCGACACCGTCAGACCGACGAGCGCGCTCACCCCCCGGGTGCCCAGTTCGAGCAGTTCGGCGGCGGACTGGGTGTCGGAGGTGGCGATCGAGAGCAGCTCTCCGCTCTGGCGTCTGGTCCGGATCCCCTGTCCGCCCACCACGCGCCGGACCACCCGCATCCGCAGCTGGTGGGACTCCTCGGTGACCGCCCTGGAGAGGAACCAGAAGCCCGACCGCCAGCCCATCGTGAGGGCGGTGAACAGCGCGAAGATGCCCAGCACGGACCAGGCCATCGCCGAGCTCGACCCGGTTCCGACGGCCTGGTCGATGACCAGGCCGATGGCCACCGGGACAAGGGCCTCACACACCTGATGCAGTGACCAGAACGCGGCGCACAGGGCGGTGTCGCGACGCTGTCGCCAGAACATTCGGCGGATCAGTCGCCCCGTGGTCTGTGTCATGCCCCCGCCTCACGTTCGATGAGTTAGGGCAGGCTAACCTGCTGGCCTCGCCGAACGCCATTCGCGGGCGCACCGCGCTGGCCAGGTGTCAGACCTCGGCGTGCGGGGGCAGCGGCTGATCGAGGCCGGCCCAGGATCGCAGCAGCCGCCCGCCGATGGAGTCGGCAGGTCCTGAGCCGGGACCGTCGAGGACGCGTTCGACGATTTCGGCCCGGGTGAACCACCGGGCCTCCAACAGTTCGCGCCCGTCCACGGCGATCGTCTCGTCGACCGCCCGGGCGACGAAACCGACCATCAGGCCGGCGGGAAACGGCCATCCCTGGGAGCCCTGGTAGGTGACCGCACCGACGGTCACGCCGGCCTCCTCGCCGACCTCGCGGCGGACGGTGCCCTCCAGGCTCTCGCCGATCTCGACGAAACCGGCGAGCAGCGAGAATACGTCCGGGCCGGCACCGTGATGGCGGGCGAGCAGGCAGCGGGGCTGCGGGCCGGGGGCTTCCACGAGCACGATGACGGCGGGTTCGATCCGGGGAAACAACTGCCTACCGCAGTGGGGGCCCTGGCAGACCCGCAGGTGACCGGCGTCGGCGCTGACCGTGGTCGCACCGCAGGTGCCGCAGTATCTGGCGTGTCGGTTCCAGTAGAGCAGCCCGCGCGCGTACGCCAGGGTGGCGGCAAGGGGCCCGGGCAGGGTGGTGGCCAGGCCGCGTAGGTCGGCGCTGGCGTGTGCGGCACCCAGCCGCAGCGCCTCGGCTTCCTCGACCGCGCTGAGGTCGGCGGCGAAGGTCGCCGTGGTGCCGTCGAAGCCAAGCAGCGCGGTCTGACCGGCCGCCGAGACCAGGGTGCGGGCGGGCTTACCGGTGAGCCGCACCGGCCTGCCGTCGGCCGTGAGCAGAGGCCGGCCGCGCCACATCGGCAGCACCTGGCTGTCGTCGCGGTCGAGCAGGTCGGCGACCCGGCCCGGGTCGGCGCGCAGGCCCGCCGCCCGGTCGTGCGGTGTCGCGGTGTACGCGAGCCCGTGGAACACCATGCTGCCGATCGTGCCGGACGCCCCTCATGGCGCGATCAGCGGCTCCGTGTGAGCGGAGGGGCATCGTCCGAGCTCGGTGGAATTGCCTCCCGGGTACGGCGGTCCGCTGAACCAGTCGGCCCGTCGTACCCGGGAGTCACTCTCAGAGGGGGCGGATGTTCTCCGCCTGCGGGCCACGCTGCCCCTGGGCGATGTCGAACTCCACTCGCTGGTTCTCCTCCAGGGTGCGGAAGCCGCTGGCGGAGATCGCCGAGAAGTGGGCGAACACGTCGGCTCCGCCGCCGTCCTGGCTGATGAAGCCGAAGCCCTTGTCCGCGTTGAACCACTTGACCGTGCCGGAAGCCATGTCTTCTCCTCGCAGGCTGTCGAAGCGCCACACGGTGCGGCCCTTCGTGGTCGCCGCGTTGATCACCCGTGTCCGGACAGGACGAGAAAACAAAGAGCGCCCGGGGTTTGGATACCCTCAGGCGCTGGCAACGTCTACGGAAATCAAAACTGCAACAGAGTTCACCGTAGCACGGAAAACGGGCCAAGAGTCCCGGGACCGTGTGGTCAGGGCAGGATGGCGTCGACGTAACCGCCGTCCACCCGTACCGCCGCGCCGGTGGTGGCCGAGGCCAGCGGGGAGGCCAGGTAGACGACGAGGTTCGCGATCTCGGCCGGCTCGATGAGGCGTTGCAGGAGCGACTGCGGGCGGTGCCGGAGCATGAACTCCCGCTGGGCCGCGTCCCAGGGCAGGTCGTCGCCGACGAGCGAGCGGACGAACTGCTCGACCCCGCCGGTGTGGGTCGGCCCGGCGATGACGCTGTTCACCGTGACACCCGAGCCGGCGGCCTCCTTGGCGAAACCCCGGGACACGCCCAGCAGGGCGGTCTTGGAGACCCCGTAGTGGATCATCTCGGCCGGGATCACCACCGCGGAGTCGCTGGCGATGTACTGGACCCGGCCCCAGCCGCGCTCGCGCATCCCCGGCAGGTACGCCCGGGTCAGCCGGATCGCCGCCAGCACGTTCACCTCGAAGTACCGCCGCCAGTCGTCGTCGGTGATCTCCAACGCGGGCTGGGCGCCGAAGATGCCGAGGTTGTTGACCAGGATGTCGACCCGGGGGAGGGCCTCGACCGCCGCGATCGCCCCGTCGGCCGTGGTCACGTCGGCGGGTACCGCGACGAAGTCACCCTCGCCCAACTCGGCCAGGGCCCGGTCGACCGAGTCGGACGAGCGTCCGTTGACCCCCACCCGGGCTCCGGCCGCGGCCAGCCCGGCGGCGATGGCCCGGCCGATGCCCTGGGTCGAACCGGTGACGAGCGCCGTCCGGCCGGCAAGATCTATTCGCATACCGGCCATTCTGCCGAACGGCGACGGCATCGGCAGCCGGTCGCCTGGCGGGCTGGAACGCCGCCGCGTCAGGGCGACGGCGACGCCGATCGGGCCGCGTCGGTCTCCGCCGACCACGGCCACGGCACGTCGCGGAAGGCCGCCTCCACCAGCAGTCGCTCGACGCCGCGCAGCAGGGGTTCGACCCGGTCCGCCGGGAGGTACCGGCTGTCGGCGGTGACGACCAGCTCGACCGCGCCGGGGGCGTCGAGCACCTGGACCCGGCAGCGCCACGGAAACCGCTCCAGCTCCGGCAGCCAGCGGAACTCGCTGCGGGACCGCGCCGCCCGCAGGTCCGCCTCGGTCAGGCCGCCCGCCTCCGGATCGACGTCCCGGGCGAGCCGGGCGTCGTTGAGATAGCAGTACCCCGCCAGGAAGCTGCGATGGTCGTGTCCCAGTTCGGTGACGGTGCGCTCCCAGCAGGCCGGGTCGTAGTAGGCGTGCCGGTAGGCGTCCAGGGCCGCGCTGCGGGCCCGGCCCAGCAACTCCCCGAAGCCGGGCCGGTCGGCCAGGTCGACTCGGCACAGCCCGATCTGGTTGAGGCTGCCGATCGCCCTGTCGTGCCCGGGCTGGAACCGGTTGTTGGCCATCACCACGATCCCGCAGGACTGCCGCTCGGCGTCGCCGGTCAGTACGGCGGCGGTCGCCGCCAGCAGGGCGTCGGCGGTGCTGACCCGATGCCGGGCCGCCACCGAGTGCGCGGCGTGGTGCACCGCGGCGGAGACCAGCGAGCCGCGCCGGTGACGGGCGGAGGCGGCCGGTGCCACCGCCTCGGACAGGCTCGGCGTGAGGCCCGACAGCCGCCGGATCCAGTAGTTGATCGCCCGCTGCGAGCGTGCTGACTCGACCTCGCGCTCCCGCTCGGCCAGGTCGAGCGCCTGTAGACCCGCCGGGGCGGCGAGCGATCCGTGGATCAGCAGGCCCCGCAGGTCGCGCAGGACGAGTTGCGCGGCGTGGACGTCGACCGTCGAGTGGCTGAACACCACCACCACCTGCCGTACCCGCTCCTCGACGGCGACAAGCGCGACCCGCACCGGCCACTCGGCGACGTGGTCGAAGCGGGGTGCGTGCAGTCGTGCGCTCAGCCGCGCGGCGGCGGATCGGCCGTCGGGATCGTCCGCCGGACGGGACACCCGGTGGACGACGACCGGCAGTTCCCCGGCCGCCGTGGTCTCCTGGTGCACCTCGTCGTCTCGACGACGGAACCGGGTACGCAGCGACTCGTGGCGGTCGAGCAGGGCGCCGACCGCCCGCACCGCCTGCGGTACGGCCACCGCCGCCGACGCGGGGACGGTGAGCGTTCGGGGGAGGCTCAGCGCCCGGTACGCGGCCGGCGACTCGAACTCGTCCACGTCGCGCCACATCGCCCGTTGCCCCCAGGTCAGCGGGGCGCTCGCGGCGCGTCCCCCGGTGAACTGCGCGTACCGCACCTGCTCGGTGTCGTCGGCCGGCTCGACCGGGCGGCCGGTCCCCGCGGGTGAGGTGCCGGTGGGTGCGGTGCCGACCGGTGACCACGGCCACGGCACGTCGGTGAAGGCTGCCCTGACCAGCAGTGCCTCCAGGCCGCGCAGGAACGGTTCGACGGAGTCCAACGCGAGGTGACGGGTGTCGACGGTGAGCGTGATGCCCACACCGTCCGGCTCGTCGACCACGTGGGCCAGCAGGTGCCAGGACGCCTGGTGCAGCCCGGCTGTCCAGGAGAAGGTGCTGCCGTCCGTCGCGGCCCGCAGGCGGGCCGGGGTGGTCTCCGGCGCCGTGGCGACACCGCCGACGGGCAGCCGTACGTCGTTGAAGTAGTGGTGCGGCAGGAAGGCCCGGTCGTAGTCCACCCCCGCGTCCTCGAAGGCCCGGCGCAGCGCGACCGGTTCGTAGTAGGCGTGCCGTAGACCGTTGAGCGAGGCGGCCCAGACGCGGGTCAGCACCTCGGTGAAGTCGGGACGCCCGGCCAGGTCGACTACGCAGAAGCCGATCTGCCCCAGGTTGGCGACCGCGTTCGCGTACTCGGCGCGGAACCGGTTGTGCGCCATCGGGAACAGGCCGCTGAGTTCCCGTCCGGAGTCGCGTACGGCCATCACCTGATATGCCGCCGCCAGCACGGCGGAGACGCTGACCCGGTGCCGGGCGGCGATCAGCCGGGCGGCCGTGTCCACGGCGGAGGAGACGAGCACTCCCCGGCGTAGCGGTGGGTCGAGACCCGGCCCGGTCGGGATCAGCGGTGCGTGGGGGAGTCGCCGGAACTCCCGTAGCCAGTGCCCGACCGCCCGCTCCGAGCGGCGCCGGTCGGCGCCGTGCTGCAACCTGGCCACGTCCACCGACTGCGGACCGGGTGGCGTGGGCAGGTCACCGCGTAGCAGGAGCAGCCGCAGGTCCCGCAGCACCAGCTCGGCGGCGTGTGCGTCCACTGTGGTGTGACTGAACACCACCACGACCTGCCGTACCAGGCCGTCGACGGTGACCAGCGCGATCCGCAGCGGCCATTCGGTGGTGTGGTCGAAGGCCACGTCGCCGAGCCGGCCCGCGGCGTTCCGGGCGGCCCGGGCACCGTCGCCGTCGCCGACCTGGAGCAGGAGCGGCAGCACCCCGACCGCCACCGTCTCCTGGTGCGGCTCGCCGTCGAGCACCCGCAGTCGGGTGCGCAGCGCGGAATGCCTGCCGACCAGCGCACCCACCGCCCGTACCGCACGGGTCACGTCCACCCCGGCCCGCCCGGACACGGCGACGGTACGGCGCAGGTTGAGGAACCGGTGATTCGAACCGAACCGGGTGATCGACCGCCACAGCACCTGCTGCGCCCAGGTCAGCGGCGTGGCCCCGCCGTCCGCGCCGGCGAACTCGGCGTGCGCCAGCGTCTCCGACGCCCACTCGGCAGGGATGACCACATCGGCGAATCGCATTCCCGACGGTACGACGATCCGTTCCGGCACCGGATCGATCGATCGAGTCTTACACAGTGGACCGATCAGCCGATCCGAGGTGTTGCAGGTGGCATGCAGACTACTGACTCCTGTCCGTCATCGGAGTGAGGCTCTGCGTGACCAACGTTGACGTACCGGCCCGGAGTGCCGCCATCTCGCCGAATGCCACAAATCCCGCCAGGAACCCCCGACTGTCGTTCGGCCAGGAGCGGATCTGGTTCACCGAACAGCTCACCCCCGGCACGGCCGCGTACGTCATCCACGCCACGGTACGACTGCGCGGGCCACTGGAACTGGACCTGCTGCGGGCCGCTGTCGACGCCACCACCGCCCGGCACGACAGCCTGCGGATGCGGTTCACCGAGAACGCCGACGGAGAACCCGTCGGGCACGTCCAGCCGGCGGTGCGGGTACCGGTCACCGTCACCGCCGCGTCGACGGAGTCCCACGCCCGCGACCTGATCGCCGCCGCGGTGCACACTCCGTTCGACCTCGCCGTCGCGCCCCTGCTGCGGGTGCTCGTCGTCCGGCTCGGCGAGCACGAACACCTGGTGCACGTCGCAACGCACCACATCGTCGGTGACGGCTGGTCGCTGGACCTGCTGCTGCGCGAGATCGCCGCCAGCTACGGCGCGCTGCGCGACTCGGGCCCGCCGCCGGACGCCCCGACGATCAGCTACGTCGACTACGCGGCATGGCAACGCGACCGCCTCGACGGGCCGGCGACCGGTGACGGGTTCGCCTACTGGACGCGGGCGCTGGCCGGCGTACCCCCGCTGGAACTGCCCACCGACCGCCCCCGCCCGGCCGTGCAGTCCCACGCCGGAGACACCTGCCGCTTCGCGTTCGACGGCGAACTGACCGACGCGTTGCGCCGACTGAGCCGCACCCACCGGGCGACGCTCTACATGACCCTGCTCACCGGCCTGCAGGCGGTGCTGTTCCGGTACAGCGGCCAGCGGGACTTCGCCGTCGGTTCACCTGTCGCCGGGCGGGTGGTGCCCGAACTGGAGAATCTCGTCGGCCTGTTCGTCAACACCCTCGCCCTGCGCGCCGACCTGTCCCCGGTCGCCGCGACCGCCGACGTCCCGGAGACCGAGGCCAGCTTCTCCACCCTGCTGCGGCGCACCCGCACCACTGTCGTACGCGCCCTGGCCCACCAGGAGATTCCGTTCGAGCGCCTGGTCGCCGAACTCAACGTGCCCCGGGACGTCAGTCGCACCCCGGTGTTCCAGGTGCTGTTCACCCTGCAGAACTACGCGCAGGAGGGCGGCCGCTGGCCCGCCGGGCTGCGCGCCGAGGGGTTCGGCACCGACGCCGCAAGCGCCCGGTTCGACCTGTCGCTGTACGTCGGTGAGAGCGCGGACGGACTGCGTGGCATGTTCGTCTACAACACCGACCTGTTCGACGCGGCCACCGTACGGCGACTGGCGGCGAGCTTCGAGACGCTGCTGCGGGCCGCGGTCGCCGACCCGGACCTGCCCGTGGTCGACCTGGACCTGCTCATCCCCGCCGAACGGGACCGCACGTTGGCCCTCGGTCGGCCCGAGCGCGACGACGTCACAGGCGTGACCGGCCCGGCGCGGACCCTTGCCGACCTCATCGCCCCGCACGTCGCCGCGACCCCGGACACCCCGGCCGTGGTGTGCGGCCCGGACACCCTCTCCTACCGGGAGCTGGACCGCCGGGCCAACCAGCTCGCCCACTGGCTGCGTACCCGGGGCGTCGGCCCGGACCGACTGGTCGGCGTGCTGCTGGACCAGTCGGTCGAGCTGGCCGTGACCCTGCTCGGCGTGCTGCGGGCCGGCGGGGCGTACCTGCCGCTGGACCCGGAACAGCCCACCGGGCGGCTAGGCCTGATGCTCGCCGACGCCCGCCCGACCCTGGTGCTGACCGGCGGCGGGCTGCGGGACCGGCTACCCGCCGAGGTGGCGGCGGTCGACCTGGCCGAGATCGACGTCACGAGCCGGCCCGCCGACCGGCCGTCGACCGCCACGAGCACCGACAACCTCGCGTACGTCATCTACACCTCCGGTTCCACAGGCGTGCCGAAGGGCGTGGCCGTGGCGCACCGGCAGGTGCTGCGCTACCTGGACGGGGTCGCCGACCGGTTCGCGGTGGTGCCGGCCGCCCGGTACGGGCTGCTGCAGTCGATGTCGTTCGACTTCAGCGTCACCGTCTTCTATCTGGCCCTGGCAACCGGCGGTACGGTGCATCTGCTGCCGCGCCGGTGCACCGGCGCGGAACTTGCCGAGGCGTTGCGCAGCCACCAGATCGACTACCTCAAGATCACCCCATCGCACCTGGCTGCCCTGGCGGTCGACGCCGGTCCGGAGGGACTGCTGCCGGCCCGCGCGTTGATCCTCGGCGGTGAGGCGTCCGATCTGGAACGGACGCGTCCGCTGGCCGCCGCCGGTCGGGCCCGGGTGTTCAACCACTACGGCCCCACCGAGGCGACAGTCGGCGTCGCCACCTACGAGGTGACCGCCGATGGACCGGACACCGGGCCGGTGCCGGTCGGCCGCCCCCTGCCGTACGCCCGGGTGTACGTGCTCGACGAGCGGATGCGTCCGGTGCCGGTCGGGGTGCCCGGTGAGCTGTACCTCGGCGGCGACCGGCTCGCCCGGGGCTATCTCGGCCGGGACGAGTTGACCGCCGAGCGGTTCGTGCCCGACCCGTACGGCCCACCGGGCGCACGTCTGTACCGCACCGGCGACCTGGGCCGCTGGCGCGCCGACGGGCAACTGGTCTTCCTCGGCCGCCGGGACCACCAGGTGAAGATCCGCGGTTACCGGGTCGAACTCGGTGAGATCGAGGCCGCGCTGCGGGACTGCCCCGGCGTGGGGCAGGCGGCGGTGCTGCTGCGTGACGACCGGCTGGTGGCCTACCTGGAGCCGGTGCCCGGTGGGACCGGGTTGGAGCCGGCGCGACTGCGTCACCACCTGGCCGACCGGCTCCCCGACCACATGCTGCCCAACCGCTGGGTGCACCTGGACCGGTTGCCGTTGCAGGCACACGGCAAGGTGGACCGGCAGGCCCTGCCCGCTCCCACCGACGAGCCGCCGACCGGCGAGCGGGTGGTGCCCACCGGGCCGGTGGAAGCCCTGGTCGCGGGGATCTGGCGGGAGGTGCTCGGCATCGCCGAGGTCGGCGCCACCGACGACTTCTTCGACCTGGGCGGGCACTCCCTGCTCGCCACCCAGGTGGTGGCCCGACTGCGCCGGGAACTGCCCGCCGTGGTGGGCGGCGCCGCGCCGGCCGTCAGCGTGATGGACCTGTTTCGCCACCGCACCGTACGCGACCTGGCCGGTCTGGTCGCCGGGGACGGAGCGGGCGCGGTCGGCCTGCTGCACGAACTGACAGCGCCGATGCCCGTCGCCGCGCGGATCGCCACAGTGGTCTGTGTCCCGTACGGCGGCGGTAGCGCCGTGGTCTACCAGCCGTTGGCCGATGCGCTGCCGCCCGGGTACCGGTTGCTGTCGGTGGCGGTGCCGGGGCACGACATCGGCCTGGCGGACGATCCGGCGCCGATCGACGAGGTCGCCGCCGAGGTGGTCGCCGAGGTGCTGGCGCAGGTAACGGGGCCACTGATCCTGTACGGACACTGCGGCCCCGGCGGGGCGCTGGCGGTGGAGGTCGCCCGGCGGTTGGAGGCCGCCGGCCGGGACCTGACGGCCGTCTACCTCGGCGCGGTCTTCCCGTTCGGCCGGCCCACCGGCGGTCTGCTCGGGTCGCTGCTGCGACTGCGCCTGGCCGAGCGGCTGCGCAGCGACCGGATCTACCGCACCTGGTTGCAGGCGCAGGGCACAAACATCGGAACGCTGGCCCCGGACGAGGTCCGGTTCCTGATCCGCGCGATGCGCCACGACGCCGAGGTGTCCGAGGAGTACTTCACCGAACTCATGCGGCAACGGGTGACTCCGCTCCGCGCGCCGATCGTCTCGGTGGTCGGTGAGCGCGACCGCAGCACCGACTTCCACGAGGAACGCTACCGGGAGTGGCACTTCCTCAGCGACCGCACCGCACTCGCGGTGATCGATGAGGCCGGCCACTACTTCCTCAAGTACCGGGCCGCCGAACTCGCCGAGATCGTCACCGGGGTACACCGGCACCTCGACGCGCCACCGACCGGCCCGGTGCCGGCCGGCGGCCCACCCGACGCATCGTCCCCAGTGCCCCGGCCGCCGGTCACGACCGGCCGGAGCGCCGCGCGGTCGACCGGGCCGGATCCGCGTACCGCGCTCGCCGCACCGCCCGCCTGGCAGCTCGCCGGCACGTCCCGGCAACCCGGCGACGGCCCACCGACACCCGGCGCGCGGACGGCGCTGGATACCGCGCCGCCGCCGAGTCTGCGCCGCTTCGGCCTGGTCGCGGCGGGTCAGATCGTCTCCGGCATGGGCACCGCGCTCACCACCTTCGCGGTACCACTGTGGATCTACACCCAGACCGGATCGCTCGCCCGGTTCGCCCTGTTCGCCGTGCTCGCGGTGCTGCCCGGCCTGCTCGTCGCGCCGCTGGCCGGTGCGCTTGTCGACCGCTTCAGCCGACGCCGCGTCCTGGTGGCCGCCTGCGTCGCGGCGGGGAGCGCCAACGCGGTGCTGGCCGCGCTGGTGCTTGTCGACCTGGTCGAGGTCTGGCACTTCTACCCGTTCACCGCGTGGTTGTCGGTGGCGTTGGCGTTCCAACGGCTGGCCTTCGTCTCGGCGGTGCCACAGCTGGTGCCGAAACGCTTTCTCGGGCATGCCAACGGTCTCGCGCAGACCGCTGTCGGCCTCACCCAGTTCACTGTGCCGCTGCTCGCCGTGGCGCTGCTCCAGGCCGTGGGACTGCGCGGCATCCTGCTCATCGACGTCGCGTCGTACCTGTTCGCGCTCGGTGTGCTGGCCGTGGTGAGGTTCCCCCGTACGCTGGCACTGCGCCGCCGGGAGGGCATCGGCGCGGAGATCCTCGCCGGCCTGCGCTACTCGCTGCGGCGGCGGGAGTTCCGCGCCATGCTGGCGTTCTTCGCGGCGCTCAACTTCTTCCTGTTCCCCGTGCTGTTCCTGCTCTCCCCGCTGGTGCTGGGTTTCGCCGAACTCGACGACGTGGCCCGGGTGGCGCTGACCGGTGGGGTCGGCGCGGCAACCGGCGGGCTGGTCATGCTGGTCTGGGGTGGCCCGCGCCGCCGCCGGATGCGGGCGGTGCTGTTCGGCACCCTCGGCATCGCGGCGGCCGCCGTGGTCACCGGGCTGCGGCCGAACCTGCTGCTCATCGGCGCCGGGGCGTTCGGCATGTACCTGGCCCTCGGCATCGTCAACGGCGTCTACAACACGATCATCCAGACCAAGGTGCCGCCCCGGGTGCACGGCCGGGTCTTCGCGCTCAACCAGATGGTCGCGCAGTCCACCCTGCCGCTGGGCTGGGGACTCGTCGCACCGGCCGCCGCCCGGGTGGTGGAACCGATGCTGCTCGCCGACGGCGCGTTGGCCGGCAGCGTCGGCCTGGTCATCGGCGTCGGTCCGGGGCGCGGTCACGGGCTGCTCTATGTGCTCTTCGGCGTCGGCATCGCGCTCATCGCGCTGGTGTCACTTGCCACTCCGGTGCTCGCCCGCTTCGACGACGTGGTGCCCGACGCCCCACCGGACGACCTCGTCGGCATCGAGGAACGCCGCACGAGGGCCACCGGGACGGTGGGCGGGCCGGCGCTCGTCGCCGCGTCCGGCGAGCGGGTGGGCCGCTGATGAGCACCGTGCCCCGAACCGTGCCCGACCTGCTCGACTGGCGAACCGCGCTGCATCCGGACCGGGTGGCCGTCGAGGTGCACGGCGTGGCCAGTCTGACCTTCGCCGAGTGGTCCGCCGGGTCCCGCTCGGCCGCCGTCGCCCTGCTGAACCGGGGACTGCGGCCGGGTGACCGGGTGGGCCTGCTCTTCGGTGCCCGGGACTGGACGCGGTTCGCCGTGGCTTACTGCGGGGTGCTGCGGGCCGGCGGGGTAGCCGTGCCGCTGTCCGACCGGCTCGCCGCCGGACAGCTCGGGTACGCGCTGACGCACTGCGCGGCCACCGCCGTCGTACACGGCGACGGCACGCCAGCCCCGTCCGTGCCGGCCGGACTGACGGTCCACCGCAGCGGGGAACTGCTCGCCGAGGCGTCCACCGGCCCCGCCGCCACCGCCGGGCCCGCCGACCTGGCGCAGATCCTCTACACCTCCGGTACGACCGGACGCCCCAAGGGGGTGGCGGCCAGCCACGCCAACCTCACCACCGGTGCACCCCACCATCCGCGCCGGCTGGCGCTCGCCCACTCGGAGCGGTTCCTGCACGCCTTCGCGATCGGCACGAACGCCGGGCAGACCATGCTGCTCAACGCGCTCACCGCCCGGGCCGCCGCGCTCACCCTTGCCCACTTCACGCCGGTCCGGTTCGCCCGACTGATCGAGGCCCCCGGCACCGGGACGCTCTTCGTCGTCCCGTCGATGGCCCACGAACTGCTGGACTCCGGGGCGCTCGAAGGCCGCGACACCCGTGGCGTACACCTGATCGGCTCCACCGCCGCGCCGCTGCCACCGGCGGTCGCGGCCCGGCTGGCGGTGGCCTTCCCGACGGCCACCATCGTCAACTACTACACCTCCACCGAGGCCGCGCCGGCCCAGACCACGATGGTCTACGACCCGTCGCGGCGGGACTCGGTCGGTCGGCCGGTCGGCGGCCAGCTGATGATCGCCGACGCCGACGGCGCGCCACTGCCCGTCGGCACCACGGGTGAGGTCTGGTTGCGCGCCCCGCATCCGCGCTCCTACTACCGCGACGACGCCGCCAACCGGGCCACCTTCCGGGCCGGCTGGGTCCGCATGGGTGACATCGGGCGCGTCGACGCCGACGGCTACCTGTACCTCACCGACCGGCACCAGGACGTGATCAAGACCGGGGCGTTCAAGGTCTCCACCCTCGAGGTCGAGGCGGCACTGCACGAGCATCCGCTTGTCGCCCAGGCGGCGGTGGTGGGCGTACCGCACCCGGTGCTTGGCTCGGCCGTCGCCGCGGCAGTCGTACCCCGACCGCAGGCCGATCCGGACGGCCTCGCCCTGCCGGCGCTGCGCGGCTTTCTCGCCGACCGGCTGGCCGACTACCAGCTGCCAGCCCGGCTGCTGCTGCTCGACCGGTTGCCCCGCAACGAGGGCGGCAAGGTGCTCAAACGGCAGCTCACCGACCTGTTCGACAACTGACCACCACCAGCACAACCATGGGAGCGCATGTGGGCACCGCCGAGGCGACATACGCACAGCACGCAGTCTGGTTCACCGAGCAGGCCGGGGTCGCCGGCACCGCCTATCACATGGCCCTGGGCATCCGGTTCGCCGCCGGACTGGACCGCCGGGCTCTCGTCGCCGCGTGCGCCGCGCTGACCGAGCGGCATCCGATCCTCGCCGCCCGGGTCACCGGCGACGACGACGGCAACCCACGGCTGGTGCCCGCCGACACCCGACCCTCGGTCGCCTCCGGTGAGCTGACCGACGCGCGGATCGCCGAGGAGATCGCCCGGCCGTACGACCTGCGGACCGGCCCGCTGGCCCGGTTCACCCTGCTGGCCGGTGCCGACGGCACCCACCTGCTGCTGGTCACAGCCCACCACCTGGCCTTCGACGGCATGTCCAAGGATGTGGTGGTCCGGGACCTGGCCACCGCGTACGCCGCTGCCCGTGCCGGCGAACCGGTCCCGCCCGTACCCTCCGCCGACGGGTACGCGGGCCTCGCCGCCGCTGAACAGCATCGCGTCGCCGTCGACCTGCCCGCCGCCCGCGCCTACTGGGCACGGCACTGGACCGGCCCACAGGACGTGCTGCTGCCGGGCCTGCGTCGGCTGCCGACCGGCGCCGAGCCGGGTGCCGCGGTGACCGTCGAGCTGCCCACGGAGGTGACCGAGGGGATCGGGCGGGCCGCCCGGTCGCTCGGGGTGACCCGCTTCGAACTGCTCTTCGCCGCGCTGCACGCGCTGCTCGCGCGGTACGGCAACGGGGCGGTCCCGGTGGGGGTGTCACTGTCCACCCGGACCCCGGACCAGGCCGACCGGATCGGGTTGTTCGTCAACGAACTGCCGGTCACCGCCGACCCGCCCGAGGGCACCTTCGGTGCGTACGTGCGCGCCGTCCGGGCCCGGGTCCGCGAGGTCTACCGGCACCGTGCCGTGCCGCTGGCCCAGGCGGTGTCCGGTCTGCGGCCGGCCCCGGCACTGACCCCGGTCAGCATCGGCTACCGGCGGCGTGGTGAAGAGCCGGCCTTCCCCGGGGTCGCCAGCCAGGTCGACTGGACCCTGTTCTGTGGTGCCGCCCGCAACGCGCTGCACGTGCAGATGGTCGACGCGCCCACCGGGCTCACGATCAGCCTCCAGCACAGCCCGGCAGCCATCGACACCGACGCCGTACGCCGGATCGGCGGTCACCTGCGTACCCTGCTCGCGGCGGCGGTCGCCGACCCCCACCGACCGGTGGCGGAGCTGCCGATCCTGCCGGCCGACGAGTTCGACCTGGTCACCGCCGGTTGGAACGACACCACCCGGCCGTATCCCGAATCGACGGTCACCGCCCTGTTCGCCGCCCGCGTGGCCGCGGACCCGGACGCACCGGCCCTCGTCGACGGCGACCGTACGCTCAGCTACGCCCAGCTCGACGCCGCCGTCGCCCGGCTCGCCGAGGTGCTGCGGCGGCACGGCGTGACCCCGGGTGTGCTGGTCGCGGTGGTGCTGGACCGGTCCTGGCCGGCGGTGGTCGCCATGCTCGCGGTGCTGCGCTGTCGGGCCGCCTATCTGCCGATCGACCCCGGCAATCCGCCGGCCCGTCGGGACATGGTGCTCACCGACGCCGCCCCGGCTCTGGTCGTCACGGGCAGCGCCGACGCGTCGGGATGGCCCACCCTGGCTCTCGACCGGATTGACCTCCTCGACGGCCCGGAGCCGGCGCGCCCCGTCGACGAACCGACCGCGCAGGACCTGGCGTACGTGCTCTACACCTCCGGCTCGACCGGCCGGCCCAAGGGGGTGGCGGTACGGCACGGCGCGCTGGCCAACCTGCTGCGCGGCGTAGGTGATCTGCTGGGCAGCGGCCCGGCGGACCGGTGGCTGCACCTGACGTCGCTGTCGTTCGACATCTCCACGGTCGAGGTCTTCCTGCCGCTGGTCACCGGGGGTCGGGTGGTCGTCGCCTCGGGAGTCAGCGCCCTGGACGGCCCGGCCGTGCTACGGCTGCTGCACACCGCCGGGGTGACCCACGCACAGGCCACCCCGTCCGGCTGGCGGGTGCTGCTGGAGGCCGGTCTCGGCACACCCGCGTCGACGGGCGACGGCACCACGCCGTTGCCGCTCGTCGCGATCGCCGGGGGCGAGGCACTGCCGGTCACCCTCGCCCGGGAGCTGCGGGCCCGTACCGCCCGGCTGGTCAACGGGTACGGGCCGACCGAGGCGACCGTCTACGCGACGATGGCCGACATCCCGGCGGACGAGGTGACGATCGGACGGCCGTTGCCGAACGTGCGGGCCTACCTGTTGGACACCGCCCGCCGTCCGGTGCCGGTCGGACTGCCCGGCGAGCTGTACCTGGCCGGCGCCGGGCTCGCCGAGGGCTACCGGGGACGCGGCGACCTCACCGCCGAGCGGTTCCTGCCCGACCCGTTCGGGTCGGCTGGCGGTCGGCTCTATCGCACCGGTGACCGTTGCCGCTGGTTGCCGGAGGGGCGGATCGAGTTCCTCGGGCGCCTCGACGACCAGGTCAAGATCAGGGGACACCGGATCGAGCTGGGTGAGGTCGACGCCCGGCTGCTCGACCATCCGGACGTGGCCGGCGCGGCGACCGTGCTGCGGCACGACGCCGGTGAGGCGTCGCTTGTCGCGTACGTGGTGTGCCGGGCGGGCGTCGTCGTGGCCCCGGCCGAGCTGCGTCGACACCTGGCGTCGAGCCTGCCGCCCGCCGTGCTGCCCAGCGGTTACGTGCTGCTCGACCGGCTGCCACTGAACCCGAACGGCAAGGTGGACCGGGCCGCCCTGCCGGCTCCCGCCGCGGCGCTGACGCCGGCCGTCGCCGCCGTCCCGCTCGCCGCCGCCACCGCCGCCGACGACTCGGCCGTGGCCGTACCGGGTGACGACCCGGTGGTGGCACAGCTGCGGCTCATCTGGCAGGAGGTGCTGCGCATTCCCGACATCGGCCTGCACGAGGACCTGTTCGACCTGGGTGGGCACTCGCTGCACATCACCCGGATCAGCGGCCGGATCCAGCAGCGGCTCGGCGTGGAGGTACCGCTGGAGGCATTCTTCGACACCCCGACCATCGCCGAGATCGCCCAGCTCGTCCGGCAGTCCGGAAAGGAGTTCTGAGCATGGCCGCCACCGAACGGCGAACACACCTCGCGGAACTGGTCAGCGCGGCCACCGGCGGTGACGTCACGGCAGCCGACGTGCTCGCCGGCGACTCCATGATCGCCCTGGGCGTCGACTCGCTAGCGCTGCTGCGGCTGGTCGACGCCATCGAGTTGGAGTACGGCGTGGAGGTCGAACTGGCCGGCACGGGCCGCCCGGTGGACAGCATCGACGACCTCGTGGCGTTACTGGGCGACCAGGACGACCGGGCCGGGGAAGCTGGCCCACGAGGCGCGGCTCACTGAGACGTGGATCGCCCGGCACCAGAGCGACAGTGGTCTGGTGCCGGGCAGGTCCGCTCCGACGGGCGGCACAGCGTGGCGGGCAGTGGCCCGGGGCGCCTCGGTCAGCTGGCCGTGCAGGTTGGTGTCGGTGTGCTGGGCGTACCGGTGGCGGAGCCGAGGAAACCGAACGTGGTGCTGGCGCCCGCGGCGAGACTGCCGTTGTAGCTGACGTTGCGGGCGGTCACCGCCGACCCCTGGCTGGTGACCGTCGCGTTCCAGGCCTGGGTGACCGTCTGCCCGGCCGGGTACGTCCAGGTCACCGTCCAGCCATTGATCGCCGAGCCGCCCGCGGTGACCCGCACCTCGCCCTGGAAGCCGCCGGACCACTGGTTGGTCACCGTGTAGGTCGCGGTGCAACCGCCACCGCCGGGCGGCGGGGTGGTGGGCGGCGGAGTGGTGGGCGGGGGCGTGGTGGGCGGCGGCGTCGTCGGCGGCGGCGTGGTCGGTGGGGGCGTGGTCGATCCGCCCCAACCGGCGGTCGAGTCGAGCCAGGCGGCACGGCGCAGCATCCAGTCCCGCATGAACTCGACCTGCCCCTGCCAGGTCGGCGAGGTCGGCGTGATGAAGGGCCCGATCATCCGGGTGCTCAGGTTGGGCCAGCGCTGGAAGTTGCGTTGCGCTGCCGCCGTCAGCGGTGTGCTGAGGTTGTTGATGCGGGCCTGCAACGACGCGTCGGAGAGCGGGCCACGGCGTAGCGTCTGCCAACGCAGCCGGACCTCGTTGACGAAGGCCGGGTCGCGCATCAGCTGCGTGAACCAGTCGTTGGCCACCGGTTGGCGGACCTGCTGGTACTGCCAGCCGGAGGTCTGGTCGTTCTGGAAGAAGCCACCCACCCCGAAGCTGAGGTCGTAGTCCCAGAGCGGACCGGCGAAGATCTTGGTGTCGCGGTCCTTGTAGAAGTACGCGCTGCGGATGTAGGAGTCCATCTCCCGGCTCAGTTCGTTGATGATGAGCTGGTCGATGAACGAGCCCACGTCGATGTACGCCCGATAGCCACTGACCGGGTCGGCGAAGTTCGGCGCCCGCAGCACGTTGTGGAACTCCTGGATGTGGTTGCGCAACCAGTCGCGCTGCTCGGGTTGCAGTGGCGACGGATCGGCCACCTCGAGGTAGTTCCAGCAGCTCGCCGCCGGTCCGGTGCAGGGCAGCGTCGGCTCCTCGGCGGCCATCCACTCGAACTTCCAGATGTAGCCGCCGGTGATCCTCGGCAGGGTCCGGTCATCGGAGCGGAGCTGCTTGAGGTCGAGACGGTTCTTGGAGTTCTTGATCGTCTCGACGATCATGTAGACACCCATGTAGTCGTCGGCCCCGACCGGGCCGGCGTCGGTGTTCAGGTAGAACTCCGCGAAGGCGTACCGGGGCGCCGGCAGGCCCATCTGCCGCCCGAGGTCGTAGACGAACGCCTCCCGGATCAGGGCCTTGTCGCTGAACGGCCCGCGTAGCACCCAGTCGGAGTCGGCGGGCATGCCGAGCACCGGGTAGTCGGCGTCGTCGTCGGCGTTGTCCCAGAATTCGAGCCGGAACGGCGTCTTGGCGAACATCGCCGACGACTGGCCGCGCAACCGGAACCCGGCCCGGGTCGCCACGGTGGGGGCGGCGGCCAGGGAGGTGCTTCCGCCACCCGGTTCGAAGATCATCGTGGTGGCGTCGAAGTACTCCCGGTCAGGCCGGCCGGCGCCGTACGAGTCGATCAGGACGACCGGCAGGTCGTGCGCGGTGCTGGTGTTGCGGGCGACGTACATGGCGGTGCCGGGTGCCCCGGAGGCGGTCTGTCCGACGAACGCCTGGGCCCGCAACTGCGTCGTACGGGTGAACCGCAGCGCCGATCCGGAGTAGAGCGGCGACTGCGCGTTCGGCAGGCGTCCGTCGGTGGTGTAGCGGATCTGGGCGCCGCTGACGGTGGTGCCCAGCGACACCGACACCTCGCCGGAGAAGGTGCCGCTCGGTACGGAGAAGGTGATGTCACCGACCAGGTCCTCGGCGGCGGCCGCGGCCGCGACGGCGTCCGCGGCGGTGCTGGCACCGGTGGTCCTTTCGACCTGGCTTGTGGAACCGCTGGACGTGCCGGCGACGGGCTCGGCGCCGGCCGGTGTCGGCGGCGGGACGAGGATCCCGGTGACCAGCACGGCGACGGCCGCGATCCCCGCGATGCGCAGGGGTGCCGCCGAGGTGCCGGCGCTGCGGTCGGTCAGACGCACGATGCCTCCTGAACGGGACGGTGGGTGGTGGCGGTCGGTGCCGTGCCCACCGACGGGGTGGTGCGGAAGTGGCGGCGCAGGGTCCGTCGCCAGGGCGAGTCCGGCAGGTCCGGACGCAGCGCGGCCAGACCTGTCGCGTACTTGGAGATGCGGGCGGGCCGCAGCCCTCGTTGCCACAGCAGCCGGTCGGCGAGTGACGCGGCGGCACTGGTCTTGGTCTCGACCACGGCCAGGCTGGGCAGGTGCAGCGAGGTGTCGCCGGCCTGCCAGGCGAGTCCGGTGTCGATGGTGACCCGGCTGGCGGTGGCCGGCAGCAGCAGGGTGGCCCGTCGGTAGGTGGTGACCAGGACCGGGTCGAGCGCGCTGCCGGCGGGCGGGCAGATCGCCTCCCGTACCAGCGCCTCGTCGACGAAGTCCTGGCCGGGGCCCACCGTCGTGCGGTCGCGCGGATCGTAGGGCAACCGGTGTTTGGTGATGCTGTCGCGGGCCCCGCTGATCTTGACTTCGAGCCAGCACTGGGCCGAGTCGAGATAGGTGCGGGTGCGCACCTTGAAGCGCCGCCGCCGCCGGTAGGCCGCGCAGTGATAGCTGGCCAACCGCGCGGTGTCGAAGTACACCGACTCGTAGCGGAAGCTGCGCGCACCGTCGATCTCCAGCACCCTCGCGTACGGGGTGAGCTGGTCCAGCAGCTGGGGCAGCCGGTCGAGTGGGACGAGGTACTTGCGGTCCACCCTGGTCTGCAGCGCGGCCCGGTCGATGAGCTCGGCCAGCCCGATGGTGTCCATGACCGCCAGTGGCGCGGTTATCGGTTGGCTGCTCATCGGTGGGCTCCCGCCTGTGCCGGAGTGGCGGCGGCCCTGGCGGCGCGACCCTTGACCGAGTACCGGACGTCGACAACTGTGGTCTCGTTGACCAGGTCGAGTCGCTGCACGGTGGCGACGTGCACACGTGCGCCGAGCAGTTGCTCAAGCTGGGCGACGAGGGTGACGTGGTCGGTCACGGCGGAGTCGAGCACCATGATCTGGTGCCGGTAGTGGCGGAGTAGCCGGGGATGGTCACCCAGGAACATCACCACGAGGATCAGGCCCATCAGTCCGCCGCTGAGCCAGACCGAGGTGGTGCTCAACGCGCCGAGGATGCCCAGCGCCAGCGCTGAGAAGTAGTAGGCGACCTCGTGCTGGTCGAGCTCCGTCGACCGCAGGCGAATGATCGACAGTACGCCGAACAGCGCCAGCCCGAGCCCGAGCCCCGCGCCGACGTTGCTGGCGCTGAGCGCGCTCGCCACCGCGAGGACACCGACGTTGACGCCGAGGTAGGCGACGACGAGGTCGCGGCGGCGGTGCCTCGGGAAGTAGAGCCCGAAGACGAGCAGCACCACCGCGCCGATGTCGATCGCGAACAGGATGAGCTGCGACATCTGGTGTCTTCCTCCTGGGTCGCTGTCGCGCCGGCCCGGCACCGTCCCACTCGTCGGCACGAGCTGCGGCCTGGCGACCGAACGCAACCGAAAGTCTCGGTAAACTTGCGGGAACTATTCCGAGAATAGTAATGGCGTCCATCGAATAAGGTCAATGGTTATCCGGGGTCAACCTGGACTTTTGGCGCACTCGACGCAGCCATGCCCCGCCGAATCTGGCCGATGTCGCTGGTCAGCGCTTGATTGCGTGCGGGCGGACCGAACGTGGATCGACGGTGAACCCAGGGTAAACAACACCTCCTGCCGCCACTCGCCGCGACGGCGGCCACCTCGCACGGCAGATGGTTGGCCAGGGCTGTCGCCTCGGGCGCGATTCGTTCGGGTGTGTCTCGACCGACGCCGGTCGGTCGATGCCCGCGCCGGTTCGCGCGGCGCGAGAGCCGGTCGCGGGTCGTGGTCGGGTGGTCGACCGGGGCGGGCCGATAGTCATCGAAACCGTATTGACATGTTTCGCTGTCAAGCTCGAAACTTACCCGTAGCCGGCAATCGATGTCCTTCGATCTGGCTGTCCATCCTTCGCCGTCTGCCCAATGAGGTCCCGAGTGATCACAAAGCTGGGCCGTTCCCGCGCTCGTTCGACGGTCGTCGTACTGACGGTGACAGCAATCGCTCTTGCCGCGACGACCTGGCTGGTGGCGAGGGTCGGTACGGCCCGGGCCGCTGCCGGGATCGCAGCCGCTTCGCCGGTGGAGGACGAGGGTGTCGACTGTCCGACCCCGATCCCGGGCTCGCCCACGGCGAACCCCAGGCTGCCCGACCCCTTCCGCAGGCTCGACGGGAGCCGGATCTCGACAAAGGCCGACTGGCGTTGTCAGCGAGCGGAGACCAGGCAGCTCGCGCAGCGGTACGTCTACGGCGACAAGCCGGCGAGACCGCAGACCGTCAGCGGCACGGTCTCGAACACCGCCATCACGGTGAACGTGGCCCACAACGGCCGCACCGCCAGCTTCTCCGCGAGCGTGCAACTGCCCAGCGGCGGCAGTGGACCCTATCCGGCAGTGGTGGTGCTGGGCGGGTTCGGCGCGGACACCGCCACCATCCGGTCCGCCGGCGCCGCCGTGATCAACTACGACCCGCTCGCGGTCGGGCGGGAAGGCACCCCACGCAACAACAAGCAGGGTGCCTTCTACAGCATCTACGGCTCGTCCAGCGGCAGCGGACTGCTGGTCGCCTGGGCCTGGGGCGTGAGCCGGATCATCGACGTCATCGAGCAGGCGGGCGGTGGCATCCTGCGCGCCGACGCGACGGGCGTCACCGGGTGCTCCCGCTACGGCAAGGGCGCCTTCGTGACGGGTGCGTTCGACCAGCGCATCGCGCTGACCATGCCCATCGAGTCGGGCAGTGCCGGTTCGCCGATCTTCCGCGGCATCCCGGGCGAGTCCGGCGCCCAACCGCTGAGCAGCGCGTACGGCGAGCAGCCGTGGCTGGGCGACGCCTTCGGCTCGTACACCGGCAACCCGGCCAACCTGCCGGTCGACACCCACCAGACGGTGGCCATGGTGGCCCCACGTGGCCTGCTCATCATGGACAATCCGCACATCGACTGGTTGGCGGCCCGGTCGTCAAGCGTCGCGGCACTGGCCGGAGCGGAGGTCTACCGGGCGCTCGGCGCGGGCGACAACATCAGCTACTGGTCCGACGTCCAGGACGGCACACACTGCGCCTCCCGGTCGGAGTGGCGTACCCCGTTGCAACAGCACATCCAGAAGTTCCTGCACAAGACGGGCAGCTCGGCGGGCGTCTTCCGGATCTCCAGCCGTAAGGCCGGCAACCTGTCCGAGTGGCGGGACTGGCAGACCCCGACCCTCGCCGACGGTCCGACGACGCCGCCGACCACGCCGCCGACCACCCCGCCCACCGCGCCTTCCACGACGCCACCCACCACCCCTCCGACGACGTCTCCCACCACGCCACCGGCGAGCGGCGCCTGCTCGGCGTCGGTGTCGATCAATCAATGGACCGGCGGCTTCGTCGCCACCGTACGGGTCACCGCCGGCTCCGCTCCGGTCAACGGCTGGACGGTGGCCATGACGCTGCCCTCCGGCGCCAGCGTCACCAACTCGTGGAACGCCCAACGCAGCGGCTCCAGTGGCGCGGTCACCTTCAGCAACGTCAGCTACAACGGGTCGATCGCCGCGGGGCAGTCGACCGAGTTCGGTTTCCAGGGCACCGGCACCGCCGGTGGGATGACTCCCACCTGCGCCGCCGGCTAGTTCCCCGCGCTGTGGGTCGAGCCTCTGGGCGCGACGGCGACCGCTGTCGCGTCCAGTGACGCTCCGAAACTTCCGGGGGAACTTCCGGAAATCATTGACGTGCATGAAATCTCGCTGCAATACTTCGGCCCAGTAAGACCGCTGCGCTCCCTTTGGCCGGGATCGCGTCGTCAACCCTTTTCGCACATACGCGTCCGGATTCATGCTGCCCAGAACGGGCCACCGGACCCGGAAGGAGCGTCAGATGGCCAACTCTTCCCGAGCACCCGGACGGTCGAGGCGACTGCGCACCGCGCTCGTGGTCTCAGCCGCCGTCGGTCTGCTCGCCACCGCGGGCGCCGTGGTTCTTCCCGGCAGCGCCAGCGCCGCGAGCACCCTCGGCGCCTCGGCGGCCGAGCGCGGTCGGTACTTCGGCACCGCCGTCGCGGTGAACAGGCTCAGCGACTCGGCGTACACGACCATCCTGAACCGCGAGTTCAACCAGGTCACCGCCGAGAACGAAATGAAGATCGACGCGCTCCAGCCGAACCAGGGGCAGTTCAACTACGGCAACGCCGACCGGCTGGTCCAGCACGCCCGTAGCCAGGGCATGCAGGTTCGGGGCCACACCCTGGCCTGGCACTCGCAGCAGCCCGGCTGGATGCAGAACATGTCCGGCACCACGCTGCGTAACGCCATGCTCAACCACGTGACCCAGGTCGCCACCCACTTCCGGGGTCAGATCGCGTGGTGGGACGTGGTGAACGAGGCGTTCCAGGACGGGTCGAGCGGTGCCCGCCGTGACTCGAACCTCCAGCGCACCGGTAACGACTGGATCGAGGCGGCCTTCCGCGCGGCACGTCAGGCCGACCCGAACGCCCAGCTCTGCTACAACGACTACAACATCGACAACTGGAACGACGCCAAGACCCAGGCCGTCTACCGGATGGTCCAGGACTTCAAGAGCCGCAACGTTCCGATCGACTGCGTCGGCCTCCAGTCGCACTTCACCGGCGGTTCGAACTACCCGAGCAACTACCGCACCACGCTGTCCAGCTTCGCCGCCCTCGGCGTCGACGTGCACATCACCGAGCTGGACATCCGTAACGCGCCGTCCGACGCGTACCGCAACGTGGTCAACGACTGCCTCGCCGTCGCGCGCTGCAAGGGCATCACCGTCTGGGGCATCCGCGACTCGGACTCGTGGCGCTCCAGCGAGAGCCCGCTGCTGTTCAACGGCAGCGGCCAGAAGAAGCCGGCGTACGACGCGGTGCTCGCCGCGCTGAACAACGGCACCCCGCCGCCCACCGGCAACCCGACGACCCCGCCCCCCACCGGCAACCCGACCACTCCGCCGCCCAGCGGTGGGTGCACCGCGACGGTGACGCCCGGTCAGGTCTGGGGTGACCGCTACAACACCTCCGTGACGGTCAGTGGGGCCAGCACCTGGTCGGTGGTCGTGGCCATCACCTCGCCGCAGAAGGTCTCCTCGACCTGGAGTGGCAGCTTCAGCTGGGACGGCAGCGGAAACATCATGACCGTCCGTTCCAACGGCAGCGGCAACACGTTCGGCTTCACCACGATGATGAACGGCAACTCCAGCGCCCGACCGCAGATCAGGTCCTGCACCGCAGGCTGACGACCGAGCCGAGCCACACCGGCCGTGCGGGGCTTGCCCCGCACGGCCGGTGCTCGTTCGTCCCGACGTCGCCTGGCGTCCGCGGGGATCGGGGGAGGCGAGCGTAGGCGGGATTGCCGGCGGGGCCGGCCATGGCCCCGGGTTCATTGACTGCCGTCCGGCCGCTGCCGTACCGTCGCAGCGACAGCCATCGATGCCGGACGTGGCGACCGAGCCGGCGCCGTGTCTGCCAGGCGACTCCTCGGGCACGGTCGCCGGGCGAGATGGGCCGCGATGGCCGGGTCGATGCCGCTGGCGCGCCCGGCCACGCACACGCCGCTGCCGGCTGCCGCCTCGGTACGCGATCACGACCTGTTGTGCGACGGAGGTTCCGTCGCCGTTGTGAGCGCGAACAGTTCCGGCCGCCCGGACCGCGGCCGGGACTGAAGGAGAGAGCAATGGTGAAACGGAAGCGCATCGCCCTGCTCGCCGCCGCAGCGGCCAGCACCGTCGTCACCGCCGCCGTCGGAGTGGCGGTCGCACACGCCGCGGCCGTCGGTTGCGCGGTTCGGTACACGGTCTCCGCACAGTGGCAGGGCGGCTTCAACGCCGACGTGACCATCACCAACCTCGGCGAACCTGTGTCGTCGTGGCGCCTGACCTGGGCGTACGCCTCTGGGCAGCGGGTGACGCAGGCGTGGAGCGCCACAGTGACGCAGGACCTCGCGCAGGTGACCGCGACGAACGTGTCGTACAACGGGGCGATCGGCATCAACGGCACCGCGAACTTCGGGTTCAGTGGCTCGTGGAGCGGCAGCAACCCGGTGCCGACCGCGTTCGCGCTCAACGGGGTGACCTGCACCGGCTCCAGCAACCCTGGCCCGACCCCGACCCCGACCCGCACCACTCCGCCGCCGGTGGCCGACTATCCGCCCACCGGCCGACTCTGTGCCAGCAGCGATCTGATCGACATCGGAAAGTACTGGATTCCCAACAACCAGTGGGGCGCCACCGGTGCCAGCGGCAGCCAGTGCATCTGGTCCAACGGAGGCCCGGGGGACCCCATCTACTGGGGGACCAGCTACACCTGGAGCGGCGACCCGAGCAGCGTCAAGTCGTACGCGGCGGCGATCCTCGGCTGGCACTGGGGCTGGCGGCGGCCGAACACCGGCCTGCCGGTGCAGCTCTCCGCGAACCGTGACGTCAACACCAACTGGCGCTTCAACGTCACCTCCAACGGTGCCTCGAACATGAACGTCGCGTACGACATGTGGTTCCACCCGATGGCCAACCCGGGTTCCGCGGACCAGCCCACCGACGAGCTGATGATCTGGCTCTACCGCTCCAACGCGTCGCCGGCCGGTACCCGCCAGGGCACGGTCACCATCGCGGGTACCACCTGGGAGGTCTGGCGTGGCTACGTGGGCACCTGGAACGTCTACTCCTACGTGCGGGCCAGCAACACCACGAGCGCGACACTGAACATCCGCGACTTCACGAACGACGTGGTCTCCCGGGGCTGGATGAGCAGCTCGAAGTATCTGACAAGCGTTCAGGCGGGGCCGGAGATCTTCACCGGCAGCGGCGAGGTCAACACGACGTTGTATCAGGTCACCGTCGGCTGAGCCGGACCGGCCGGGTCCGATCGAAGGACATCATTGACCACTACCGTTAAGACTCTTTAAGATTTGGCTGCCTCGAGGAACCCAGCACCCGTAACGCCACGGCCGGTCATCGGCGGCTCCACAGCGACCGGCCGTGGCGGCACGGCACCCTCACCTGCCATGGGAAGGTCCTCGATGTCCTCACCACGTCCCCGGCCACGCTCGGCCCTGGCCGCCGGTCTGCTCGCGCTGGTCACCGCCGGTGCCACAGTCGCCGTCACCCCGACCGCCGCGCAGGCGGTGGTCCTGCCCAACAACTTCAAGAGCGTGGGTTACCTGCCCTCGTGGACCGGCAACGTCAACTCGGTGCAGTACAACAAACTCACCCACATCAACTACGCGTTCGTGCTGCCCAACAGCAACGGCACCCTGCGCGCGGTGGAGAACCCGAGCAAGCTCACGTCGCTGGTGTCGCTGGCCCGGGCGAACAACGTGAAGGTCTCCATCGCCATCGGCGGCTGGAACGACGGTGACGACTCCGCCTTCGAGGCCCTCGCGGCCAACGCCAGCACTCGCACCACGTTCGTCAACAGCGTGGTCAACTTCGTCAACCAGTACGGCCTCGACGGCGTCGACATGGACTGGGAGTACCCGGACCCGGGTGCATCGGCCAACAATTTCAGCCTGCTGATGCAGCAGTTGAGCAACGCGTTGCGCCCGCAGGGCAAGCTGCTCACCGCGGCGGTTGTGGCGGAAGGCTACTACCGCGACGGCGTACCGACGTCGGTCTTCAACTATGTGGACTTTCTCAACATCATGGCGTACGACGGCGGCAGCCCACACGCCAACTACGACTGGTCGATCAACGCGGTGAACGGCTGGAAGGCCCGTGGCCTGCCGGCCGGCAAGGCCATCCTCGGCGTGCCCTTCTACAGCCGGCCCGGCTACTACACGTACACCCAGCTGGTCGGCATGGACCCGGCCAACGCCAACCGGGACTGCACCACCGTCGGCGGTGCCCAGCAGTGCTACAACGGTGTACCCACCGTCAAGCGCAAGACCCAGTGGGCGATGGCCAACGCCGGCGGGATGATGAACTGGGAACTGACCCAGGACACCGGTGGCTCGACCTCGCTGGTCAGCGCGATCTACGACACCGTGATGGGCGGCTCCCCGCCACCGACCGGCCGGACCGGCCAGATCACCGGCATCGCCGGCAAGTGCGTCGACGTCGCCGCCGCCAGCACCGCGAACGGCACCGCGATCCAGCTCTACACCTGCAACGGCACCAACGCCCAACGGTGGACCGTGGCCAGCGACGGTACGCTGCGCGCCCTCGGCAAGTGCCTGGACATCACAAGCGCCGGCACCGCCAACGGCACCCCGATCCAGCTGTGGGACTGCAACGGCACCGGCGCCCAGCTCTGGCAGGCCCAGTCCAACGGCACGCTGCGCAACCCGGCGTCGAACAGATGCCTCGACGCCACCGGCAACAGCTCCGCCGACGGCACCAGGTTGCAGATCTGGGACTGCTTCGGCGGCGCCAACCAGGTCTGGCGGCTGCCGGCCTGAGGTTCCCCGGCCAAGGTTCCGACCGGCGGCCGGCCAGTGAGGACGCTGGCCGGCCGCTCCCGACTGTGACGTTTCGTCACCGTAGCTCGCCGTCGTAGCGACTGGTAACGGATCGTGAGGATGTCGCTGACCCCGGGTATGCCCTCCACCGCCTTTGCTCTGCTTCACCCGACGCACTGACAGCTGAGCAGCGACGATCCGGCCGGCAGGGAGCCGGCGGAGGCCCAGCTTCGACACCGAGGGTCACCGTTGCGTGGGTTGAAGCAGAGCAAAGGCGACGAGGGGGTACGGGGAAGGGCGACGCATGGTTACTGAACGTGATGGATGCTGAGTTGCCTGCTCGAGGGCTGGCCAGGGGGCGGCTGGGCGGGTGGCGATCGGGTGAAGCGGCCGGGGTGGGGCGGTCGGCCTACCTGGTCAGCATGCTCCGGGCCTGGGCGAGGCCACCGACAAGTTCCCGCAGCGCCGCGACGATCGCCACTTCGAGATCCGGGCTGAGCCGGCTGACCGGCACCGAGACACTCACCGCGTCGACCGCCGGGCTGGTCAGCGGTACGGCCATCGCGAAGCACCGGATGCCCTCGGCGTTCTCCTCCCGGTCGACGGCGTGACCTGTGGTGCGCACTGCCGCGAGGGCAGCGTGCAGCGCCTCGGGCTCGGTGACCGTGTGCGGGGTGAGGCGGGCCAGCGGCCAGTTCAGCATCCGGTCGACGTCGTGGTCCGGATGCTCGGCCAGCAGGGCCTTGCCCAGCGCGGTGGCGTGCGCCGGCAGCCGGCGGCCGATCGCGCTGTAGAGCCGCAGTCGGTGCACCGACTCTCGTTTGGCGAGGTACACAACCTGGTCGCCGTCGAGCCGACCGAGGTGAACGGCTTCGCCGAAGCGACGGGACAACTCGTCGAGCACGCCGGAGAGCAGGCCGACCCGGTCGTCCCCGTCGAGGTAGGCGGCACCTACCCGCAGGGCGCGCAGGCCGAGCCGGAACCGGGTGCCGGTCTCGTCGGTGCGTACCCAACCGCGACTGGTGAGCGTGCGCAGCAGGCCGTGCAGGCTGCTCTTCGGGATGCCGAGCGCGCGGGCCAGGTCGCCGAGCGCCCAGGGCTGCGGGTGGTCGGCGAGCAGTTCGAGCAGGTCGAGGGTGCGCCCGGCCGACTTCACGGGCTGGAAGTCCTCGGGCGCGGTGGACACGGGGCCACTCTAGCGAAGGGTGTGCGCCTCCAGTAAGGTCACGTACGTGACCAACGTTCATGGTTCTGAACAGTTGTCGGTCGGTCGGGTGTTGCCCGTGGTGGTGCTCGACAACGCAGGGCTCGCCGACCCGCTCGGTGACGCCCTGGTCAAGGGTGGTCTGACCGCCGTCGAGGTGACCCTGCGTACCGCCGCCGGGCTGGACGCCATCGCGGCGCTCGCCGCCCGCGGTGACCTGACCGTCGGCGCCGGTACGGTGCTCACCGCCGAGCAGGCCGAACGGGCGATCGGGGCCGGCGCCCGGTTCGTGGTGACCCCCGGCTTCGCGCCGGCCGTGGTCCGCGCCTGCCAACAGGCCGGCGTGCCGGTGGTGCCCGGCGCCGCCACTGCCACCGAGATCCAGATGGCCCTCGACGCCGGCCTGAACGTGGTCAAGTTCTTTCCCGCCCAGCAGCTCGGTGGCGCGGCGATGATCAAGGCCCTCGCGGCGCCGTTCCGTGACGTCCGGTTCATCCCGACCGGCGGTATCACCGCCGAGGTGATCGCCGACTACCTGGCCCTTCCGGCGGTCCTGGCCGTCGGGGCGAGCTGGATGGTCTCGGCCGACCTCATCGCCGCCCAGCGGTGGGACGAGATCACCGCCCGTACGCGGGAGGCGCTGGCAGCGGCCGGGGGTGCGGCGTGAGCGTGGTGAACCCTCGGCCGAAGGCCGACTGCCACTACGACCTGGTTTCGCTCGGCGAGGTCATGCTGCGGCTCGACCCCGGAGAGGGCCGGGTTCGCACCGCCCGCCAGTTCCGGGTCTGGGAGGGCGGCGGCGAATACAACGTGGCCCGGGGTCTACGCCGCTGCTTCGGCCTGCGGACCGCGGTCGTCACCGCGTTCGCCCGCAACGAGGTCGGCCTGCTGCTGGAGGATCTGATCCTCCAGGGCGGCGTCGACACCAGTCTCGTCACCTGGCTGCCGTACGACGGCATCGGCCGCACCGTCCGCAACGGACTGAACTTCACCGAGCGCGGCTTCGGTGTGCGCGGAGCGGTCGGCACCTCCGACCGGGGCCACTCCGCCGCCAGCCAGCTCAAGCCGGAGGACGTCGACTGGGACCACCTCTTCGGCACGCTCGGGGTGCGCTGGCTGCACACCGGCGGCATCTACGCCGCCCTGTCGGAGACGGCCGCGCGGACCGCCGAGGCCGCGATGACCGCCGCCCGCCGGCACGGCACCCTCGTCTCGTACGACCTGAACTACCGGCCCAGCCTCTGGAAGGCCGTCGGTGGCCAGGACCGCGCGCGGGAGGTGAACAGCCGACTCGCCGGGCTGGTGGACGTGATGATCGGCAACGAGGAGGACTTCACCGCCTGCCTGGGCTTCCCGGTACCGGACACCGACATCCACAGTGGCGCGCTGGACGCCGGCAACTTCAAGGCGATGATCGAGGCCGTTGTTCAGGCGTACCCCAACTTCAAGGTGGTGGCGACCACCCTGCGCGGGGTACGCAGCGCGACCGTGAACGACTGGGGTGCCGTCGCCTGGGCCGGCGGCGCGTTCGCCGAGGCCACCCACCGGCCCGGCCTGGAGATCCTGGACCGGGTCGGCGGCGGCGACAGTTTCGCCTCCGGGCTGATCTACGGCCTGCTCGAACGCGACGGTGACCTGGCGCTCGCGGTGGAGTACGGTGCCGCGCACGGTGCGCTGGCGATGACCACTCCGGGCGACACGTCGATGGCCAGCCTGGCTGAGGTTGAGGCGTTGGCACGGGGAGCCGGCGCCCGCGTGCAACGCTGATGCGGACGGACCGATCCGCTCAGGGGAGCAGGTCGGTCCGGGCCGCACCGGTGGCCGGGTCGAACGGGTAGGACAGGTGCTGGTGCACCAGTTGCCAGGCGCCGTCGCGTCGGGCGAAGACCCGGGTACCGCGTGACCAGCTTTCGACGGTCGCGGCACCGGGCGGGGTGACCCGTACCCGGTTCAGGCCCCAGGCGACGGCGAGATCTCCGTCGACCACGAGCGTCTGGTCGGGTACCTCCCAGGTCACCGCGCCGTCGCCCGAGGCGTCGAGGCCGGCCTGGCAGATCTCGCGTACCGCCGGTTCGCCGAGATACCGCAGCGGCGCCTCGTGCTCGTACGACACGACATCAGCGGCGATCGGCTCCATCAGCGCGTCGAGGTTCTTCGCCGCCGTCGCGGCGAACCAACGCTGGTGCAGGTCGTGCAGCTCCCGCTCATCGGCGGCGGAATCCCGGTCGGAGGTCGAGTCGAGCGCGAACGAGTGATGTTCGTGGGTGACCACCCAGCGGTCGTCGTGGCGGCGTAGGCCCAGGGTGAGGCGCAACCGCCGGTCGGGGGCCTCGGCCAGGTCATCCTCAGTGCCGCAGCGCAGCAGGGCGTACGCGAACGCCACGTCGTCACCGGCGGTGACATCGAGCGACTCGATGTCGAACGACGCGCCCTGGGCCTGCCACCTGAAGAACGGCGGCCAGGTCTGCCGGTACGCGTCGATCCCGCGCACCCCCTGCTGCGGCGGCGGCACGTCGAACATCACGATGTCCTCGGCGTGGTCGGCGAGCACCGTGGCGAGATCCCCCTGGTGTACCGCCCTGGCCCAGTGTTCGATCAGCTCGCGGATCTGTTCTTCGTTCGTGGTCATGCTCGGCTCGGTCCTTCCGGGGTTGATCGGCTCCGTCACACCTACAACCCCGGCCGGAGCGGAAACTCACCGCCGGGCGGCGATGTCGTCCTCGGCAAGTCGGTCGGGCAGGCCGAAGGCCGAGAACGGGGCGTCGAGGAAGGAGACCACCTCGGTGATGCGGTCACCGTCAAGCGCCAGCAGGTCCAGTCCCGCTGGTCGGTAGCTTCCCCGGGTGTCGTCCCAGAGGTACGTGCCGAACGCGAGCTGCCCGTTCGCCCAGGCCGGCAGGAACCGCCAGCGGTGGGCGAGCACCGCCTCGACAAGAAAACCGCGGATCGCGTCGCGGCCCTGGTACCAGACCCGCTGCGGCGGCATCGAGTACCGCGCCTCGTCGGTCAACATCGCCACGAGGGTCTCGACGTCCCCGGTCTCCCAGGCCGCCGCGTACCGTCGGGCCAGCTCCCGCTGCGCCGGGTCGCCGATCGTGGCCAAGGTCCGTTGTTGGGTTCGGTCCGGCAGCAGGCCCGCGAGCACCGCGCGGGCTCGCCGCAACGCGCTGTTGATCGCCACGACCGAGGTGTCCAGCAGCTCGGCGACCTCTCGGGCCGGGTAGTCGAGCACGTCACGCAGCAGCAGGACGGCGCGTTGCCGGGGCGACAGGTGTTGCAGCGCGGCGACGAACGCCAGTTCCACGCTCTCCCGGGCGACCACCCGAGCCGCCGGGCCGAGGTGGTCGGCCCAGGCCATCAGCCGGTCCGGGTACGGCTCCAACCACGCCACCTCGGTCATTGGAGCCGGGTCCGGACGCAGGTCGGCGGGGAGTTCCCGGCGCTGTCGGCGCCCGATCAGTGTCAACGCCCGGTTCGTCGCGATCCGGTAGAGCCAGGGCCGGATGCCACTGTGGTCGTCGAGGCGATGCAGGCCGCGCCAGGCCCGATCCAACGTGTCCTGCACCGCGTCCTCCGCGTCGTGCGGTGAACCCAGCATCCGGTAGCAGTGTGCCCGCAACTCGTCCCGCATCGGCCCGACGAGGCGGCCGAACGCCGCACCGTCGCCGGCCTGCGCCGCCGCCAGCAGCTCCGCGCCCGACGCGTCCGCCCACCGCGGTCGCTGCCCGGGCCTCCGATCCAGCTCCACCACCAGCACGGTACGCCGGCCGCGCGGCGTCCGGTCGTAACCTGTGGGCGTGGTCCGCAGCGTCCCGGACGGCGTCGGAGCCCCGCGAACTGCGGCTTCCTGGCATGCTGTCGCGGTGCCCAAGACACCCGTATTCGCCGAGGACGTCCACGACCAGCCGCTGCGGCCTCAGTTCGAGGCGTTTCTCGACCAGCACCGGGCGATGCTCAGCAGCTGCCTGGACGGGCTGACCGAGGAGCAGGCGCGCCGGTCGTTGGTGCCGTCGCGGACCACCCTGCTCGGGCTGGTGAAGCACGCCACGTTCGTGGAGAAGGTCTGGTTCGACGAGGCGGTCACCGGCCGGTCACGCGCCGAGATCGGCATCCCCGCCACACCGGACGAGTCGTTCGTGCTCGACGACACCGACACCATCGACGGCGTACGGCGGGCACACCGGGAAGCCTGCGCCGCCGCCCGCCGCGCCACCGCGGCTCTCGATCTGGATGACCTCTTGCCCGGCAACCGGCGCGGACCGTTGCCGTTGCGCTGGGTCTACCTGCATGTGCTGCGTGAACTCGCCCAGCACTGCGGGCACGCCGAGATCCTCCGCGAGCAGATTCTCGCCGCCGCCGAGTGAACGCCGGGTGCCGGGGGCCGGCGCGACGGCCCGCGCCGGCGCCCGAACTCCGGTACGACGGCGAACCGTCCGGCTTGTCGCCGTGGGTTGTCGGACGTGGCCACTATCCTCACGCGTCGTGACCTCACAGCTGAACGAGATGCCGGCGGAGCTGTCGGAGTTGTTCGTGGCCGCCGCTCCGCGCACCCGGGCGCTGTCGGTGCCGCTCCCGCCCGGCCGGACGGTACGCGGTGACGAGGGCGACGCCGACCGACCCACACTGTGGCTCAGCAGCGACCCGGCTCCGGCCGGGCTGTGGACGCGGTCGCACGCGGCGCACCCGCAGTCGGGGTTGTGGCCGTTGCTGCTGGACGGCTACGACGGTGCTCCGACGCGTCCCTGGGACGACGGCGAGTTCTGGCCCGACCGTGTGTCATCGCCCACCGAGCATGATCCGGAGCAACTGCTCGCCGGCTGGTGGGCCAGCCAGACCGCCCCCTACGACGGCGACGACCAACTGTCAAACGATCGGCGGGCCGCGGTCACCGCACCGTACGGGCAGGACTGGCCGGGCCTGGCGCCTGCCGCCGAACCCTGGACGGCACCGGAGCGACACGCGGACCACTGGGCTGAGCAGTTGTCGCTGGCCCAACCGGCGATGCGCCTCGGTCTGGTCCCCGCCGAACGGGGCAGCGACGCCCTGGCCGCCCTCGGCTGGCAGGGCGCGGTCAACCACACGAACGATCCGGGGCGGCTGTCGGCCGTGCTGCGTAGCTGGGAGGACCGGTTCGGGGTCCGGGTGATCGGGGTCGGCTTCGCCGAGCTGTATCTGAGCGTCGCCGCGCCCCCGGAGGAAACCGCCGAGGCGTTGCGGGTGGCCGCCGAGCACTTCGCCTTCTGCCCCGACAACGTGTGGCAGGGGCAGCGGCCGTGCACCCTGGCCGCCTACGCCGAACGGATCGTCGACGCTCCGACCTGGGCGTTCTGGTGGGACTGACGGGCGGCCCTCAGTGGGCGGGGTCGCCCTGCGCGGGCAGGGTGAGTGCCACCAGGAAGGCCGCGTGGTCGGTCGTCCGTTCCATGCTGACCGACCTGGTGGACTCGATCGTCAGGTCTGCCGTGGCCATGAACTGCTGCACCCCGCCGTCGTGCCGGTGGTGGTGGTCCGCCGGCACACAGGACCGCACGTCGGGCGTGCCGCCGTGGCGCAGGTTGAGGTCGCCGCTGACCACTGTGGGCCGGTAGCGGCCGTCGGCGTGCAACCGCGGGATCGCCGTGCCGACCAGGTGTGAGCACTGGGCGAGTGCCAGCGTGGAGCTGGTGTACGCCAGGTGGGTGGTGCAGGCGAAGAAGAGGGCGCGGGCCTCGACGCAGAGCCAGGCCCGCTGTTCGGGATCGGCCGGGTCCTGTGCCGGGTAGATCCCGGCGTGCACCTCGTGCTCATCGTCGGGTGCCGCGATGTGCGTCAGCACCCCGACGCCGTACTGCTGGCCGTTGACACAGCGGTACGGCTCACCGGTGCGGCCGTTGCGTGCCGGTTGGAAGGCGGCCACCACGGTGCCGTCGTGTACGTCCGTCATCACCCGTTCCAGCAGGTCCACGTCACCTGAGCAGATCTCGTTGAGGGTGACGATGTCGGGTGACTCGGCCCGGATCACCTCGGCGGCCCGGTCGACCGAGCGGCCCGTGTAGCAGCCGGTGGCCATCCCGCTGTTGCAGAGGTTCAGCTGGAGCACCCGCAGCGCTGCGGGAGCGGCCGGTTCGACGACCGAGCAGCCGGCCAGCGACGCGGCGACCGAGACCAGAGCGACGGCGGCGGCCAGCAGTGGCCGGGGAAGGCGGATCGGACGAGAAACCATGCACCAGCCCTGGCTCGCGGAGGGGCTGAAAGTGTATCCGTACCGAGGTGCCGCGCGGCCAGCTCCGTCACGGCGGGCGATCGGGGCCGCCGGCTGGGTGACGGCCGGATGCCCGCGTGGCGTGCGGGCGGCCGACACGCCCCGCCGGCCCCGTCGGGCGGGCGGCAGGCCGCGGGACCGTGGTCAGGTCCGCAACGGGTACGGGATGAAGGTGCTGCGGTTCTCGTCCACGTCCAGCTGCCGGCTGATCGGCGGGGCGGCCCGCTGCGGGCAGGTCATCCGCTCGCAGGTCTTGCAGCCCGGCCCGATCGGGGTGGCGGCTTCGGCCGCGTGCAGGTCCATCCCGGTGGAGTAGACCAGCCGGCTGGCGTGCCGCACCTCGCAGCCCAGCCCGATCGCGTACACCTTGCCCGGCTGGCCGTAGCCGCCGTGGTGCCGGGTGATGGTGCGGGCGATCCACAGGTAACGCTGCCCGTCCGGCATGGCGGCGACCTGGGTCACCACCCGTCCCGGCGCGCCGAACGCCTCGTACACCGTCCACAGCGGACAGGTGCCACCGGTGCGCGAGAACGGGAAGCCGGTGGCCGACTGGCGTTTCGACATGTTGCCGGCCCGGTCGACCCGGACGAAGGAGAACGGCACCCCCCGCGCCCGGGGCCGCTGCAACGTGCTGAGCCGGTGACAGACGGTCTCCCAACCCATCGCGTAGTGCTGGGTGAGCAGGTCGATGTCGTAACGACGCTGTTCCGCGGCGGCCAGGAAGTGCTCGTACGGCAGGATCAGCGCCGCCGCGAAGTAGTTGGCCAGGCCGACCCGGGTGAGGATCTGCGTCTGCACGTCGTCGAACTCCTCCGACTCGACGATCTCGTCGATGACGTCGGCGAACTCCAGCAGCGCGATCTGCGCCGCCATCCGCATCGCCTCCTGCCCGGCACGTAGCGACGTGGACAGGTGCAGGGTGCGGGTCTGCGGGCGGTACCGGTGCAGCTCCCCGCCGAGGGCGGCGGCGTCCTCGCGGGTGATGTGTACCCCGTGCCGCTGCGCCAGCCGGTCGCGGAGCAGGGCGCGGACCTCGCCGCGGCGCAGTCCCATCCGGCCGGCCAGCCGCTCGGCCTCCTCGTCGAGGTCCGGTACGTAGTTCTGCCGCCGGTAGAAGAACTCGGTGACCTGGTCGTGCGGGCTGCGACCGATCCGCTCGCGGTCACCGACCAGCTCGGCGAGCTGCTCGTCGGCCTGCTGGTAGCGACGGTGCAGCTCGATGACCGCCGCGGCGACCTCCGGCAGCCGGGTGGCCAGCTCGGTGAGTTCGGTAAGACCGGCGCGTCCGGGCAGCGCCTCGCGGAGGCCGGCGACCAGCCGAGGGGTGTCGTGCGCGGCGAACACGGTCGGGTCGACGCCGAACAGCTCGGTGATGCGCAGCAACACCGGGACGGTCAACGGCCGGCTGTCGTGCTCGATCTGGTTGAGATAGCTCGGGGAGATGCTGAGGTGCCGGGCCAGCTCCGTCTGGCTGAGCCCACGCTCCTCCCGCATCCGGCGCAACCGCGCCCCGGCGAAGGTCCTGGCGACGGCCCTCACCTCCCTGATCCGGCGACCTGATCGGGCCACATTAGCACTGCTGCGAATAGGCGCTTTCACAACTTTGCAAAATCGCGTGTTGACTTTTCAATAATTGGCTTTTTCCGTCTCTCGACCACCTTCGGCATGTCGTGTGACCGTGACTGCACACCCGGCGGCCGGCGTCTCGCGCAGCGTCACCAGGTGACGACGGAATTCGAAGGGAATGAGCAACGATGGTTACCGCGGTCGAGCAGTTGCAGCACGAATGGGACACCAACCCGCGCTGGCGGGGTGTGCGGCGCAGCTACCGCGCCGAGGACGTGGTGCGGTTGCGTGGCGCGATCCAGGAGGAACACACCCTGGCCCGGCACGGGGCGAACCGGCTGTGGCGGCTGCTGAACAGTGAGGACTACATCCACGCCCTCGGCGCCCTCACCGGCAACCAGGCCGTGCAGATGGTCCGGGCCGGGCTCAAGGCGATCTACCTGTCCGGCTGGCAGGTGGCCGCCGACGCCAACCTGGCCGGGCACACCTACCCCGACCAGAGCCTCTACCCGGCCAACTCGGTGCCCGCGGTGGTGCGTCGGATCAACAACGCCCTGCTGCGCGCCGCACAGATCACCACCGCCGAGGGGGACACCTCAGGCATCGACTGGCTGGCGCCGATCGTCGCCGACGCCGAGGCCGGCTTCGGCGGCGTGCTCAACGCGTACGAGCTGATGAACGCGATGATCGCGGCCGGTGCCGCCGGGGTCCACTGGGAAGACCAGCTCGCCAGCGAGAAGAAGTGCGGTCACCTCGGCGGGAAGGTGCTCATCCCCACCGGCCAGCACATCCGCACCCTGGAGGCGGCGCGGTTGGCCGCCGACGTGGCGGGCGTGCCGTCGGTGGTCATCGCCCGCACCGACGCGCAGGCCGCCACCCTGCTGACCACCGACGTCGACGAGCGGGACCAGCCGTTCGTCACCGGCGAGCGCACCGCTGAGGGCTTCTACCGGGTTCGCAACGGCGTCGAGCCGTGCATCGCCCGTGGCCTGGCGTACGCGCCGCACGCCGACCTGCTCTGGATGGAGACGAGCACGCCGGACCTGGAGGTCGCCCGTCGCTTCGCCGAGGCGATCAAGGAGCAGTACCCGGACCAGTTGCTCGCCTACAACTGCTCGCCGTCGTTCAACTGGCGCAAGCACCTCGACGACGCGACCATCGCCAAGTTCCAGCGGGAACTCGGCCACATGGGATACAAGTTCCAGTTCATCACCCTGGCCGGCTTCCACGCCCTCAACTACTCCATGTTCGACCTGGCCCGGGGGTACGCGGCCGACGGCATGTCGGCGTACGTCTCGCTCCAGGAGCGGGAGTTCGCGGCCGAGCCGGCCGGCTACACCGCGGTCAAGCACCAGCGCGAGGTGGGTACCGGTTACTTCGACCTGATCAGCACCGTGCTGAACCCCGCCGCCGAGACCACCGCCCTGCGGGGGTCCACCGAAGAGGAGCAGTTCGCGTGAGATACGAGATCATCGGCCCGATGGCCGACCGGTTCGACGAGGTGCTCACGCCCGAGGCGCTGGAGTTCCTGGTCGCGCTGGACAGCGAGTTCGCCGCCCGTCGGGTGGTCCTGCTGGACACCCGCCGGGCCCGCCGCGACCGCTACGCCACCGGCCAGCTGCCCGACTTCCTGCCGGAGACCGCAGCTGTCCGCGACGATCCGACCTGGCAGGTGGCACCGCCCGCACCTGGCCTGGAGGACCGGCGAGTGGAGATCACCGGGCCGCCGGACCGCAAGATGACCATCAACGCGTTGAACTCCGGCGCCAAGGTGTGGCTCGCCGACTTCGAGGACGCCACCGCGCCGACCTGGCACAACGTCGTCGGGGGGCAGCTCAACCTGATCGACGCCCTGGACCGTCGGATCGACTTCACCGACGCGCGCGGCAAGCGGTACGCACTCGGTGCGGAGCTGGCCACCATCGTGGTCCGGCCGCGCGGCTGGCACCTGGTGGAGAAGGGGATCGTGGTGGACGGGCGGCCGATCTCGGCCAGCCTCGTCGACTTCGGCCTGTACCTGTTCCACTGCGCCCGACGGCAGCTCGACGCCGGCGCGGGGCCGTACTTCTACCTGCCGAAGCTGGAGAGCCACCGCGAGGCGCGGTTGTGGAACGACATCTTCGTCTTCGCCCAGCGCTACCTCGGACTGCCGCAGGGCACCATCCGGGCCACCACGCTCATCGAGACGATCACCGCCGCGTTCGAGATGGAGGAGATCCTCTACGAGCTGCGTGAGCACTCGGCGGGCCTGAACGCGGGGCGGTGGGACTACATCTTCAGCGTCATCAAGAACTTCGGTCAGTGGCCGGACTTCGTCCTGCCGGACCGCGCCGAGGTGACGATGACCGTGCCGTTCATGCGGGCGTACACCGAACTGCTGGTGCGGACCTGCCACCGGCGTGGCGCGCACGCCATCGGCGGGATGGCCGCCTTCGTCCCGGCCCGCGACCCACAGGTCAACGAGATGGCGTTGAGCAAGGTGCGGGCGGACAAGCAGCGCGAGGCCGGCGACGGTTTCGACGGCTCCTGGGTCGCCCACCCCGGCCTGGTGGAGACCTGCCGGGAGGTCTTCGACGGCGTGTTGGGCGAGCGCCCGAACCAGCTCGACCGACGCCGCGACGAGGTGACGGTCACCGCCGCCGAGCTGCTCTCGGTGGACAAGACCCCGGGTCAGGTCACCGAGGCCGGGGTGCGGGCCAACGTCGCGGTGGCGCTGCGCTACATCGACGCCTGGCTCGGCGGCGCGGGAGCGGTGGCGCTGTGGAACCTGATGGAGGACGCCGCCACCGCCGAGATCGCCCGTTGCCAGCTGTGGCAGTGGCTGCACCACGGCACGCCGCTGGCCGGCGGGGGATCGGTGACCGAGGAACTGGTCCGCTCGATGCTCGCCGAGGAACTGGCAGCGGTCACCGAGGGACGCGAGGAGGCTGAGCGGGAACGCGCCGAGCAGGCCGCGCGGATCGTCGAGGAGACCGCCCTCGGTGAGGACCTGCCGTCGTTCTTCACCACCAGCGCGTACGCCCGGCACCTCGGGCCCACGCGGGAACTCGCGCTGGCTGCCGGCTGAGTCGGCGTCAGCGCGCGGGATGGGCGCCGGTCGGGTTTGGGCCGACCGGCGCCGTCGCGTCCGTCAGCCGTCGATGCGGGTGATGTTGCGGATCTTGTTGGACGCGTCCAGAGCGGCCACCTTGTACGCCTCGGCCAGCGTCGGGTAGTTGAACACCGTGTCGACCAGGTAGTCCACAGTGCCGCCGCAGCCCATCACGGTCTGCCCGATGTGGACGATCTCGGTGGCGCCGGTACCGAAGACGTGTACGCCGAGCAGCCGCCCGTCCTCCGGTGAGACGAGCAGCTTCAACATGCCGTACGAGTCACCCACGATCTGGCCACGCGCCAGCTCGCGGTAGCGGGCGATGCCCACCTCGAACGGCGTCGCGCTGTCGGTCAGTTCCTCCTCGGTCTTCCCGACGAAACTGATCTCCGGGATCGTGTAGATGCCGATCGGCTGCAACTCGTGCATCGGACGGTCCGGCTCACCACAGGCGTGCTGCGCGGCCAGCCGTCCCTGCTCCATCGACGTCGAGGCCAGCGCGGGAAAGCCGATCACGTCGCCGACGGCGTAGATGTTCCCGACCGCGGTGCGGTAGTTGGCGTCGACCTCGATGCGGCCGCGCCGGTCCGCGGTCAGCCCGGCCGCCGCCAGGTCCAGCCCGTCGGTCTGGCCCTGCCGGCCGGCCGAGTACATGACGGTGTCCGCGACGATCTTCTTGCCGCTCTTGAGGACGCACAACGCGGCGGTCTGGTGCTTCTCGACCGCGGCGACCTCCTCGCCGAAGCGGAACGTCACGGACAGGTCCCGCAGGTGGTACTTCAGCGACTCGACGACCTCCTCGTCGCAGAAGTCGAGCATCCGCTCCCGGCGCTCGACCACTGTGACCTTCGTGCCGAGCGCGGCGAACATCGAGGCGTACTCCATGCCGATCACGCCCGCGCCGACCACGACCATGCTTCGGGGTACGGCCTGGAGATTGATGACCCCGTCGGAGTCCACGATCGTCCGGTCGTCGAAGTCGACGCTGTCCGGTCGGGCCGGCCGGGTGCCGGCGGCGATGATGGCCTTGTCGAAGGTGACCTTGGATTCGCGTCCGGAGTCACCGTCCACCCAGACCGAGTGGGCGTCGGCGAACCGCCCGGTGCCGGTGATGACCGCGATCCGGTTGCGCGCCAACTGGTTGCGGATGACATCGGTCTGTCGGTTGATGACGTGCTGGGTCCGGGCGGCCAGGTCACTCACCGTGATCTCGTCCTTGACCCGGTAGCTGCTGCCGTAGAGGTCCCGCTGGCTCAGGCCGGTCAGGTAGAGCACGGCCTCGCGGAGGGTCTTGGACGGCACGGTGCCGGTGTTGATGCACACCCCGCCGAGCATGTCGCGCCGCTCCACCAGGCCGACCCGTCGGCCCAGCTTGGCGGCGGCGATGGCGGCCTTCTGACCGCTGGGCCCGGAGCCCAGCACCAACAGGTCGTAGTCATACACGATCACCAGCGTCGCAAGATGTCGCGGCCAGCGCCAGACCTGTCGCGTACCCGGCAGGTGACGTTAACCAGGTTGGAACAAAGCCGGCGTGCTGCCGGGCGCGACGCCTGCCGGCCCGGCAGCGTGGTGCCTCAGGCGTGCGGCGTGGTTCCGGCGAGGGCGACCGATCCCAGTTGGAAGTCCGGGTCGATCTGCGTGGTGAGGTCGACTCCCGCGCGTTCGTTGGCCCAGGCCTCGGCGTTGCGCCTGTGGAACTCGTGGGCCCACCTGGTGAATGCCGCCCAGTCCTGGTCGGTGCCGTCGACGGCGTCGGCCATCAGGCCCAGCGTGGCCCGGTTGGCATCCTCGAGTTCGTGCAGCGGGCCGACCGTGCCGCGCTCGGCGCGGCGCACGTACGCCGACCGGCTCATCCAGGTCAGCAGGTCGGCGCCGACGTGCTCGCGGAGGAACTCCACGTCGGCGGCGTCCTCGACCTTGTTGCCGATCACCGACAGGGCCACCCCGTAGTCGCGGGCGTAGCCGGCGTACTGACGGTAGACGCTGACGCTGCGTACCGTCGGTTCGCAGACCAGGAAGGTGCGGTCGAAGCGGGTGAACAGCCCCGAGGCGAACGAGTCGGCACCGGCGGTCATGTCCACCACCACGTACTCGCCGGGCCCGTCGAGCAGGTGGTTCAGCAGCAACTCCACCGCGCCGACCTTGGAGTGGTAGCAGGCCACGCCGAGATCCTCGGCGCTGAACTCGCCGGTCGCCGCCAGCCGCACGCCGCCGACGGTGGCGACGCACTCCGCGTAGATCGGGTTCTCCTCCACCACGCGCAGCAGCCGGGAGCCTCGTCCCGGCGGGGTGGTCTTCACCATGTGCGCAGCCGAGGCGATGCGCGGGTTGTCGCCGCGCAGGTACTCCTTGATCGCCGGCAGGTGCTCACTCAACGGCCGCATCTCGCTGACGGCGGCCGGCCCACCCAGGGCCACGGCGAGATGCTGGTTGATGTCCGCGTCGATGGCCAGCACCGGACGACCTTCGGCGGTGAGATGGCGGGCGTGGAGCGCGGCGAGGGTGGTCTTGCCACTGCCACCCTTACCGACGAAGGCGATCTTCATCGGCACCCCTCCACCCAGATGCTAACGGTAACCGTTTCCATGAACCCCATGGTATCGGGTCGCGTCGGCGAGCGGCGCCGAACCCGCCGACCGGCTCGCCGGTGTCTGTGGCGTCCGCTGCCGTTGGTCTCCCGGAGCGAGGTCGAGCACGTCGGTGGCCAGCTGGCTGATGTTGGCCAGGCCGATCTCGGGCCCGCCGCCAGCCTCCACCATGAACAACAGATGGCGTACGCCGGGCAGGGCCGCCGCCCGGGCGACCGCCTGCCGGCAGCGGTCCGGTGAGCCCACCGGATGGATGTCGATCAGGTGCTTGACGTATCCGGCCGGATCCCGTTGCCCGGCCGGTGCGCCGTCCAGCCGCACGTACTCCCGGGTGCCGGCCAGCAGCGGGGGGAGTCCGTTGGCCACCACCCCTGCCGCCTCCTCGTCGGTCCGGGACACCTGGGCGAGATGGGCGCTGGCGTGACCGATGCCGGCGAGATCGTGGCCGTGCGTCGCGGCCACCCGCGCGTAGCGGTCGAGCAGCTCCGCCTTCTCGGCCAGGTCGGCGTGCAGGCCGAGCAGCAGCGGCAGGCCGTGCCGGGCGGCGAGATCGACTGTCCCGGTCGAGGTGGCCGCGACCCACACGGGCAACCGGCCGGGTGGTCGCGGCACCACCGTGACCGTACGGAACGGGAAACGGTGGTTCCCGGCCACCGTCGGCTGCCCGGACAGCCACCGGGTCAGCAGTTCCAGCGAGTCGTGGAAGCCGTGCGCGAACCGCTCCGTTCCGGTGCCGAAGACCTCCAGATCCACCCAGGGCCCGCCCCTGCCGACACCGAGTCGGAACCGCCCACCGGACAGCTCATGCAGCAGTGCCGCCTCCTCGCCCAGCGCCACCGGGTGGCGGTTGGACAGGATGCACGCCGCGGTGCCCACCTCGATGCGGCGGGTCGCTCCGAGCAGGTGCGCGGCGAAGGTGATCGCCGAGGGGCACACTCCGTAGGAGATGAAGTGGTGCTCGGCGATCCACACCCCGGCGAACCCGGCGGCCTCGGCCGCCTGTCCGTAGCTGTGGGCGGTCGCCAGAGCCTCGGCGTGCGAGTGGCCGGGGCGTTGCCCGGCGAGCAGGAACAGATGCGCGCGTACGCCCTGACCGGCCCGCCGGGCCTCGCTCGGATCAGCAGTCACGCAGCTCGGGAGACTGGTTGAGCAACTGGCCCCGCACCGAGATGAACCGGCGGTACGTGTCGGAGTCGACGGCGGACGGTCGGAACGCCGCGATCCGGTGGCAGTTCTGGAAGGCGAGCTTGACGCCGAAGTGACGCTCCAGGCTGGACCGGATGGCGTCACTGGCCAACGCGCGCAACAGTTGGCCCCGCTCCGCCTCGCTCGGCGGGGGCACGTGGTTGTCGGCGAACTCGGCGTCGGAGGACGCCAGTTCCGCCGCCACCCGGCTGACGGTCTGCCAGGCGTACGGCAGTGACTCGCGGACGCAGGCCACGAACGCCTCGTCGTCGACGGGGCCGGATTCGGCGGCCCGCAGCAGGCTCGGCGACACGGTGAGAGACATGCTCCTCCTCAGCTAACGATCACGGTTGTCATTACCGCTACATTCCGAGCACATCACGTCACTGTCGGCGGTGTCAATGCTCGCCACGTCGTCTGTAGAACGGTAGGTTAGGCTTGCCTAACAGGAGGTGTCATGGGGTTCGCGGCGCGGGTGCGGGAATTGACCAGGGCGGACCACCGGGCCGCGCAGCACGTGACGTACTTCGACGCGTTGCTGGCCGGCCAGGTGGACCGGGCCGGGTACGCCGCCCTCCTCGAACAGCTCCACGTGGTGTACCAGACCCTGGAGGAGGCCGCCGAGGCGATGCGCGACGACCCGGTGGCCGGCCCCTTCGTCGTCGACGAGCTGCACCGGTTGCCGAGCCTGGTGGCGGACCTTGAGTTCCTGGGCGGCCCGGAGCGGGTCGACCGGATCGCACCGAGCGCCGCCACCTGTCAGTACCAGGCCCGCCTGCGCGAGGTCGCCTTCACCTGGCCGGCGGGGTTCGTCGCCCACCACTACACCCGCTACCTCGGCGACCTCTCGGGCGGGCAGGTGATGGTGCGGGCGCTGCGCGAATCGCTCGGCCTCGATGCCGACGGCGTCCGGTTCTTCCTCTTCCCCGGGCTCGACCCGCGTACCTTCAAGCAGCACTACCGCGAGTTGCTCGACAACGCCCCGTGGGACGAGGTGGAACGGCAGCGCTTCCTGGACGAGGTGTCCTGGGCCTACCGGCTCAACACCGACATGCTCGACGAGTTGGGTCGGTCCGTGGTCCGGGAGAGTGCGGCGTGACGACGTCGAACCCGTTCCCGCCGGAGGTGGTGGCGGCGGTGCTGCGACACATGAACACCGACCACGCCGACGACTGCCGGGTGATCTGTCAGGGGCTCGGCGGTCAGCCGGAGGCCACGGCAGCGACGATGTCCGGCATGGACGCCGACGGGATGGACTTCGTGGCCACAGTGCACGGCGAACCCGTCGTCGTGCGGGTGCCGTTCTCCACCCGGCTCGTCGAACGCCGCCAGATCCGCGCCGAAGCGGCCAGAATGTACCGTCAGGCCTGCGCGGCGCTGGGCGTCACCCCGCGCCCCGATGCGAGCTGACCACCCTGCCGTTACGCCGGTCAGTTGAGGGTACGGAGTCGGGGGGCGAGGACGTCCTGGAAGAAGTCGAGGAACCCGTCGGGATCGGGACCGGCGTTCTGCAGCACGACGTGGTCGAAGCCCGCGTCGACGTACGTCCGCACCGCCTGGACGTGCACGTCCGGGTCGGGACCGACGGCGAACTGCTGCCGGATGTCGTCCTCGGTGACGGTGCGCGACGCAGCGTCGAAGTTCACCGGGTTCGGCAGTTCGCTCATGACCTTCCAGCCGGTCACCGCCCAGCGGCTGGTCTCCCAGGCCGCCCGTACCGCCTGCCGCTCGTCGGGTGCCCAGGCGAGCGGGACCTCGGCGTAGCGGGGACCCTGCCCGCCGAGCCGCTGGTAGGTCTGCACCAGGTCGGCCTCCGGTTCGGTGGCGAACAGACCGTCGCCGAGTTCCGCGGCGATGGTCACGGACGCCTCACCACTGGCGGCGACTGCGATGACCGGTAGTTCATCGGGCAGATCGAACACGCGGGCGTCGTCCAACTGGAGATGCTTTCCCTCGTACGAGCGGTAGCCGCCGGACCAGAGCAGCCGGATGATCTCCAGCGCCTCGCGGAGTCGCTCGTGGCGCCCCCGGACCCCGGGGAAGCCCTGGCCCACGACGTGTTCGTTCAGGCGCTCGCCGGCACCGACGCCGAGGGTGAACCGGTTGTCGGAGACCAGGGCGAGCGTGGCGGCGGCCTGGGCGATGACCGCCGGGTGGTAGCGCACGCTCGGGCAGGTCACCCCGGTCGCCAGTTCGATCCGGTCGGTCCGGGCGGCGATCGCTCCGAGCACCGTCCAGGTGAACGACGAGTGGCCCTGGCTGTCCAACCAGGGGTGGAAGTGGTCACTCATCTCGACGAAGTCGAACCCGACCTGCTCGGCGCGTACCGCCTGCCGGATGATCTCGTTCGGCCCGAAGCCCTCGCTGGACAGCTTGTATCCGATCCGCATCAGATCTCCCGATCATGAACCAGCCCGTCCCTGCCACCTTTGCACTAGTTCGCCGGTTTGGCGGATGAATTCTGCGACGTGGCGGCGGCCGGTGACGGGTCGGTCGGGTCGGTGCCATCCGGTCGGCACCCGGTCGAGGACCGCACCGGTATCTCCAGCACGGTGGCGGTGGCTCCGTCGCCGTCGACCAGGTGGTCCTCCGTGGTGGGGCCGGCGGGGGAGAGGTGCTGACGGAGCAGCCAGGCGAACAGGTCCTGCCCGGCGCGAACCACACCGCAACCCTGCGGGACGACCGCGCGGATGACGGCGCGAGCCGGCAGGCTGAGCTCCAGGCCGGGCCCATCGGTCGTCACGGCCATCGTGAAAGCGCCCGTGGGAACGCCGGTCAGCCAGGTCACCAGGGTCGACGACGGTGCCGGGCACAGCGCCGCCACCTCGGCCGCGTCGGCCACCCGCAGCCGGCGTACGCGCAGCCGACGCGGCCCGACGCGGGTCTGCTGTGGGAGGATCGGGCTGTTCGTCGCGAGCCGGTCCTCGGCTGCCGCCACGGTTTCGGCCATCGCGGCGATGTCGCGGCGCAGCGCCGCCACCGTGTCGGTCAACGCCTGGTGCAGCTGGGGCTCGGGGGCGTCCGCCAGCTCGGCGATCCGGCGCAGCGACAAACCGAGTCGTTGCAGACCCCTGATGCGTTCCAACCGGGTCAGTTCGGCCACGCCGTACCACCGGTAGCCGGTGGTCGCGTCCACCGCCGCGGGCCGGAGCAACCCGACCTTGTCGTAGTGGCGCAGGGTGCGCTCCGACACCCCGGACATCCGTGCCAGCTCTCCGATGCGCCACATGGATCCTCCTCGTGGCTTGACCTTGCCGCTGCGTCAAAGTCCTAGCGTCGGCGCCCATGAGATGGGCTCACCAGATCGATCCGGCCCGGCTGACCGGTGTCCTGCTGCTTACCTCCGTGACGGCAATGGTGGCCGGTGCGGCGGTAGTCGTGCCATCCGGACTGACCCTGAATCCGAGCGATCCGGCCGCCACGCTGGCCGCCGTGCACGCCCGCGCCGGACTGCACCTGACCGAGTTGGCCCTCGACGTCCTCGGCTGGCTGGCGCTCACCGGCGCAGCCCTCTCGGCGTTGGCTGCCACGGCCCGGGCCGGGCAGCACCGGGCGGTGCTGCCCGGCGGGCTGCTGGCCGCCGCCGGGCTGGCAGGTCTGCTGCACGACGCGGGGAACCTGGCCGTCACGCAGCTGGCCGCCGATCCCAGCGATCCGTCGGCTGTCGCCGCGGCCAGGGCGATCCTGCTCACCGCGAAGTGGACAGTCAACCTGGCCGGGCTGCTCTGGGTCGCCGCCACGACGGCCGCCGTGGTCTGCGTACCGATGCCGGCCGGACTGCGGCGCGCCGGTGCGTTCGCCGCGTTGTCCGGCCTCGTCGCGGTGGTGCTGCCCTGGACCACGGGCGTGGCCGGTCCGTCGGCGACGCTGGAGCAGGTCGGCTACCTTCTGCACCTGCCGATCATGATCTGGTACGGGATGCTGGGCTGGCGCCTGCGACGCGGGGCGATCGGGCCGCTTGTGACGGCGTCGCCAGCCGCCGGGCACCGGATCGTGCCGGGTTGATGAGCACCGCCGTGCCACGATGCGGTTCGGTGGCCGGCCAGGATCCTGGTCACCGCGTGCCGGCCGCTTGCCGGGCGGAAGGGACGGGAGCGACGGATGCCACGACGGGAGCGACTGGTCCGGTACTGGGACGGCCAGGCCGCGGGCTACGACCGGAAGGTCGCCTCGGTCGAGCGACGCCTGCTCGCCGACAGCCGGCGCTGGGTGTGCCGGCGGGCGACCGGGTCGACGCTCGAAGTGGCCGTCGGCACCGGCCTTAACCTTCCGTACTACCCCGACGAGGTGGACCTCGTCGGGGTCGACTGGAGTCCACGGATGGTGCGGGCCACCCGGCAGCGTGCGCTCGGGCTCGGCCGGGCGGTGACGCTGATGCCGGCCGATGCCACGGCGCTGCCGTTCGCCGACGGCAGGTTCGACACCGTGGTGTCCACCTTCGCCCTCTGCTGTGTCCCCGACGAACGTGCCGCCCTCGCCGAGTTCGTCCGGGTGCTGCGGCCCGGCGGCAGCCTGCTGCTCGCCGACCATGTCGTCGCGTCCAACGTGTTGCTGCGAACCCTCCAGCATCTCGTCGACCTGGTGAGCGTGCCGACCCAGGGGGAGCACTACACCCGACGTCCGCTGAACACCCTGCGACACCTCGATCTCACGGTGGTCGCTTCGGAACGCCTCACCTACGGCGCCATCGAACGCGTGCACGCCCGGCGGACGACCTGACCGACAGAAACGTAACTCATCGGTTACGCTTTAGCGGTGGACGACGTTGCCGCCGCGATCGCGGACCCGGTCCGCCGGCGCATCCTCGAACTGCTGCGCGAACGCCGGCTGCCAGCCGGGCGGATCGCCGAGGAGTTCGAGATCAGCCGCCCGGCGATCAGCCGGCACCTGCGCGTGCTCCGCGACAGCGGCCTGGTCCGCGACACCGTCGTCGGCCGCCAGCGGTTCTACGAGCTGGATCCGACCCGGTTCGCCGAGCTGGTCCGGTGGCTGTCCCGGTTCACCCGGACCGACCGCTGGGAACGTCACTTCGACGCCCTGGAAACCGAGGTCTACCGTGCCCGCCGCGACCGCCGTACCGGCGACTCGCCATCCGCCCCACAGGAGCGAACCGCATGACCCGCACACCGACCGGCCGACTCTTCGGCGCCGAGAACGGCGTCGACCTGGTTCTCACCCGTACCTTCTCCGCCCCGATCGACGACGTCTGGGCCAGCCTCACCGAACCGGAACGCACGGCACGATGGTTCGGGCCCTGGGAGGGCGACGCCGCGCCCGGCCGGACGGTCCGGGTGCGGATGGCCTTCGAAGAGGGAGCGCCCTGGTCCGACCTGCGGATCGACGCGTGTGAGCCGCCCCGGCGGCTGGCCGTGTCGATGCGCGACGAGTACGGCCACTGGGTGCTGGAACTGCTGCTGACCTCCGACGGCGAACGGACCGAGCTGCGCTTCGTGCAGCACCTCGACGACGCCACCGGCATCGGTGAGGTGGGCCCGGGCTGGGAGTACTACCTCGACTGCCTGGTGGCCGCCCGCGACGGCGCGGCGCTGCCGTCGTTCGACGACTACCACCCGCCGATGAAGGCGTACTACGAGCAGCTGCGGCCAGAGTGATCGAGGATACCCACATCCGCGCCTTTCGCTCCGTTTTGCTCGGTCTACCCCGGGTACCGCCCTGACATCTGGCTCTCGTGCCCCAGGGAGGTACCTGTCGAGATGAATGCCCGCAACCCCGCCAAGGCGGTAAAGGATGTCGTGGAGGCCGCGGCGGAGAAGGTGACCGACGCCCTCACCCCCGAGGTGCCCGGTGCGCCGGGCAGCGCGCCGCCGACGCTCGATGAGCCGACGACGCCGCACGAACCGCTGCCGCCGAAACCAGAGCAGGGCGCCCCGCAGACCCGTACGCCGACCGGCGCCGAGACCGGCGCGCCGGCCAGCGCCAACGGTCAGCAGGGCGCCTTCCTCACCACCGCGCAGGGCGCGCGGTTGCGGGACACCGACCACTCCCTCAAGGCCGGTCCGCGCGGGCCGGTCCTGCTCCAGGACCACCACCTGCGGGAGAAGATCACCCATTTCGACCACGAGCGCATCCCCGAGCGGGTGGTGCACGCCCGCGGCGCGGGCGCCCACGGCGAGTTCACCGCGTACGGCACCGCCGAAGCCGTCACCCGGGCGGGCTTCCTGAAGAAGGGCCGGACCACCGACGTCTTCGTCCGCTTCTCCACGGTCCTCGGTTCACGCGGCTCGGCCGACACCGTCCGCGACACCCGGGGCTTCGCCACGAAGTTCTACACCGACGAGGGCACCTTCGACCTGGTCGCCAACAACATGCCCGTCTTCTTCATCCAGGACGCCATCAAGTTCCCCGACATCATCCACGCCGGCAAGCCGCACCCCGACCGCGAGATCCCGCAGGCCCAGAGCGCGCACGACACCTTCTGGGACTTCGTCTCGCTGCACACCGAGGCGCAGCACCACACCATGTGGAACATGTCCGACCGGGGCATCCCCCGCTCCTACCGGACGATGGAAGGCTTCGGCGTGCACACCTTCCGGCTGGTCAACGCCGCCGGGGAGACGGTGCTGGCCAAGTTCCACTGGAAGCCGAAACTGGGTGTGCACTCCCTGGTCTGGGAGGAGGCCCAGCTGCTCAGCGGCATGGACCCGGACTTCCACAGGCGTGACCTCTACGACGCCATCGAGGCCGGGGCCTTCCCCGAGTGGGAACTCGGCCTCCAGATCTTCCCGGACACCCCCGAGGAGACCTTCGCCGGTATCGACCTGCTCGACCCGACGAAGATCGTGCCGGAGGAACTCGCACCGGTGCAGCCGGTCGGCAAGTTGACGCTGAACCGCACCCCGAGAAACTTCTTCGCCGAGACCGAGCAGGTCGCCTTCCACGTGGGACACCTGCCACCCGGCATCGACGTCACGAACGACCCGCTGCTCCAGGGCCGGCTCTTCTCGTACGTCGACACGCAGCTGACCCGACTGGGCGGGCCGAACTTCTCCCAGATCCCGATCAACCGACCGCACGCCGCGGTCAACGACATGCTGCGTGACGGCTTCCACCAGCACGCCGTCCACGCCGGTGTGGCCCCGTACCGGCCGAACTCCCTCGACGGCGGCAACCCGTTCCCGGCCGGCGACGACGACCACCCGTTCGTCGACGTGCCGGTGCAGGTCGCGCAGGCTCCCAAGGTACGCGCCAACCCCGCCTCGTTCGACGACCACTTCAGCCAGGCCCGCCTGTTCTGGCTGAGCATGTCTCCGGTCGAGCGGGAACACATCATCCGGGCGTACACCTTCGAACTGGGCAAGTGCTACCACCAGGCGATCAAGGAACGTCAGCTCCAGTGCCTGGCCAACATCGACCCGGTGCTCTGCGAACAGGTCGCCACCGGTCTCGGGCTGCCCGCGCCGGAACCGACAGTGCCGTTGGCCGACGTCGAGCCCAGCCCCGCGCTCTCCCAGGTCGGACGGCAGTGGCCGGCCGACGGCCGGATGGTCGGCATCGTCGTCGACACCGAGGCCGACCTGGACAGCGTCCGGGCGGTCCGCGAGGCGGTCTTCGCCGCCGACATGGTGCCGCTGCTGATCGCGCCGCACGGCGGAACGATCGGTGACCTGCCCGCCCAACGGAGCTTCGCCACCGGCCGCTCGGTCGAACTCGACGCGCTCCTGCTCGCCTCGGCGCCCGCGCCGGCACCCGACGCGTTGCCGGCCCGCGACGCCAAGGCGGGCGCGCCCGGCTCGACCACGGTCGACCCCCGGGTGCTGCTGATGGTGGAGGAGTGCTGGCGGCACGCCAAGGCCATCGGCGCGTGGGGGACCGGCGTCACCGTGCTGGAGCAGGCCGGCGTCACCGGCACCCCCGGCGTGGTCACCGCCGACTCCGCCAGCGATGTCCTAGACACCGTGCGGGACCTGATGGCCAACCACCGCGTCTGGGAAAGATTCCCCGCCACCGTCGCCTGACCCACCTCCAGATCAGAAGATCTTGGTCCGTGAGCGCCCCCAGGAGGGCGCTCACGGACCAAGATTCATATGGCTTGGTTCTCAACGGACCACACGGGGCTCGAGGCCGGTCAGGTCGGGCAGCGATCGTTCCGCGATCACCGTGCCGGTCGCGTCATAACCGACAAGCGTCGGCGGGTCGATGGTCCTGTTGGCCACGTACCAGAAGACAAAAAGTTCGTCCGTGAGCATCGCCGGCCGGACGGTCCCGTCGGAGAGCAGGAGTTCCGCCCGCGCCACGTTCCCGGCGTTGACCCACATGGTGTGCCGGTCGTTCGCGTCGGTCGATGCGCCGGTGCTGGCGAACGGCTCCGAGTCTTCGGGCCGGGCGCACTGGCCACCAGCGAGCGTGAAGTTCGCCGGTGCCGGGCGGTCCAGGTCGCCGGGCGGCTCGAACAAGGGGGCGACGCAGGTGGTGCCGTCCGGGGCGGTGGCGGACCAGACCGACAGCACCAGGCCGTCGGGGCCTGGCGTCTGGGCCACCCGCCGGGCCTGTTGAGCGTTCACCGTGTCTTTCGCTTCTGCGGACCAGAACGACAGCGGGCCGGTGAACGACTCCGGCAGCAGCCCACCGGCGGCGGCGACGCCCGCACCGGAGGCCACGAAACCGACGGTCAGCGTGGCGGTGAGCAGCATCCGTCGGCCACCCGTGCGCCGAACGGGTGGAGGCAAGGCGTTCAGTAGCCGATCCAGCGCGGCCTCCCGGGCCGTTGTCGGCCACTGGTCCGTCACGGTGGTGCCCGGCCTGAGCTTCTCCAGAGTGTGGATCAGGTCGCGCTTGTCGGTCATGCGGTGCCTCCAGCGAACGGGACCGGACGTGGGGTCTTGGGGTCGGCCCGGACAGGCGGGTCGGTGTCGAGCCGCCGCCGAGCCCGGGAGAGCCGTACGTGAAAGGTCGGAACCGAACAGCCGGCGACCCTGGCCGCCTGCCTCGGGGTCAGGCCGTCCCAGGCGACCAGCAGCACTGCTTCCCGCTCGGTGGGAGTCAGCGCGGCAAGCCGGGTCAGCACCTCCGCGCGTTCGGTGGCGAGCACGTCGGCGGCGGTCGCTGGCTCGGCGACGTGCCGGAACCGCTCCAGTTCGACGGCCACCCGGGACTGTCGGTGCGCCGAGCGGCGCAGGTTTGCGATGGTGTTGCGGGCTACCACCAGCAGCCAGGGCAGGGGGTCGTCCGGCACCCTCGCCAGTCGTCGCCAGGCCACCAGGAACGTCTCCGACACCACCTCCTGGGCGGTGTCCGGATCCACGTGTCGCAGGGCGTACGCCATCACCCGGGGTGCGTACTCGGTCCACAGCGTGACGAGTCGCTGCTCCTGCTGCTTGGCTGAATCGTCGCGTTCCACACCAGGTAGTGTCCGAGCTGGGCCGGAACTTACCGCGATCCCTAGGATCGGGCAACGTGGCGAAGAAGCGGGAGGAGGTTCCGCGTCTCGCTCAGCTATGCGGCCCCGGACGGGGTGGGCAAGTCGGCGCCGCAGACGGGCACCTACCACGGGCACTTCGCCCGGCTGGTGCCGGACGAGCGGGTGGTCGAGGTGCTGGAGTTCGAGACCGAGGATCCGGCGCTGCGGGGCGCCATGACGATGACCACCACGCTTACCGATGCCCCGGGTGGTGGGACGGACGTCCTGGTGGTGCACGAGGGCATCCCGGACGCCGTCCCGGACACTGACAACGAGACCGGCACCCGGATGGCGCTGGCGAATCTCGCCCGGCTCGTCGAGGCGGCCTGACTGTCAGTGGGCCGCGACGGGCACCGCGTCGACCGGCTCCGGCACGGCCAACTGGCCGGGGCGGACCACCACGAGGAGCACGACCAGCGCGGCGGCCATCCCGCCGGCGATCACCAGGGCCATCGCCACGGCGCCGGTGCCGAACACGCCCACCAGCGGCGCGGCGAGCGCCCCGATGCCGAACTGCACCGCGCCGAGCAGGGCGGAGGCGGTGCCGGCCGCCTCACCGTGCCGGGTCAGGGCCAGCGCGGGGGCGTTCGGCAGCGCCAGACCGGCGGTCGCGAGCACCACCCAGAGTGCGGCGAGCAGGGCCGCCAGGCCACCGATCCCGGTCGCGGCGAGGCCGAGCAGCACCAGGCTGGCGGCGGAGCCCACGATCAGGGCGGTCACCAGGATCCGCTGCGGGGACCAGCGGCGCAGCAGGCGTACGTTGCCCTGGGTGGCCGCGATCAGCCCGATCGCCCCGGCACCGAAGGCCAACCCGAACTGCTGCTCGTCGAGGCCGTACTGCCCTTGCAGCACGAACGAGGACCCGCCGACGTAGGCGAACAGGGCCGCCATGGCCAACCCGGCCACCAGCACCAGCCCGACGAAGGCGCGGTCACGCAGCAGCGAACCGTAGAGCCGGACGGTGGGCAGCACACCGCCGCGCCGGCGCCGCAGCGGCGGCAGCGTCTCCGGCAGGCCGAGCATCGCGACCAGCAGCAGCAGTACGCCGAAGACCGCGAGGGCGGCGAACACGCCGCGCCACTGCGTCCACCGCAGCAGTTCGCTGCCGAGGGTCGGCGCGAGGATCGGGGCGGCGCCCATCACGAGCAGCAGCCGGGACAGCAACTGGGCGAAGGCCGAGCCGCTGAACAGGTCGCGGACCACGGCCATGGCGATCACGGCAGCCGCCGCCGCGCCCAGGCCCTGGACCACCCGCAGCGCACCGAGCACCGTGATGTTCGGGGCGAGCGCGCAGCTCACGGAGGCGACGATGTGTAGCGCGGTGCCCGCGATCAGCGGTGCGCGCCGCCCGACGGCGTCGGACAGCGGACCGATCAGCAACTGCCCCAGGGCGAGGCCGATCAGGGTGCCGGTGAGCGTCAGTTGGACCGCCGCCGAGGTGGTGTCGAGGTCGTCGACGATCGAGGGCAGCGCCGGAAGGTACATGTCGATGGTCAGCGGGCCCACCGCGATCAGCGAGCCGAGGACGAGGATGAGACGCAGGCGCTGACGCCGGCTCATCAGGTCTCCCGGCATCAGCGAAGCTGGTGGCGCGGCGGTGTCGACGGCGCTCACCGGGAGGTCTCCGGCCGGCCTGGTGCCGGCGCGGACCGTGGTGCGATGGTCATATCTGGCTCCAACCCTCTACTGGCGCGCTGATTCCCACCTGATCAAGAGGTAACTCAACTCACACCCACGGCGAGCTGCTGCATCTCCCGGTTCGTCCGGGTGCCGAGGTGGTGGCGAGCGTAGGAGTCAGGCAGCGCGCATGAGGTCGGCCGCCCGCCAGGCCAGGGCCATCACCGGGGCGTTGAGGTAACCGGAGACCAGGATCGGCAGCACCGAGGCGTCCACCACGCGCAGGCCGGCCACGCCGCGTACCCGCAGCTGCGGGTCGACCACATGGTCGTCGTCGGGGCCCATGGCGCAGGTGCCGACCGCATGGTAGCCGCAGTAGCCCAGTGCCAGCCCGGCCTCGATGATGTCGCCGTCATCGCGCACCGCGGTACCGGGCAGGGTCTCCGCCGAGATCCGCTTGGCGAGCGGTGCGGTGGCGAACAGCTCCCGGGCACGCCGGAAGGCGCCGGTCGCGGTCCGTCGGTCGTGGGCCGCGTCGAAGTAGTTGGCGATGATCCGGGGTGGGGTTGCCGGGTCGGCCGAAGTGATGGCGAGGCTGCCCTCGCTCTCCGGCCGGGTCACGGTGATCTGGGCCATCAGCCCCGACTCGGATTCCAGCTCGATCGCCCGGCCAGGCCGTCGAGGCGCCGCCGAGAACGGCGCGATCAGCAGCTGAGCGTCGGGATGCGCGACCTCCGGCGCGGAGCGGATGTACGCGCCGAGGTCGTACACCGGCAGGGCGAGTGGTCCTCGGCGGGTCAGCAGGTAACGCAGCATCTCGCGGGCCTGCCCCAGCGGGCCGTTCAGCCGTGGGTTGTAGCCGGCCCGTCCGGTCAACCGGAACTGCATCGGGGTCGTCCGGTGCTCGCGCATACCGGTGCCCACCCGGGGCCGGTCCAGCAGCGCGGTCACGCCGGCCTCGCGTAGCACGTCGGCGGGACCGATCCCGGAGACCTGCAGAAGCTGCGGCGTGGCGAGTGCGCCGGCGGCGAGCACCACCTCGGCGGTGGCCCGGCGATCGACCGTGTTCCCGCCCTGGCGGGTGCGTACGCCGACGGCGCGGCCGTGCTCGATCAGGACGCGCAGCACGACCGTGTTGACGAGGACGGTCAGGTTGGGCCGGTGGCGAACCGGGTGCAGGAAGGCGTCGGCGGCGCTGCTGCGGCGGCCGTCGCGGATCGTCGCTGTCAGGTAGCCGATGCGTTCGTCGTCGGTGGCGTTCAGGTCGTCGACCCGGCGCCAGCCCAGTTCCTCGGCGGCGGCGATGGTGTCCTCGCAGACCTCGTCGGTGCCGGTGGCGGTGGACAGGCGCAGCGGCCCGTCGGCACCGCGTACGTCGGACGCGCCGAGCGGGTGATCCTCCAGCCGTTTGAAGATCGGTCCGGTAACCACCCTCTGCGAGGCATCGACCAGCTCCGCGCTGCTGCTGGTGCAGCAACAGCTGGCACCCAGGAACGACAAGGATGGCGGCGCGCCGCACCCGGCTCACCGGAACGGCCGGTCGCCGGCCCCAACGTCGATGGTGGGGCCGGCGACCGGTGGTTCTCTGGCGAATATGGGGTGGGGTGGCTCAGGCCGCGTCGGTGGCGGTGCCGGCGGTCACCTCCCGCCGGGCGGCCGGGTAGCGGATGCTCTCCACCATCTCGACGATCTCGTCCGGCGGTGGCGCCGTCATCTTCGACACCACGATGGTGACGACGAAGTTGACGATCGCACCGATGGTGCCGATGCCCTCCGGGCTGATGTCGAAGATGTGCGGGTTCGCGGCGGTGCCGAACACCGGCAGCGTGTAGATCATGTAGCTGGCGGTGAAGAGCATGCCGGTGATCATGCCGGCCGCCGCGCCTCTGGCATTACATCGTTTCCAGAAGATGCCGAGCACGATGACGGGGAAGAAGCTCGCCGCGGCCAGGCCGAAGGCGAAGGCGACCACCTGCGCCACGAACGCCGGCGGGTTGATGCCGGCGTAGATGGAGATCAGCACCGCCAGACCCATCGCGATCCGACCGGCGAGCAGCCGCTGCTTGTCGGTGGAGTCCCGCTTGACCCGACGGAAGTACAGGTCGTGCGAGAAGGACGACGAGATCACCAGCAGCAGGCCGGCTGCCGTGGACATCGCGGCGGCCAGGCCGCCGGCCGCCACCAGACCCACGATCGGTGCCGGCAGGCCGGCGATCTCGGGGCTGGCCAGCACCAGGATGTCGTTGTTGACGATCAGGTCGGCACCGGAGGTCGGGCTGTTGCTCACCGTGTTGATCGTCGACGCGCCGTCGCTGACAGTCACCAGACCTGTCGCCGCCCAGTTCTCGATCCAACTGGGCAGCGCGTTCGCGGAGACCCCGTTGACGTCTTGGAGCAGGTTCAGCTTGGTGAAGGCGCCCACCGCCGGGGCGGTGGTGTAGAGCAGGGCGATGAAGAGCAGCGCCCAGAAGGCCGAGTACCGGGCACCCCGCACGCTCTTCGTGGTGTAGAACCGGACGATCACGTGTGGTAGACCGGCGGTGCCGATCATCAGGGACATGGTCACCAGGAACACGTCGATCTGTGGCCGGGCCGCGAACGCCTCGGTGTACTGGCTCAGGCCCATCTCGACGCTTATCGCGTCGAGTTCGGCGAGGATCTGCCCGAACGACACCTGCGGGACCGGTATGCCGGTCATCTGCTGAGCCACCGCGAACGCGGGAATCAGGTAGGCCACGATCAGCACGGTGTACTGCGCCACCTGGGTCCAGGTGATGCCCTTCATGCCGCCGAGCACCGCGTACAAGCCGATGATCACGGCGGCGACGATAACGCCGCCGGTGACGTCCAGGCCGAGGAAGCGGCTGAAGACGATGCCGCCACCGCGCATCTGCCCCACCACGTAGGTGAAGGAGATGATGATCGCGGCCACGGCGGCGATGGTGCGGACGGTCTCGGAGTATCGGTCACCGACGAATTCGGGCACCGTGAACTTGCCCCACTTGCGCAGATAGGGCGCGATCAGCAGGGCCAGCAGCACGTAGCCGCCGGTCCAGCCCATCAGGTAGATGGTGCCGTCCGATCCCAGGAACGCGATCAGGCCGGCCATCGAGATGAACGACGCCGCCGACATCCAGTCGGCGGCGACCGCCGCACCGTTGGCGATTGTCGGAATTCCCTGGCCGGCGACGTAGAAGCCGGCCGTCTCCTTCACCCGGCTGCGCCAGGCGATGTAGAGGTAGACGGCGAAGGAGGCGCCGATGAAGATGAGGGTCCAGATCTGGATCTGACTCATTTCCCGGCCACCTCGGTCTCCTGCTCGTCAACGCCGAACTGGTTGTCGAGGCGGTCCATCATCTTCGCGTACACCAAAATCAGAATGACGAAGACGTAGATCGATCCCTGCTGGGCGAACCAGAAGCCGAGCGGGAATCCGGCGATGACGATGTTGTTGAGCGGTTCGACCAGCAGGATTCCGAAGCCGAACGAGACGATGAACCAGATGGCCAGCAGGATCACCATGAGCCGCAGGTTCCGGCTCCAGTACTCCTTGCGCCAGCCGTTGTCCGGCGGGGATGCCGGTGGTGGTGCCGACGGTGGCGGTTCACCGCCACGGGTCTCCTTATCGGGGGTTACCTCGGTCATGTTCTGGTGCCTCCTAGTCGGTATGGAACCGGCTGCTCGACGCGGTTGTGCGGTCGGTCACACCTTTAGTCTGGGAAGCGAACGTGACGCAGCCTGGCCAGGCAAGAGTTGATCCGCCAGGTGCGGCTTCGGGTCGCTGAGCGGTCCGTTGGACCCCGTGAACGGTTGAGCGGTCCGCACCGGAGCGCCGTATCGTCCCGCTTTGTGGTTTTTCGTGGACCTGGCCCGGCCGTCCACCGACACCGCCCTACCGCTCACCGATCTGCCCGTTCGGTCAACGGCGCCGAGCGCCTAGCATCCGGACATGGCCGACACCGCATCCACCGCCGCCCCGGTTCGCCGGCGCGTCTTCCACGCCGGCAGTCTCGGCATGATCGTCGGCGGCGTGCTCGCGCTTGTCGGCTCGCTGCTGCCCTGGGTCATCACCCCGTTCGGTTCGCTCTCCGGGGTGGCCGGTCCGGGCCTGTGGACACTGAGCATGGCGTTCCTCGCCGTCGCCGGGGCCCTGCTGCCGTACCGGAAGGTGGCCATCGCGCACAGCCTGATCCCCGGGCTGGTTGTCGCCGCGATCGCCGGGTGGCAGGCGGCCCGCCTGATCAGTCTCAGTGCCAGCACCGGCGCCTGGGGGCAGCTGATGCCCGGCATCGGGCTGGTCATGGCCGCCGGTGGCGCGGTGGTCCTGATCCGCACCGGTATGCGGCTGGTCGCGCTGCGCTGACAACGGCCCCCTGTCAGCCGGTCGCACACAATCTGGCCGAGGCGTGAAACCTTCCGCCGCCCGTACGCGTCATCCCGCTGAATCGACCGAGGATCACCTGCCATCAGGCGGGTGGCCCCGGTGCGGAGCAGCTCGGGAGGAATCGTGTTGCTGGGTAGATGGCTCGCCGCTGCGGGCCTGGTGGTGCTGACCGGCACCGCCGTGGGGGTGTACAGCATGGGTCCGGCCTCCGGCGACGGGGCGACGGATGGAGTGCGGACGTCGGGTGACGGTCCGGTCGGCGTGGCAGCGGGGGAGACCACGCCGGCCGGTGACGCTCCGGCCGGCGTGGCGGCGGCGGGAGCGCAGCCGCCCGGTACCACGCCGGTGGCCGCCGCGCCACGGCCGACCACCGTCAAGGACCCGCTGCTGTCCGGCAAGCGTCGGGTCACCATCGTCCGGGTGGGCGCCTTCGAATCGGGGTTGGCCCTGCTCGACGACGGCCGGTTGGCCGAGGTGGACGACGACCAGGGCCGGCAGGTGTTCGTGCCGACACCTGTGGGCTCGGGACAGTTCCTCATCAAGGCGTACTACGGTGGCGGCACCGGGCAGCCGGTCTGCTGGCAGGTACGCAACCCGGGCGACGGCCGGCCGCTGTACGTGCGGGGAGCCACCTGCCGGGCCGGCGACCCCGCCCAACGCTTCGAGATCACTGCCGTGGCCGGCGGTGGTCCCCGTGAATACCTGATCAGCAACCGGTGGGCGTACCTGCGGGACTCCGCGCGATCCGGCCTGATCATGGAGGAGTTGGGGGACGCCCCTCCGGCGAGTAGCTTCCGGTTCACCGACACCGGACCGGCACCCCGACGGTAAGGCGCGGTGACGCCCCCGGCCAGGGCCGGGGGCGTCCGTCCGCGGGGGAAACACGACCAGCAGCGACAGTACGGGTGGGAACGTGAGTGAAACGCGACGCTGAGGAGTTCGACGCCTTCTACTCGGCGTCGGCCCAGCGGGTCCTGGGCCACCTGTCCGCCATGGTCGGCAGCCGGGCCGAGGCCGAGGACGCGGTGGCGGAGGCGTACGCCAGGGCCTGGGACCGCTGGGCATCGGTACGGGAGTGCGACAGCCCGGAGGCCTGGGTTCGCCGCGTCTCGTACCGGATCGCGGTGAGCGCGTGGCGCAAGACGGTGAACCGGCTCCGTGCGCACCGTCGGGAGGTGGCCGGCCAGGACGTCGAGATGACATCTGTCGATCACGTGGCGGTGGTGTCGGCGCTGCGCCGCATCTCCGCCGAACAACGGCGCGTGGTGGTGCTGCACCACCTGGTCGGGTTGAGCGTGACCGAGATCGCGACGGAGATCGACAGCAACGTGAACACCGTCAAGACGCGGCTCGCCCGGGGACGCCGGGCGCTGGCCGCTCACCTGACCGACGGCGAGTACGAGACCACCGGCGGGGGAGGCAGTAATGGGTCCTGAGCCGCATCTCGACGAGGCCCTGCGCGCGTTGGCCGGGCACGGCCGGCAGGGGACCGTACCGGCTGCCGCCGACATCCGCCGCCGAGGCGACACCCGCCGTCGCCGCCGCCGGGCCGCTGGCACCGCTCTGGGTGTCGTACTCGTCGGACTGCTCGGTGCCGGCGCTGTCCTGGCCCGTCCCTCCGGGGACCCGGACTCGCTGCCGGTCGGGCCGGCCGGCCCGACGACGGCGTCGGCCACCGCGTCGGCCAGCCCTGACCCGGCCGGAACGTCCGGTCCACCGGGCGGTCCTTCGAGCAGCGACCCGCTGCTGTCGGGGCGGCGGCAGGTGACAATCGTCCGGGCTGCCGAGCAGAGTGGCGGGCTGTCGCTGCTCGACGACGGCCGCCTCGCCGAGGTCGACGGCGACGAGGGCCGCCAGCTCTTCGTGTTCACGCCCCAGGGCTCCGGCACCTACCTGGTCCGGGCCGCCGAGCGGGCCGACGAGCCGACCGACGTCTGCTGGGAGATGCGGTCGTCGGGGAGCCAGCCGCTGCGGGTGGTGGCGGCCACCTGCACCCCGGAGGAGCCGAGGCAGCAGTTCACGGTCGTCCAGGATGGGCAACGCGGCGGCGAGCCGACGTACGCGATCAGCAGCCACTCGGCCTACCTGCAGAACTCACCGACCCGTGGCCTGATCCTGGAGGAGTTGGGCGACGCACCGCTGACCACGCGGTTCCGGCTGGTCGACAACGGGGCCGCGCCGAGATGACCGGCTGGTGCCCGAGCGGGCAGCGCGGGTGCCGTCCGGGCGGACCAGCCCACCAAACGGGCCACGCTTTGCGGTGAGGTTCTACCTGCTCCGCCGATCATGCAGTTGTGGCACCTGAATTGTGGTTAATGCGCCACTTTGGTACGTGCCACAACTGCATGATCGGGTTACGCCGCATGGTGCGGCGGGCGGGTGGGTACCGGGCCCGGGTGAGCCTGGACCGGACCGAGCGGGAGGAGTTCCGCCGCATCGTGGCGGACTTCAGGCGATGGGGCCAGCTGGCCAAGGGGGTGCAGAGCTGGCACCGGGCTGTCCAGGACGCGGCCAGCAGCGCCGAGGGAACCATGCGCGCCCGCAGCGTCGTGGTCGACAGGTCCGGCCGGGCCGCGTGGCGGGTACTGCCGCTCCGGGAGAGCGACCGCGAGGTCGCCCGGCGACTCCGGGAACGAGCCATGCTCCCGGCGACCACCGCCGCCGACCGTGCCCTGCTACGCCTACTCACCGAGGACGCTCCCAGCGCCGTCGCCGACCTCGCACCCATGCTCGACGTACGCCGGCATTTCACCGGGCCGGCCAGGAAGCGGTCGGCGGCCACCGCCGCGACGTTCCTGCGTCACCGGCACGCGGAGGTCATCGCCGCCGACGGCCCCGAGCGTCTGGCGCACCTCGGCGTCCACACAGCACCCCCCGACCCGGCTCGGGCCCGCCTCGACGACCTGCTCGACCCGACCCTCCGCTTCGCTCTCCTCGCGGAGCGCTCCGGCCGGGCGCCGGAACTCGCGGAGCGCTCCGGCCGGGCGCCGGACCTGGCCGAGCGGACGAGCCCGGAGCTGGAGCCGGCCGAGCGGACCGACTCGGCGCCCGAACTGGTGGATCGGTCGGTCTTCAGGGGCCTGCCGGCGGCCCTGGCCTCAATCGACAAGATCCTGGCTGGCGAGGCCTCGTACCGGTCGGCGGCACGTGAAGCGGGCGAGAAGGTCAGACAGGTCGAGGTGCAGCGGGTCCTGCGGGACATGCCGGTGGAGGCGTTGCGCACCGTCACCCGCGACCGGTTCCGACTCGGGCCACTGGCCGACGCGGGAATCAACGCGGTGCAGGACGTGCTGCGCGCCGGCGCGTCCCTTCAGACGCTTCCCGGGGTGGGGGAGACCTCAGCCCGTCGCATGATCGGAGCAGCCCGCACCCTTCGGCAGACCACGTACGACGACACACCGGTGCGCATCGACATCGACCACCGCCACCCGGAGACCACGCACCTGCTGCGGTGCCTCGCCGAGTGGGACGCGCACCGGCGCACGCACGGCGCGGCCGCCGACCTGGAACGCGCCGCCGAACTCGCGCCGCTGGCGAGCGCCATCGATCGCAGGACCAGTCACCTCCTCGTGGTGCCGACCCGGGGGCTCGCCGCCACCGGGCTGCGCGACAGCATTCAGATCGTCGAACGGCGAGCCGAACTGCTCGGCAGGTCGTCCGCATCCGGCCGGCGGCGGGTGCGCGTCGATCCGTGGGACGACTTCCTCAGCCGACCCGCCGACTACTTCGCCATGCTCGCCGAGCTGGGGTTCGCCACCGACGACGAGAACGCGGTGCACGGCGACCTCCCGGACGAGATCATCCAGGCGGTGCGCGACCAGGCACTCGATGGTGAGCACCTGACCGCTTCCCTGCGCGGTTATCAGAGCTTCGCCGCGCGGTTCGCCATCGTCCAACGCAAGATCATCATCGGTGACGAGATGGGCCTGGGCAAGACCGTCGAGGCGATCGCGGTCCTGGCGCACCTGCGCAGCAGGGGAAGCACTCATTTCCTGGTGGTGTGCCCGGCGGCCGTGGTGACCAACTGGATCCGCGAGATCACCGGTAAGTCGAAGCTGCGTCCACACCGGGTGCACGGCCCGGAACGCGATGCCGCGGCCCGCTCCTGGCTGCGGCACGGGGGCGTGGCGGTCACCACCTACGAGACCCTCGCCTGGTGGGAGCCGGAGCTGCGGGAATCCCCCGACCTGGCGTGTGTCGTGGTCGACGAGGCCCACTACATCAAGAACCCGCAGGCGCAACGGACGATCAGGACGAAGGACCTCGTCGCGCGTGCCGAGCGGGCGATCCTGCTCACCGGTACGCCACTGGAGAACAAGGTCGAGGAGTTCCGCAACCTCGCCTCATACCTACGCCCCGACCTCACCGTCGACGCCACCGACCTGTCACCCGCGCGGTTCCGACGGCAGATCGCACCGGCGTACCTGCGCCGCAACCAGGACGATGTGCTCGATGAACTGCCCGAACTCATCGAGGTCGAGGAGTGGCTGCCGATGTCCTCGGCGGACACCACGCGCTACCGGGAGGCGGTCAAGCGTGGAAACTTCATGCAGATGCGCCAGGTGGCCATGCTTCAGGCAGCCCAGTCCACAAAGATGCAGCGACTCATGGAGATCTGCCGGGAAGCGGCGGAGAACAACCGCCGGGTCATCGTGTTCTCCCACTTCAGGGCGGTACTCGACAGGGTTGCCGAGGCCCTTCCCGGTCCGGTGTTCGGGCCACTGACCGGATCGGTGCCTGCCAACCACCGTCAGCAGATGGTGGACGAGTTCTCGGCCGCCCGTGGCGGTGCCGTCCTGGTGGCCCAGATCGTGGCCGGTGGCGTCGGGCTCAACATCCAGTCCGCGTCCGTCGTCGTCATCTGCGAACCTCAGCTCAAGCCGACCACCGAGGCGCAGGCCATCGCCCGAGCCCACCGGATGGGGCAGGTCCAGTCGGTGCAGGTCCACCGGCTGCTCTCCGAGGATGGCGTCGACCAGCGGATCACCGAACTACTGGCCGGCAAGCGGCGCATCTTCGACGAGTTCGCCCGGGTCAGCGACATGGCCGACGCCAGCCCCGAAGCGGTGGACCTGTCCGAGGCCGAACTCGTCCGGGAGGTCCTCGCCGCCGAGCGCCACCGGCTGTTCGAGCACCCACCCGAACTCCCCACCCAACACGTCCCAGGGCGCGTGCCGTCGTGATCCACAAAGGATCTGTGGCAGTGAAGGTGTCAGCCGCCCTGCGTGCCGTCCACCGCGACTGCCACAGATCGAGCGGTGTCCGCGTGCCGCCGACGGGGCTGATGGACTCAGTCGACTCGGAGTGAACGGGTGATCGCTTCGGCGAGCGCCGGGTCGCCGGACACGGCGATGAGGACCACCCGCTGGTCGGGGACCACCACCACCTGCCGCGTCCGGCCATCCGGCAGCACATCGCCGCCCCGAAGGACGGGATGGCCGGACGCTTCGCCCGCCTCGGTCGCGAGCTGGGCCACCGGGTCGAGTTCGAGATTCGCGCGCCGTATCTCGGCGTAGTCGACGCGAGGGGGCGGCACCACGGCGCAGCCCGCGATCAGGTCGACATCCACGATGTACGTGTCGCGCATCGGCGTACCACATTTGGTGGCATTGCGCGGCCACCCCGCCGGCACCGAGATCCGCACCCCCGTGCTGACGACCTCCTGCTGGCGGGTTGGGCCGCGATCACGTACGGCCGCAGTCACCACCGTGGCGAGGGTGAGAACCGCCCCAATCGCGAGGGCGGCCACCGCTACCCGTGCGCCCCTGCGTCTCCTCAGGTCGAGGCTCATTCATGCCCCTCGCCAGTTGTCCGTCCGTCAGGCGGCCCAGAGTCGGCCCGGACCAATCTATCCGTCCGCCGCAGACGGGGGGCGCGCTGTACGGCCGTCGTTGCGATTCGTTCGCGCTCAGCTCGACAGGGCCGGCACCAGGCAGGGCCGGAGAGCGCCGGCCTCGCCTGTCACTGCCGAAGCAACACGTCGGCCGACGCCACGCGCGACGACGAGACCCGGGCGAGGCGGGTGGCGACGAGGGTGGCGGCCAGGACGGAGACGGCGGCGACCGGGCCGATCCAGGACGGGCCGAGGCCGACCGCGAGCACCGTACCGCCGAGCCCTGCGCCGAGGGCTCCGGCGGCGCCGGCGACCGAGATGTTGACGGCGGCGACCAGGCCGGTGGTGGCCGCGTCGACCTGGCCCATCAGCCAGGTCTGGACCAGCGGCACGACCAGGAACGCCGCCGCGCCCAACAGGGCCAGCCCGGCCAGCGCCAGCGGGGCGATCGGGAGCAGCAGCGGCTGGACCAGCAGGATCGCCGTCAGCGCGCCGACGGCGAGGGGCAGCCGGCGGGTGATCGCCTCGGGGCGTACCCGGCCGGCGAGCAGGTTACCGGCGATGGTGCCGAGGCCGTAGCCGACCAGGCCGACGCTGACCCAGCCGGGGGAGAGCCCGGTGACGGTGCGCAGCATCGGGGCGACGTAGGTGAAGGCGGCCACGAAACCGGTGAGCACCAGCAGGGTGACCGCGAGTCCGGCGTAGATGCCGGGACGCAACAGCGCGCCGACGCTGTCCCGGACGCCGGCCGGCGGTGGGGTGGGGATCCGGGGGCAGAAGACGACCACGCCGAGCAGGCCCAGCGCGGCCAGGCCGGCCACCGCCACGAAGGTGACAGGCCAGCCGTACGCCTCGCCGATCAGGCTGCCCAGCGGCAGGCCGAGCACGGTGGCCAGGGCGAAACCGCCGAACAGCCGGGCCACCGCGACGGTCTGCCGCTCCGGCGGCACCGAGGCCATGGCCACCTGGGAGGCCACCGCCATGAACAGCGCCTGTGCCAGCGCCGAGCCCAGCCGGGCCGACAGCAGCATCGGGTACGAGGTGGCCATGGCGCTGGCCACCGCGGACACCGTGGCCAGTGCCATGGTGCCGGCGAGCAGCTCGCGGCGCGGCAGCCGTCGGGTCAGCACGGTGGCGATCGGACCGCCCACGGTGACCACGATCATGTACGCGGTGACCAACTGGCCGGCGGCGGCAACTGACACGTCCAGGTCGGTGGCGACCTGGGGGAGCAGGCCGACAAGCACGAACTCGGCGGTGGCCACGGCGAAAGAGCAGACGAAGAGCACATAGATGATCACAGACGGACGCTAAAGCCTGACATTGACGTTAGAGTCAAGCGATGCGGATCGGTGAGTTGAGCGCGCGGACCGGCGCGTCGGTACGGATGCTGCGGTACTACGAGGAGCAGGGCCTGCTGACGCCGCTACGCACCGACTCGGGCTACCGGATCTACCAGGACTCCGACGTCGACCGGGTGGCCCGGATCCGGTGCATGCTGTCGGCCGCGCTGCCGTCCGGAGTGGTCGGGCAGGCGTTGACGTTCCTGCTGGACGGCCGGGCGGCGATCCCCGACCAGCCGGCTGACCGCGCCCGCCTGGCCGACACCCTCCAGGCCGAGCTGGATCTGCTGACCGAGAAGATCGAGTCGCTGCGGTCCAGCCGGGACCTCCTCGCCACGATCGTCGCCGACGTACGCGGTGACGTGGTGGGCCCCGGCCATCCCGGTGACCCGGGCTGCGCGGTGGTCCGCCGGTCGGTCCGGAAGGCGGGCCCGGCGGTCGGTCCCGCCCGCTGAACTGCCGCTCAGGCCCCGCTCAGGCGTCATGGGGTTGCCGAGGGACCGTGCCGCTCGGGCCTCGCTCGGTGCGTCGTGGGTTGCCGAGGACCGCGCCGCTCAGGTCCCGCTGGGCGGCGGGGGCAGCCGCAGGCCGTGCATGCCGCCGTCGACGGCGAGCACGCTGCCGGTGGTCGACCCGGACAGCGGACTGGCCAGGTACGCGACGGCGGCGGCCACCTCGTCCGGGGTGGTGAGGCGACCGGTGGGCTGGCGGGCCCGCAACGCGGCCAGTTCCGCCGCCGGATCGTCGGCGGCGTCGAGCAGCCGACGCACCCACGGGGTGTCCGCCGTGCCCGGGTTGACGCAGTTGACCCGGATGCCGGCGGTCACGTAGTCGGCGGCCATCGCCAGTGTGAGCGCCTGCACCGCGCCCTTGCTGGCGCTGTACAGGGCCCGCTGGGGCAGCCCGAGCCAGGCGGCGATGGAGCCGATGTTGACGATCGCGGCGTGCCCGGAGGCGCGCAGGTGTGGCAGCGCGGCCCGGGTCACCCGGACGATGCCGACCACGTTGACGTCGAGTACCTGGTGCCATTCGGCGTCGGTGTCTGCCTCGATGGTGCCGACCGCACCGATGGCGGCATTGTTGACCAGGACGTCGATGCCGTCGAAGGCGTCGCGGACGGCGGCGATCGCGGACCGTACCGACGCGTCGTCGGTCACGTCGGCCGCCAGGCCCAGCAACGGCTCGGGCACCTGCTGCGGGTTCAGGTCCAGGCAGGCCACCCGGGCGCCACGCTCGGCGAGCAGGGTGGCCGTGGCCAGGCCGATGCCGGAGGCGCCACCGGTCACCACCGCCGACAGCCCGGCGAACTCACCGGTGCCGGTGACGGGTGTGCCGGCGCCGCCCTGCCCGTCGCCGGTCACGCCGCTGCCAGCGTCTGGCGTTGCCGGCCCAGGCCGTCGATCTCCAACTCCACCACGTCACCGGCGACCAGGTAGGGCTTGGGTTCCGGCTGCCCGAGGGCGACGCCGGCCGGGGTACCGGTGTTTATGACGTCGCCGGGGTACAGCACCATGAACTGGCTCAGGTAGCGGACGATCTCGGCCACCGGAAAGACCATGTCCTTGGTGGTGCCGTCCTGCCGCAGCACGCCGTTGACCCAGAGCCGCAACCGCAGATCCTGCGGATCGGGAATCTCGTCGGCGGTCACCAGCCACGGGCCGAACGGGTTGAACGTCTCGCAGGACTTGCCCTTGTCCCACTGGCCGCCCCGGTCGAGCTGGAACTCCCGCTCAGAGACGTCGTGGGAGACGGCGTACCCGGCGACGCAGTCCAACGCCGCCTCGGTCGACGGCAGGTAGCGCGCCTTGCGGCCGATGACGACGGCGAGTTCGACCTCCCAGTCCGTCCTGGTGCTGCCGCGGGGCACCAGCACCGGGTCGTCGGGACCGACCACCGTGTCGGCCGCCTTGAGGAAGACCACCGGCTCGGCGGGCAGTGCCGCCCCGGTCTCGGCGGCGTGGTCGCGGTAGTTCAGCCCGATGCAGACGATCTTCCCGGGTCGCAGTGGGGGACCGATCCGCAGGTCGGTCGGGTCCATCGGAGACAGGTCGTGCGGGGAGATGCCGGCCAGGCGAGCCAGGCCGTCGGTGGCCAGGAAGGCAGGGTCCAGGTCGTCGGTCACGCCGCTGAGGTCACGGAGTTGGCCGGCCTCGTCGAGCAGTGCCGGCGTCTCCCACCCCGGCAGGCCAACTCGCAGCAGCTTCACCGTCGCCCCCAGATACCGCGTCACGTACCAGCCGGCAAGACATGTGATGTCTATCAGGTGAGCGTGACGCCTCACAAGCCCCATGATCGACAGGGGTGGTGGGGACTTCCGACCCGTCCGGAAGGGACCTCGGCCGCTGGTCCGCCGCACGTCCGCACGCTGCACTGGAAGCAGGACGGAGAGGAGTGAGGACGATGACGTACCTGATTGTCGTCGGCGTCGATGGTTCGGATGGTGGGCGGCGGGCACTGCGGTGGGCGGTCGGTGAGGCGGCCGAGCGCAACGGCACCGTGCAGGCGGTGACCGCCTGGCGTTGGGACGGCCTGGACGGTGGCGCCATGGTCGCGCCCAACCCGATCGAGGAGGAGGAGCGGGCCACCGCACTGTTGGCCAGGGAGATCGGCGAGGTCACCCGGGGTACGTCGGCGGGACCGGTCGCGGCCGAGGTCGTCGAGGGCCGCCCGGCCGACGTGCTCACCGCCGCCGCCCGTGGCGCCGACCTGTTGGTGCTGGGCAGCCACGGACACGGCCGTCTGCGGCACACGGTGCTCGGCTCGGTCAGCGAGGAGTGCGTACGCAAGGCCACCTGCCCGGTGGTGGTGATCCCGGTGCCGGCACCGGCGCCGGCCGGTCCCGCTGTGCCGGCGGTGTCGGCCTGACCTGGGACGGCGGGGGTTGCCGGTCTCTGCCATGCTCTGGGCCGTGACGACCGGCCACCCCCGTTCCCGCCGCCGCGCCCGCCGGACCAGGTTCGGGCTCCTGTTCACCCTGGGGATCGTGATCGCCCTGGCCGTCGCGGCGGTGATCGTGCTGCGTCCGCCGGGGCCCCGCCCGCTGTTCCAGATGCCTGTCGCCTGCGGGGAGACCTGGCAGGTCGGCACCTATCCCGGGCACGGCGACTACGACGTGGATTTCTTCCCGCTCTCCGGCGACCCGTGGGGACAACCGGTGCTCGCCTCGTATGAGGGCACTGTCACCGTGGCCGGGATCAACGGGTCGCTCGGTGGTCGTACCCCGGAGAACCCGGACGGCCCCCGGGGCCGTGGTGGTGGCTACTGGGTGAAGATCGACCACGGCGGCCGGTGGGAGACCCAGTACCTGCACCTGCTGGAGCCGCCGATGGTGGAGGCCGGTGAGCGGGTGGTCCAGGGCCAGCAGATCGGCCGGATCGGCAGCACCGGCAACTCCGGCGCCCCGCACCTGCACTACGAGCAGCGGCGCGGCTGGCAGAAGGTGGAGACCTGGTTCGACGGCGCCCCGTCGGGCATCACCCACGACGACGCGGAGTACACGCTTCAGCTGACCAGCAACAACTGTCCGTAGCGGAGGTGTCGCCCGGTGATGTCGTACCCGCCTGATGGGGTACGGCCATGGGTGTTCTGTATGACTACTTCCGGGCGGCGGACGACGAAGCCGCGATCGGGTTGATGGCGGAACTCGACGGCGGTCCGGTCGCTGTGTCGGGGGGTCGCCCCGGGGTGGACGCGATCGACCTCAAGGGCATCGAGCCGATGGTCACCCTCGGCAAGCTGGTCGGCTTCGCGCGCGGGCGGGACTGGTCCACCGACGTGATCGAGCAACGGTTCATCTGGAGCTTCGGCGAGGAAGGGCCGTGGTTGGTCGTCCTCGACGACGCCGTCAGGGACACCCTGGCATCGATCACCGCCGCTCAGTCGCCCGAGCTGTCGGCGCGGTGGGGGCAGATCGAGGAGCTGGCCTGGGGTGAGCCGCTGCCGCCCGATGAACTGCTGCCGGTGATCGAGGAGATCAGCGCCCTGGCCCGCCGCGCCCTGGCCGCCGATCAGCACCTCTACTGCTGGAGCTGCCTCTGACCGCCCGGGTCACAGCTTGACGGCGAACGTGTCCGCCCGCCGGTCCGAGCCCTGCCGACCGCCGGATTTGCGGTTAGCGTGGGGCTAGATCGACTGCCGCAGAAGAATCCAGGGGGAGGACCATGTCCAGGACCAGATTCAGGTTGGCCGGCGCGACGATCGCCCTGATGCTCGCCGCCGTGGCGGGATGCAGCGGGGGCGAGGGCGTCGACGTCGACGGCAACGACGCGGCGGGCGCCGGAGGCGTGCTCAACGCCGCGATCGGTGGCGAGCCCGACCAACTCGATCCGCACAAGACGTCTGCCTACTACAGCTTCCAGGTGCTGGAGAACGTCTTCGACACGCTCGTCGAGCCGGACGCCAACCTGGAGATGAAGCCTTCCCTGGCCACCGAGTGGACCACCAGCGATGACCAACTGACCTGGACGTTCACCCTCCGCGAGGGGGTGAAGTTCTCCGACGGTTCGCCACTGACCGCCGAGGACGTCGTCTACTCGTACAACCGGATCATCGACGAGAAGCTGAACAACGCGTACAAGTTCGGCACGGTGAAGTCGATCGAGGCATCCGACCCGAAGACCGTCGTGGTGACCCTCAACGCGCCGACGCCGAACCTGCTGGCGAACCTCGGCGGCTTCAAGGGCGTGGCGATCGTCCAGAAGTCCAACGTGGAATCCGGTGAGATCACCACCAAGCCGGTCGGCAGCGGTCCGTTCGCCGTGGAGAACTACAGCTCCGGCGACAGCATCAGGCTGGTCCGCAACGACAACTACTGGGGCGAGAAGCCCAAGCTGGACGGCGTCCGGTTCACCTTCGTCAGCGACCCCACAGTCGCCCTGCAGAACCTGCGCGGCGGTGAGGTGCACTGGACCGACAACCTGCCACCGCAGCAGGTGCCGGCGCTGCTCGACGGGGACGACCCGACTGTGCAGTCGGTGCCGTCGACCGACTACTGGTACCTCTCGCTGAACCAGGCGCGCAAGCCGTACGACGACGTCAACGTCCGTCGGGCGATCGCCTTCGCGCTGGACCGTGAGGCGATCACCAAGGCCGCCAAGTTCGGGCTGGCCACTGTCAACCAGGCCGCCATTCCGCAGAACAGCGCCTTCTACTACGAGTACGCGCCGTACTCGCACGACGTGAACCAGGCGCGGCAGCTGCTCGACCAGGCCGGCGTCAGTGGCCTGAGCATGGACCTCATGGTCACCAGCGAGTACCCGGAGACGGTCACCGCCGCCCAGGTGATCGCCTCGCAGCTGGAAGCCGTCGGGATCACCGTCAAGATCCGTACGCTGGACTTCGCGCAGTGGCTCGACGAGCAGGGCGCCGGCCACTTCGACTCGTTCATGCTCGGCTGGCTGGGCAACATCGACCCTGACGAGTTCTACTACGCCCAGCACCACAGTGACGGCACGTTCAACTTCCACAAGTACGCCAACCCGAACGTCGACCGGCTGCTCGACCAGGCCCGGACGGAGACCGACCAGGCCGCCCGCAAGCAGCAGTACGACCAGGTGGCCAAGCAGATCGTGGACGACGCCAGCTACATCTACCTCTACAACCCAGACGTGGCCCAGGGCTGGTCCAAGCAGGTCAGCGGCTACGAGGTACGCACGGACCGGGCGATCCGGTTCCGCGACGTGGCTCTCGCCCGGTGACCTGGCGGGGGACCTCAGGTGGCCCGCTTCGTCATCCGTCGGCTGTTGCAGTCGGCAGTCGTACTGCTCGGCGTGACCCTCGTGGTGTTCCTGCTGCTCCAACTGGTGCCGGGTGACCCCGTCCGGGTCGCCCTCGGCACCCGCTTCGACCCGCAGACGTACGAGGCGCTGCGGGCCCGGGCGGGGCTGGACCAGCCACTTGTGGTGCAGTATTTCGACTACCTGCGGCGGGCGCTGACCGGCGACCTCGGGGTCAGCTTCCGCAGCGGACGGCCGGTCACCGCGATCGTGCTGGAGCGGCTGCCGGCGACTCTGTCGCTGGCGGTCACCGCTGTGGTGTTCGCGATGCTCATCGCCTTTCCGTTGGGGATCGTCTCGGCCATCCGCAGCGGCTCGCTCGTCGACCACGCGGCCCGGGTGTTCAGCCAGTTCGGTGTCTCGGTGCCGGACTTCTGGATGGGGATCATGGGCATCCTGCTCTTCTCCGGGGTGCTCGGCTGGCTGCCGCCGTCCGGGTACGTCGCGCTCACCGAGGATCCCGGCCGCTGGGCGTCCCATGTGGCGCTGCCCGCCGCCACGGTCGGCCTGGTGACCGCCTCGATCCTCACCCGGTTCATCCGCTCGTCGATGCTTGAGGTGCTCTCCGAGGACTACGTGCGCACCGCCGAGGCCAAGGGTCTGCGTACCCGGGTGGTGGTGTTGCGGCACGTGCTGCGCAACGCCCTGATCCCGGTGGTGACGGTGGTGGCCGTGCAGCTGGCCAGCCTGCTCGGCGGGGTGATCGTGATCGAGGTGCTGTTCGCCTGGCCCGGCATCGGGCGGCTCACCTACGACGCCGTCGCGGCCCGCGACTATCCGGTGCTCCAGGGTGCGGTGCTGCTGGTGGCGGCGCTGTTCCTCCTGGTCAACCTGCTTGTCGACATTCTCTACGCCCGGCTTGACCCGAGGATCACGGTCAAATGAGCGCGCAGCAGGTCAATCGCGAGGGACAGGTGCGTCGGGCGCTGTCCGCGTTGCGGCGCGATCCGCTGGCGTTGACCGGCAGCCTGGTGCTGGCGGTGCTGGTCGTGGTGGGCGTGGGCGGCTCCTGGCTGGCGCCGTCGGGGATCAACGAGGTTGACGTCGACCGGATGCTCCAAGCGCCGAGTTGGGCACACCCGTTCGGCACCGACGAGTTGGGCCGCGACGTCCTCAGCCGGGTCATGGTCGCCGCCCGGGTGTCGTTGCAGGTCGGCCTGGTCAGCGTCGGCATCGCGCTGGCGGTGGGGGTGACCCTCGGCCTGTTCGCCGGCTACTACCGTGGCTGGCTGGACAACGTGCTGATGCGTTGCATGGACGTGCTGTTCGCGTTTCCGGTGCTGCTGCTGGCGGTGGCGATCGTGGCGGTGCTCGGTCCGGGACTGACCACCGCGATGGTGGCGATCGGGGTGGTCTACACGCCGATCTTTGCCCGGGTGACCCGGGCCGGCGTGCTCTCGGTACGGGAACAGGTCTTCGTCCGTGCTGCGGTCTCGGTCGGCGCCTCCGACCTGCGGATCATGCGTCGGCACGTGTTGCCGAACATCGCGGCACCGTTGATCGTGCAGACGTCGCTGTCCCTGGCCTTCGCGATCCTCTCCGAGGCGGCGTTGTCCTTCCTCGGCCTCGGTGTCCAGCCACCCGATCCCGCCTGGGGCCGGATGCTGTTCGACGGGCGCGGGTTCGTCACCGAGGCGTGGTGGCTGGGATTCTTCCCCGGTGCGGCGATCTTCCTCACCGTCCTGGCGTTCAACCTGGTCGGTGACGCGCTGCGGGACGTGCTCGATCCTCGCCAGCTCACCGTCAGCGAAGCCAGGAGGAGCACCGCATGAAGCCCGTACTGGCGGTCGAGGACCTCACCGTCACCATCGGCACCCGGCGTGGGCCGGCGCACGCCGTCGCCGGGGTCGACTGGGCGGTGCGGCCGGGGGAGACCCTGGCGCTGGTCGGCGAGTCCGGCAGCGGCAAGAGCATGAGTGTGCTCGCCGCCACCGGGCTGGCGCCCCGCACCGCACGGGTGACCGGGCGGGTGCACCTGCTCGACACGGAGCTGACCGCGCTGACCGAGGAACGCCGTCGGCGGCTACGCGGTCGGCACATCGGGTTCGTGTTCCAGGATCCGATGACCTCGCTCAACCCGGTGCTCACCGTCGGCCGGCAGGTCACCGAGGCCGCCGAGGAGCACCTCGGACTCACCCGGCGGGCCGCCCGGTCCCGCGCCGTCGAACTGCTGGACCTGGTCGGCATCCCGTCCGCCGGGCAGCGGGTGGACGCGTACCCGCACCAGTTCTCCGGCGGCATGCGCCAACGGGTGGTGATCGCCATGGCGCTGGCCTGTGAGCCGGACCTGTTGATCGCCGACGAGCCGACCACGGCCCTCGACGTCACCACCCAGGCCCAGATCGTCGAGCTGGTCGCCGACCTGCAACGGCGCCTCGGCACGGCGGTCGTCTGGATCACCCACGACCTCGGTGTGGTCGCCGGCATCGCCGACACGGTGGCGGTCATGTACGGGGGCCGGATCCTCGAACAGGGGCCGGTCGACACCGTCTTCGGTGCGCCGTCGCACCCGTACACCAGGGCTCTGCTGGCCGCCCGCCCGGACCCGGCGGCCGGCGGCGCGGATCTGGTCACCATCGCCGGTGCGCCACCCAGCCCGTTGGATCTGCCGGCGGGTTGTGCCTTCTGGCCCCGTTGCCCGGTGCGGGGTGACGCTCGCTGTGAGCACGAACTGCCGCCGCTGGTACCGGTCTCGGCCGGGCACCAGGTACGAACCTTCTACCCCCAGGGAAGCGACGGGGAGCGCCGATGAGCGAGCGGCAGCAAGCGGATCACCAGCTCAGCACGGTCGTGTCGGCCGAGGGCACGGCGCACGCCGCGGTGCCGAAGCAGCGGGAACCGGGCGAGGTGGTCGCCGAACTCGACGATCTGGCGGTGTGGTTTCCGACGCCGGCCGGCGTCGTCCGGGCCGTCGACGGCGTTTCGTTGCGGGTACGGCGGGGCGAGACGCTGGGGCTGGTCGGTGAGTCGGGCAGCGGCAAGTCCACCACCGGGCTGGCCCTGCTGCGGCTCGTGGATCCCACCTCCGGCACCGTCCGGGTGGCCGACCAGGACGTCACCCGGTGGTCCCGGCGGCGATTGCGTGCGCTGCGTCGCCGGGTGGCCATGGTGTTCCAGGACCCGCAGGCGTCTCTGGACCCTCGGCTCACCATCGGGGCGAGCATCGCCGAGCCGCTGATCGTGCATCGGCTCACCGACGGCGGTGCGGCCCGTCGCCGTCGGGTCGACGAACTGCTCGACATGGTCGGGTTGCGTGGCGACCTGGCCGACCGGCATCCGCACGAACTCTCCGGCGGCCAGCGGCAGCGGGTCGGGATCGCCCGTGCCCTGGCCGGTGAGCCGGACCTGATCGTGCTGGACGAACCGATCGCCTCGCTCGACCTGAGCGTGCAGGCACAGATCATGAACTTGCTCCGCCGCCTGCAACGGGACCTGGGCCTGACCTACCTTTTCATCGCCCACGATCTTGCCGCCGTGGAGCACATGAGCGACCGGATGGCGGTGATGTACCTGGGGCGGATCGTGGAGAGCGGCACGCCGGCGCAGATCTGGCGGGATCCGGCTCACCCGTACACCGCCGCGCTGCTGTCCGCGGTGCCGGTCGCCGACCCGCAGGTCGAGCGGGAACGTCGCCGGATCATCCTCAGTGGTGACATCCCCAGCCCGGTGGACCCCCCGGGCGGCTGCCGATTCCGTACCCGCTGCCCGCAGGCCCGGCCGGAGTGCGCCGAGACCGACCCGGTGCTGGCCGAGGTCGCCCCCGATCACCGCGCGGCGTGCCTGTTCGCCGGGGAGGCCGTCCGAGCGATGCGCTCGCGGTGAACCCGTCGACCCGCCGACCGCCGACGGGTCAGGCTCTCCGCAGCGGCCGGAACGCGGCGCGTACCTCGGCTGAGAAGATCTCCGGCTCCTCCCAGGCCGCGAAGTGGCCGCCACGGTCCACCTCGTTGAAGTACGCGACGCCGGGATAGACCGCCTCGACCCAGCTGCGGGGCGCTGCCCAGATCTCGCCGGGGAACGCCGTGAATCCGACCGGAACCGAGACCGGTGGCGGCGGCTGGCCGGCCGCGTCGGCTGCCGCCTGGAATCGTCCGAACTCCCAGTACCACCGGGCGGCCGAGGTGCCGGTGCCGGTGAGCCAGTACAGCGTGATGTTGTCGACGATGGTTTCCCGGCTGAGCCCGCCCACCGGCTCGCCGTCGACGAACGCGCGGGACATCTTGTAGTAGCTGTCCGTGTCGTGGTCGAGCATCCAGGCCGCCAGCCCGACGGGCGAATCGAGCAGTGCGTAGCCGATGGTCTGCGGTCGGGTGGACTGTTCCAGGAAGTAGCCGAAACCGTCGGTGGTGAAAGTCGTCAACGCGTCGTGCGCCGCGCGTTCCTGTGCGGAGTTCGCCGGCAGTTGGTCCTTGAGACCGATCGCCGCGGCGAGCAGGTTGACATGGATGCCGAGAAGCCCGTCGGGTGCCTGGCGGCCCATCGCGTCCGTGACGGAGGCGCCCACGTCGCCACCTTGGGCGACATAGCGTGAGTAGCCGAGACGATTCATCAGCTGTGCCCACGCCCGGGCCATCCGGGCGGAGTCCCAACCGAGCTCGGTCGGCTCGCCGGAGAAGCCGTAACCGGGCAGCGACGGAAGCACCAGGTGGAAGGCGTCCTCGGCCTGTCCGCCGTGCGCCGTCGGGTCGGTGAGCGGGCCGATCACCCCGAGCAGTTCGATGACCGAGCCGGGCCAGCCGTGCGTCATGATCAGCGGTAGCGCGTCCTCGTGGGCGGATCGCACGTGGATGAAGTGGATCTCGACGCCGTCGATCTCGGTCGTGTACTGCGGCAGGGCGTTCAGTTTCGCCTCGCAGGCGCGCCAGTCGTGCTCGGTCGTCCAGAAGCGGGCGACCTCCTGGACTGTCGCCAGCTGCACGCCCTGGGAGCGGTCGGTGACCAGTTCGCTGCTGGGCCAACGCGTAGCCGTGATCCGGCGACGCAGGTCCTCGATCGCCTCTTCCGGGGTGTTCAGTTGGAAGGGACGGATCCCGTTGTCGTCGGACATGCTCCCACCTGTCGGGTCGGCTCGGCCGGTACCGGCTCCCGGCCGGGCTCGTACGCGCTCATCTTCACATCGGCTCGGTGGCCGAGGACCGGAAACACGAATTCGCGGTGCGGCCGAGTGGGCCGGACCAGGAGCCGTGCTCCGTTACCGGTCCGGCTGTCATGCCGCGTCGTCGACCGAGTCTTGACGGTGGCCGCCCGAACCCTGTCCACTATCCCTACATGTTTTGTCGGAAATAGCGGGGACGGGGGTGTGGTCGTGCACATCTCGGCGCGGTCGGACTACGCCGTGCGGGCCATGCTGGCGGTGGCGCAGCATCACCCGGAGGTGGTGAAGGCGGCGGTGCTGGCGGCCAGCCAGGACATCCCGTACCCCTTCCTGCAGGGCATCCTGCTCGACCTCCGGCGCGCCGGACTGTTGCACAGCCTGCGCGGCACCGACGGCGGGTACGCGCTGACCCGGGCGCCGGCCGAGATAGCGGTGGGGGACGTGCTGCGAGCCACCGCCGGAGCGTTGACGACGGTACGAGGGGCCCCGGCCGAGGTGGCGACCTACCACGGCGTGGCCACCGGCCTGGGCGAGGTGTGGCTGTCGGTGCACCGGGCCATCGAGGGGGTGGTCGACGGCACCAGCCTGGCCGACCTGCTCGGGCGAGACCGTCTGGTCAGGCGAAGCGTGGCCGACTGTGGACCCGACGCGGCGTGACGGTGGGGTCGGCGACCAGGTGTCGTCGTCAAGGCTTGAAAACCTGTCGAGTTAGTGGGATATTCGGTGCGCGGTCGGTGTGTGGCGACCGCCGCACGTCGCGCGGCTCGATGTCGAGTGCGACGGCGTTCGTTCCTGCGGGGCATGCCGGGCATCGAGGCCCGATGCGTGATCCGTACTCGTGTTGCCGTCCTCGTGGCGGCTTCATGCTGGGCGAATTACCTATTTAACCAGTCGGATTTATATAGTGCGGGCGCACTGAAGGAGGACGGGTTCGCAGATGAGGCACCGGATCAGAGCAGTAAGCGCCCTGGCCGTAGTCGTCGGCCTGGCCCTGGCGGGTTGCGGTGGCGGGGACGCCGCCGGCAGTTCCACCACGCTGAGCATCGTCGGTTTCGCGGTACCCGAGGCGGCGAACAAGGCCATCGCCGCGGAATGGAACAAGACCGAGGCGGGCAAGGGGGTGCGGTTCCGCACCTCGTACGGCGCCTCCGGAGACCAGAGCCGGGCCGTCGTCTCCGGGCTGAAGGCCGACTACGTCCACTTCTCCGTCAGCAGCGACGTGACCCGGCTGGTCGAAGCCGGCCTAGTCGAGGAGAGCTGGGACGACGGGCCGAACAAGGGCATCGTCTCGTCTTCGGTCGTGGTCCTCGCAGTACGCAAGGGCAACCCGAAGAACATCCAGGGCTGGGACGACCTGATCAAGCCGGGGATCGGCATCGTCACGCCGAACCCCGCCTCGTCGGGTGCCGCCCGCTGGAACGCCCTCGCGGCCTGGGGCCACATCGCTGCCAACGGCGGCACGGACGCCCAGGCCGAGGAGTACCTCACCAAGCTCTTCGCCAACGTGGTGTCGCTGCCCAACAGCGGCCGGGACGCCACGACCACCTTCCTGGGTGGCACCGGCGACGTCCTGCTGGCCTACGAGAACGAGACGATCCTGGCCCGGCAGAACGGCGAGGAACTGGACTGGGTGCTACCCGCCACCACCATCCTGATCCAGAATCCGGGCGCGATCCTGAAGGACGCGGACCCGAAGGCGAAGGAGTGGCTCGACTTCGTGCTGGGCCCGCAGGGCCAACGGCAGTTCGCGCTCACCGGCTTCCGCCCGATCATCGACGGCGTCGACACCAGCGGCGTCGAGGGGGCGGTCGACCCGAGTAACCCGTTCCCCGCGCCGCGGCAGCTGCTCACCGTCGACAAGGACTTCGAGAGCTGGTCGGCGTTGTCGGAGAAGTTCTTCGACGAGAGCGACGGCATCGTCACCAAGGTCATCGCGGCCTCCGGGAAGGCGAAGTGACCTCGACGACCCTGGTTCCGGACCGGCCGGCGGGCGACCGCCGGCCGGCCCGGGCCGGTCTGCCGCTGACCCGGGTCTCCGGCCTGGGCCTCGGCGTCGCCATGGTGTGGTTCAGCCTGCTGGTGCTGATTCCGCTCGCCGCCGTGGTGGTGACCGCCTCCGAGGGCGGGTGGGGCGGGTTCTGGGGGACGGTCACCAACGAACAGACCGCCGCCACGCTCCGGCTGACAGTGGGTACCGCGCTGCTCGTCACGCTCGTCAACGTCGTCATGGGCACCCTGATCGCCTGGGTGCTGGTGCGGGACCACTTCGCCGGCAAGCGGGCGCTCGAAGTCCTCATCGACGTGCCGTTCGCACTGCCGACGATCGTCGCCGGTCTGGTGCTGCTGTCGTTGTACGGGCCGGACAGCCCGCTCGGCGTCAACATCGCCAACACCAGGATCGCGGTGTTCCTCGCCTTCCTCTTCGTCACGCTGCCGTTCATCGTGCGGACCGTGCAGCCGGTGCTGGCCGAGCTTGATCCGGAGGCCGAGGAAGCGGCGGCGTCGCTGGGCGCGAGTCGGCTCGTCACGTTCCGGCGGATCATCCTGCCCAGCCTCACCCCGGCCATCGCGGCCGGCGCTGCGCTCTCCTTCGCCCGCGCGGTCGGTGAGTACGGCTCACTGGTCCTGCTCTCCGGCAACCTGCCGATGCGTACCGAGGTCGCCTCGGTGCGCATCCTCAGCAGCATCGAGAACGACAACCCGGACAGCGCGGCAGCGGTCGCGGTGGTGCTGCTGGCCGTCTCGCTCGCCGTCATCGTGCTCCTCGACGTCATTCAGCGGAGGGTGATGCGCCGTGGCTGACAGTTCGATCGCCGCCCCTACCCCGGTCGGCCGCCGCCCCGGCCGCCACGTCCTGCGCGCCGTCGTGGTGGCGTACCTGTTCTTCCTGGTGGCCTGGCCGTTGTATCTGGTGGGACGGAACGCCTTCGCCGACGGGCTCACCAGCTTCCAGGACATTCTCACCGACCCCGACGTGACCCACGCGCTGCAACTAACCGTGGTGATCGCGGTGGTCGCCGTGGTCATCAACACGGTGTTCGGTGTCGGCATCTCCATCCTGCTGGTCCGCTACGACTTCCCCGCTAAGCGGGCCCTCAACGCCCTGCTCGACATGCCGCTGTCGGTCTCACCGATCGTCGTCGGGCTCGCGCTGATCCTGGTCTACGGCGGTCGTGACGGCTGGTTCGGTCCGACCCTGGAAGCGGCCGGTATCCAGATCATCTTCGCGGTGCCGGGCATGGTGATGGCCACCGTGTTCGTCGCGCTGCCGCTGGTCATCCGGGAGGTGGTGCCGGTACTCCAGGAAGTGGGCGACGAGCAGGAACAGGCCGCCCGCAGCCTCGGCGCCAACGCCTGGCAGACGTTCCGGCGGATCACACTTCCGTCGATCAAGTGGGGCGTGATCTACGGGGTCGTGCTCAGCCTCGCCCGCTCGCTCGGCGAGTTCGGCGCGGTCAAGGTGGTCTCCGGCAACGTGCTCGGTGACACCCGTACGGCCACCCTCGTGGTGGAGGAGAAGTACCTCAACTTCGACAAGGGCGGGGCGTACGCCACCGCCTTCCTCCTCGCCCTCGTCGCGGTGGCCTGCATCATCGTCGTATCCGTTCTCAGGCCGAAGGAAGAGCGTTGAGCATCGAGATCTCCCACGTCGGCAAGCGGTTCGCGGACTTCGTCGCCCTGGACGACGTGTCGGTGAGCATCCCGGCCGGTCGGCTCACGGCGCTGCTCGGTCCCTCCGGTGGTGGCAAGTCCACCCTGCTGCGGATCATCGCGGGACTGGAACGCGCCGACACCGGACGGGTCGAGATCGACGGCGTGGACGCCACCAGGCTGCCCCCGCAGAAGCGCAACGTCGGTTTCGTGTTCCAGCACTACGCGGCCTTCAAACACCTGTCGGTACGCCGCAACGTGGCCTTCGGCCTGGAGATCCGCAAGCGGCCCAGGGAGGAGATCCGACGGCGGGTCGATGAACTGCTCGCCCTGGTGCATCTGGGCCAGTTCGGCGACCGGCTGCCCACGCAGCTCTCCGGCGGGCAGCGGCAACGGATGGCGCTCGCCCGCGCCCTGGCCGTGGAGCCGACGGTGTTGCTGCTCGACGAGCCGTTCGGCGCCCTCGACGCGAAGGTCCGCAAGGAACTGCGGGACTGGCTGCGCCGGTTGCACGACGAGGTGCACGTGACCACCGTCTTCGTCACACACGACCAGGAGGAGGCCCTTGAGGTCGCCGACGAGATCGTGGTGATCAACGAAGGCAGGGTGGAGCAGATCGGGTCACCGGACGACCTCTACGACCGCCCGGCGAACGAATTCGTCATGCGGTTCCTCGGCCCGGTCACCCAGCTCGGCGACCAGCTCGTACGCCCCCACGACCTTCAGCTCGCGGTGGACCTGGCCGACGGTGTGCCCGGCCGGGTCACCCGGGTCACCCGGATCGGCTTCGAGATCCGGGTCGAGGTCACCACCACCGACGGACAGCCGGTCACGGTGACCCTCACCCGCAACGAGTTCCTCGCCCAGGGCATCGAGACCGGCACCGACGTACGACTCCGCATCGCCCCCAACACCCCCACCCCCACCCTGCCCCCCACCCCCACCCTGCCCCCAACCCCCACCCTGACCCCCGCCCACTAGGTTTCCGCCCGCACACCCCCGCTGATCAAGAAGTTTGCGTCGCCTCCGGGCGCAGATCCGACGCGAACTTCTTGATCATCCCGGAGGGCGGGGGGTGGGTGGGGTGGTTGGTGCTTAGCATCCTTGCTGGAGCCGCAGGTTGCGGCGGGTCGGTGGAGGGGAAGGGTCTGCGGCAGGTGCGCCGTCGATGGCGGGTGGGTCGGCCGGCGCCGGGTCGTGGGGTGCGCACGGTCACGCCGTTCGAGATCTTCTTCGACCTGGTCTTCGTCTTCACGCTCACCCGGATCGTCGCCTTCATGGGGAAGCCGCCGGATCCGGTGGCGATGGGCCGTGGGCTGCTGTTGCTGATGCTGCTCTGGTTCGCCTGGTCGGGATATCTCTGGCTGGGCAACCAGACCCGCGTCGACCGGCCACCGGTACGCGTGCCGGTGCTTGCCGCGATGGCCGGGTTCTTCGTCGCCGCCCTGGTCATGCCGGACGCCTGGGACTCCGCGCCAGGTCTGGACGGACCGCTGCTGCTGGCCCTTTCGTACGTGCTGCTGCGCGCCGTCCACCTGGCGCTCTACTACTGGGTGGGCGAGCCGGTGCTGCGGCTGCGGATCCGGCGTTTCGCCGTGGCAAGTGTGCTGGCCTGGTTTCCGCTGCTGGTCGGCGCCGTGCTCGGCGGCTGGGCGCAGACCTGGCTCTGGGCACTGGCCTTCCTGGTCGAGATCGGCGGGCAGCGTGGCGTCGTGCAGAACCGCCTGGGCGGGTGGCCGGTGCACAGCCCCGAGTACTTCGCCGAACGGCACGGGCTGGTGCTGATCATCGCGCTGGGGGAGTCGTTTCTCGCCGCCGGTGTGGGCGTCGGCACCATGGTCACCAAGCTTCCGGTGCTCGCCGGCGCGGTGATCGGTTTCATCCTGATCGCGTGCCTGTGGTCGATCCACTTCGACCGGGTCAGTCCGCTCGCCGAGCAGGCGCTGTTACGGGCCGGCGGTGAACGGCGGGACCGGATCGGCGCGGACGCCTATTCCCTTGGACACCTGCCGCTGATCGCCGGGGTGCTCTACACGGCGCTCAGCTTCGAGGACGTGCTCTCGTTGATCTCTGCCGCCGACCGGCCAGGTGGGGAGCCGCTGGAGTGGCCCGGGGTGGTGGCGCTCTACGGCGGCACCGCGCTCTACCTGCTGGGCACCCTGCTGGTGCGGTACCTGTCCGGCCGGGGCACCCGGACGAGCCACCTGGTCATCGCCGTCGTACCGCTGCTCCTGCTGCCGGTCGGCCGGGCGCTGCCGGCCCTGCTCTCGATCGGCCTGCTCGCCACCTACCTGGTCGGGCTGGTCCTGCTGCCCGGGATGGCATCCGGCGGGCGTCAGCCGGCGTCGCCAGCCGACCGATGACAGCTCAGCGGCACGACCAGGGCACCGGGCACCGGGCCGGCCGGACCGAGCAGGCGTTCTCGGCACCTGATTCACCGACGGTCAGTGGGCACCGGGCCGGCTGGACGGAACAGGCGTTCCCGGCACCTCACTCGCCGACGGTGGTCGCGACCCGGGGGACCAGGCCGACGGCGGGGTCGTAGCGGACCGGGACGGGATCGCTGAGTTCGCCGACGAACTCGCCGTCGGCGTGCTCGACGAAACCGATGAGGGACCAGCCGTCACCGTCGGGGACCAGGCGGGGCGCGTACAGGTGCGGTTGCGCGACCGGCTGAGCGGCGGCGATGTCCCACGGGCCGCGCACCGTGGGCCCGGTGGCGACCCAGAGCCGCGACCCGGATTCCTGCCCGGGGGCGAAGGCGTTGGTGCAGAACAGCAGCAGTGGCTGTCCGTCGACGACGGCGACCTGCGGCACCTCCAGGTGACCGAACCCGGCCGGCGTGGACAGCGGCGGCCGGACCGTCCAGTTCACCAGGTCGGGGGAGGTCGCGTGGCCGACGACGCCACGCGCTTCGCCCGGCCCCTGGTTGGCCCGGGCGGTGATCAGCATGTGCCAGCCGTCGCCGTCGGGGTCCGGGAAGACCCACGGGTCGCGCCAGGCCTGCTCGTACCACATCTCGCGGTCGAGCAGCTCGTACCAGGTCGGGTCGGCTTCCAGCAGCGGCGCGTCGCTGTGGCGGTGCCAGGTGACCAGGTCGTCGGAGACGGCCAGGCCGATGCGCTGGACCAGGCCGTCCTCGGCTCGGCCGACCCCGGTGTAGAAGAGGTACCACCGCTGGTCCGGTCCGCGTACCGTGCAGCCGGTCCAGGTCGCCAGGTCGTCCCAGGCGGGCGCGTCGGCGGGCACCAGGGCGTCGGCGCGCAGGTGCCAGGAGCGCAGGTCGGTGGAGACCGCGTGGCCGATCGAGGCGCGCCGGTGGCGGCGGTGCGGGTCGAGCAGGGCTCGGGAGGCGCGCAGGAAGAACGCGTGCCAGTGGCCGTCGTCGTCCTGGGCGTACCAGCTGTCCCACACCCAGTGGTCGGGCAGTCGAAGCATGGCCGGAAACGTACCAGTGAATCGGTTTAGCGACTACGGCGGGTGCGGGCCGCCTGGCCAGCGGGACGGTGGGCTCAGTCGGCGGGGGCGGCCACGGACCGCCGCCGCCGCAGCGGCATCGGGACGAACGACGCGGCCCCGTCACCGCCGTCGAGCAGCACCTCCACCGCGCGGCGGCCCATCTGTTCGTGCGGCAGCGCCGCGGTGGACAGCCCCGGACGTAGCCACGCGGCGATCGGGTCGTCGTCGAAGGAGATCACCGAAAGGTCGTCGGGAATGGTCAGGCCGGCCTCGCCGAGCGCCTGGTACGCGCCGAAGGCCAGCCGGTCGTTCATGCAGATCACCGCAGTGGGACGGGTCGGGCGGTCCAGCAGCGTACGCATGGCGGCGTAGCCGTGCTCCGGCAGCCACTCCGGGCAGAAGCCCTCGGTGAGCAGCGAGACACCGGCGGCGGCGAGGGTGCCCCGGATGCCACGCAACCGGGCGTCGGCGGCCAGTGAGATCTCCGGGTCGCGTTCCTTCTGCCGGTTGCGACCGATCAGGGCGATCCGGTCCCGGTGACCCTGGGCGAGCAGTGTCTCGGCGGCCATCGCGCCGGCGCCCTCGTCGTCGGGGAGTACGCAGGGCAACGGCTCCGGACTTGTGGCGTTGAGCAGCACCACCGGGCCGCCGAGGATGGCCGGCGGCACCGCCAGTCGGCGGGTCGCCATGGCCGCGTAGATCACGCCGTCGACCTGGCGGTCGAGGATCGCCTCGATGGCGTACCGCTCGAACGTCGCGTCGCCCTGCGTCTCGGTGATCAGCAGGACGTGGTCACGCTCGCGGGCGGCGTCCAGCGCGCCGCGGATGAGGCCACCGGCGAAGCGGGTGGTGGCGACGATGTCGGAGACGAACGCGATGGTGGCGGTCTTGCGGGTGCGCAGGCTGCGGGCGGCGACGTTGGGGCGGTAGCCGAGTTCCTCCGCGGCCGCGAAGACCCGCTGGTGCGCCTCGGCGGAGAGTCGGGTGCCCTCACGCCCGTTCAGCACCATCGACGCGGCGGTCTTGGACAGACCTGCCCGTCGCGCCACGTCGGCAAGTGTGGCTCTCTCGCGGCCCATTGAGTCCTCCGATCACGGCGGCCGTCCCGACACCGCCGTCGTCCCATCATGATGGGTCGAGTCGCTTCCGTGGTCACCGGCGGTGTGTCCCAGCTGGCCACGAGGCCGGTGAACCATCTGTTTCCAGACCGTTGCGAACTCGTCCTTGACAGTCCCCGACGACGCGCGCATGCTCTGCTAAATCAGTTTAGCGACGTGGTTTCACCTCTGCGGTGGACGCCTTCGCGTCTTCCGACGTCATATTGGGTACCGCGGGCCGCGAGCCGGGTTCGGCACGCGACGTGCGACACGTGGTGGCCGACGGTCCGGCTCGTGGCGGTCGCCACGGACGACCGTCAACCGGCTCGGCGCGCGGATGAGTCAAGGAGCATGAGGTGCCGGAGTTCTCGACGAGGTTCACCCGACGCCGGTTGGCACTGCTGGTGCCACTACTGGGCGTCAGTATGGTTATCACCGCCTGTAGCGCGCCAGGTTCGGAGCAGACCCCCTCGGGGGACTCCGACGCCCCGGTCAGCACCGAGCTGGGTAGCGACCCGATCACCCTGGAAATGTACGCCGAGACCGGCTTCCCGCTGGCCAAGGCTCTCGCGGACGAGTTCACGAAGCAGCACCCGAACGTCACGTTCAACATCCGCGAGGACCAGTTCACCGTGATCACGGAGAACGCGCCCCGGGTGCTCGCCTCGGACAACGCGCCCGACATCATCCGGCTGCCCACCATGGTCGACCTGGTCAAGGACGGGCTGCTGAAGAACCTGGACCCGTACTTCGACGCGTACGGCTGGGACAAGTTCCCCGCCTCGTCGCTGATCCAGCTGCGTCTGTCCGACGGCGGGGCGGTGCGCGGCAGCGGCTCGCTGTACGGCATGGGCCTCGGCTACAGCGTGACCGGCGTCTTCTACAACAAGAAGCAGGCCGAGCAGGTCGGCATGACCCAGCCGCCGGCCACCATCGCCGAGTTCGAGGAACTGCTGGCCAAGGCGAAGGCGGCCAACCTGCTGCCGATCATGCAGTTCAACAAGAACACCGCCGGCATCAACTTCCCGCACCAGGCACTGCAGAACCAGTACGGCGACCCGACCGCGATCGCCGACTGGATCTTCCAGAAGCCGGGCGCGACCTTCGACACGCCGGCGGCGCTCAAGGCCACCCAGACCATCCAGAAGTGGGCCGAGGCCGGCTACTTCCCGAAGGACGCGAACGCCATCGACTACACGGCGATGATGGGCGAGTTCCAGAAGGGCAACGGCCTGTTCATGTTCAACGGCGACTGGGAGTCGGGGAACCTGGACAAGAACATGGCCGGCGAGGTCGGCTTCTTCCTCTTCCCGGGTGAGACCGCCGACGCCAAGCGGGTCGCGATGTCCGCGCCGAACACGTTCGGTGTCGGTGCCAAGGCCAAGAACGCCGACGCCGCGGCCTTCTTCCTCAACTGGGTGCACACCAACGACAAGGCCCGCGAAATCTCGGTCACCATCGGCGGCTCGCACCCGGGCGGCCCGGCCGACCTCGCCCTGCCGCCGGTGTCGGAGGGCACCGTGCTGGCCGAGACGCTCAAGGCGTCCCAGCAGCTCGGCGCGGACAACGGTGCTGTCGACTTCACCGCGAACGCCACCGGCGGCATCTTCGCCGCGGCCATCACCCCCGAGATGCAGAAACTGATCGCCGGTCAGCAGACCCCCGAGGGGTACGTGAAGGCGGTCCAGGCCGAGTACGAGAAGGAACTGTCCCGATGACGTCTGCCCTCGGCAGCGCCCCGGCCGGGTCGGACACCACGTCCCGACCCGGCCGGGGGGACCCCCGGTCAGCCGCGCGGCCCCACCGGAAGCGGTGGGGCCGCACGGTCCGGTGGACCGGGTGGGTCTGGGTCCTGCCCGCACTGATCATGTACGGCATCTTCGTGCTGCGTCCGCTCGTGCTGACCGTGCAGTACTCGCTGTACCACTGGAACGGCATCGGTGCGGCCCGCTGGGCGGGGCTGGACAACTACCTCACGGTCTTCACCGACCGCGACCTGTTGAAGATCATCTCGAACGCCTTCATCCTGATCATCTTCTTCAGCTTCATCCCCGTCCTGCTCGGCCTGCTGGTGGCCAGCCTGGTCCGGCGGATCACCACCGGCCCGGCCGGCACCATGGTCCGGACCGTGCTGTTCCTGCCCCAGGTGATCCCGCTCGTCGCGGCCGGCATCGCCTGGAGCTGGGTGCTCTCCACAAACGGCCTGGTCAACCAGGCGCTGCGGGCCGTCGGACTGGACGGCGTCACCCGGGCCTGGCTCGGCGAGTTCGACACCGCGCTGCCGGCGGTGGGCGTGATCGGCACCTGGGTCATGCTCGGTCTCTGCACGATCCTGCTGATCACCGGGATGAGCAAGATCGACCCTTCGCTCTACGAGGCCGCCCGCATCGACGGCGCCGGCCCGGTGCGTGAGTTCTTCGCGGTGACCCTGCCCAGCCTGCGCCAGGAGATCGGCATCTGCCTGACGGTGACCATCATCGCGGCGCTGGCCAGCTTCGACATCGTCTACATCTCCACAAGCGGCGGTCCGGGAATCCAGACCACCGTGCCCGGCCTGGAGATCTATCGGCTCGCCTTCTCCCAGCGTCAGGTCGGCCTCGCCTCGGCCCTCGCCGTGGTGCTGATGGCGCTGGTGCTGGTGTGCGTCCTGCCGATCCAGCGACTGACCCGGGGAGAGAAGTGATGAACCTGACCACCCGCAGCGAGCGGCTGACCGGACGCATCTTCCTGATCGCGCTGGTCGTGGTCACCCTGCTGCCGTTCCTGAGCATGTTGTCGGCGGCCCTGCAACCACGCGGCACCGTGCCCACCGGCCTGGCCTGGCCCACCGATCCGCAGTGGGGGAACTTCGTCGACGCCTTCACCGCCGCCAACATGGGCGCGCTGCTGAAGTCGAGCGCGCTGATCGTGGCCGGTGTGGTGCCGGTCGGCGTGCTCATCGCGACAATGGCCGGCTTCGGCCTGGGCCACCTGCGGGTACCCGGCGGTCACCTCGCCTTCGGGCTGCTGCTGCTCGGCCTCACCCTGCCCTTCGAGGCGGTGGTGACCCCGCTGTACTACCAGATGCGGGACCTCGGCCTGCTCAACACCCGTTGGGCGATCGTCCTGCCGTTGATCGGCCTCTACATGCCGTTCGCGGTCTTCTGGATGCGCGCCCACTTCATCAACGTGCCCCGGGAACTGTCCGAGGCGGCACGGGTGGACGGCAGCAACACCTGGCAGCTGTTCTGGCGGGTCCACGTGCCGCTGGCCCGGCCGGCCATCGCCTCGCTGACCATCCTGTTGTTCCTCTGGACCTGGAACCAGTTCCTGCTCGCCATCGTGCTCGTCGACGATGCGACGAAGCGGACGATGGCCGGCGCTCTCGGTGCCTTCCAGGGGCAGTGGGGAACCGATCTGGTGCTGCTCTGCGCTGGCTCACTGCTCATCCTCACGCCTACCCTCATCGTGTTCCTGATCTTCCAGCGACAGTTCATCAAGGCCCTGCTTCAGGGCTCCGTGAAGGGATAGCGGGTTGACTGACACCCAGATCCACGGTGACGTCGACGAGGGCTTCGGCCCGGTAGCCGACGTGTTCCGGGACAACTTCGCCCACCGTCAGGAGGTGGGCGCCGCAGTCGCCGTCTACCTGCGCGGCCGTAAGGTCGTGGACCTGCACGGTGGGCTGGCCGACACCCGGTCGGGACGTCAGTGGTCGGCGGACACCACAGCCGTCGTCTTCTCCTGCACCAAGGGGATCATGGCGATCTGCGCGTACCTGCTGGTGCAGGAGGGGCGGCTGGACCTCGACGCGCCGGTCACCCGCTACTGGCCGGAATTCGGCCAGCACGGCAAGGCGGAGATCCCGGTCCGCTGGCTGCTCACCCACCAGTCCGGCCTGCCGGCGCTGGACCAGCACTTCTCCCGCGAGGAGGTGCTCGCCTGGGACCCGGTGATCAAGGCGATCGAGGCGCAGACTCCACTGTGGAAGCCGGGTACCGCGCACAGCTACCATGCGATCACCTATGGCTGGCTGATCGGCGAGGTGATCCGGCGGATCACCGGCGAGATGCCCGGTGCCTACTTCGCCCGCGTTCTCGGCGAGCCGCTGGGCCTGCGTACCTGGATCGGGCTGCCGGCCGCCGAACGGGACGCCGTCGCCTGGATGCTCGCGCCGATCGGCGAACCCGTCCCGGCCGGCGACCCGGTCGCCGAGCGCGGCATCACCATGGGCGGCGCCTTCGCGTTTCCCGCCGACGAGAACGGTCTGGTCAGCTTCAACGACCCGGCCATCCAGGCCGCCCAGATCCCGGGCGCGGGCGCGGTCAGCACCGCCGAGAGCCTGGCCCGTCTCTACGCCGCCTGCGTCTCGGAGGTCGGCGGTGCCCGGCTGCTCAGCCCCGCGTCCGTCGACGATGCCGTCACGGTCCGGGTGAGCGGGCAGCAGGTCTACGGGCTTCCCGACGCGGGACACCGCTGGGGTACCGGCTTCCTGGTGCACTCGGTGCCGCGCCCGATGCTCGGCGAACGCAGCTTCGGCCACGACGGCGCGGGTGGGCACCTGGCGTTCGGCGACGACACCCACCAGGTCGGCTTCGGCTACGTGGTCAACCAGATGGGCGGCTTCGATGACGAGCGCGCCAACCTGCTCGCCGCAGCGGTCCGGGACTGCCTGGCGAGATAGGCCCTGTGTCGCAGTCCCTGGCCGGCCCACGACAGGCCCCGGCGACGGACGGGACCCACCCGTGACCGGGATCGACGTACGGTGGGCCGATGTCGAGCGTAGACGCTGAGCTGGCGATCCGGGCGGCGCAGGCCGGTGCCGAGGTCGTGCGCTCGCACCACGGGACATCAGTGGACCATTTCGCGAAATCGGGCTGGGACTTCGCCACCACCGCAGACGTCGAGGCGGAGGAAGCCATCCTCGCCGTGTTGCGGACGGCCCGGCCCGATGACGCCCTGTTGGCCGAGGAGAGCGGGCGCAGCGGCTCCGTCGGGGACGGGCGTGTCTGGCTTGTCGATCCGCTCTGCGGGACGCTGAACTTCGCCGTACACACCATGCTGGTCTCGGTGAACGTGGCCCTGCGGGTCGGCGCGCAGGTCGTGGTGGCGGCTGCCGTCGACCCGTTCGCGCAGGAGGTCTTCTGGACCGACGGCACCGGCGCCCGGGTACGGCGTGCCGGTGCCGACCAGCGACTCACCCCGTCGGCGGTGTCCGGGCTGGTGGACGTCAATCTTGATCCGCCCTGGCCGAACGAGCGGGTGTTCCGGGCCGCGCGGCTGCTGGCCGACGAGGGGTTCACCGCGCGGTTCCGGCCCCGGGTGGTGTCGACCACGTTGGCGTTGGCATGGGTCGCGGCCGGTCGACGCGCGGCGTACGTGACCGACGGCCAGCTGCGCGACAACGTGCACTTCGCCGCCGGCATCGCACTCTGCGCGGCGGCCGGCTGCGTGGTGACCGGGATCGACGGCCGGCCCTGGCACAGCGGCCGGGGCGGGCTCGTCGCGGCAGCCGACGCGGGTACGCACGCCGAGCTGCTGGCGCTGATCGCGGCGCAACGGGATCCGGCGTAGGGCCGGGAGCGTCGGGTGTTCCCGTCAGTCGAGGCAGAACTCGTTGCCCTCGGGGTCGGTCAGCACGATGAAGCCGGCCTCGAGCGGTGGCGCGGGCTCGACCCGGCGTACCTGCGTGGCACCCAACGCGACCAACCGGTCACACTCGACCTGCAACGCCGCCATCCGCTCCGCTCCGGTGAGCCCGGGTGCGGCCCGCACGTCGAGGTGCACCCGGTTCTTGACGACCTTGTCCTCCGGCACCTGCTGGAAGAACAACCGTGGACCGTGCCCCTCCGGGTCCTCGATGGCCGACCTCGTGTTGCGCTGCTCCGGCGGTACGCCGATCCGGGCGAGGAAGTCGTCCCACGCGGCCAGCGGGTCGGCACCCTCGGGCAGGTCGACTCCGGGCGGGCCGGGATGCACGTAGCCCAGCGCGTCCCGCCAGAACGTGGACAGCGCGGTCGGGTCGTGAGCGTCGAAGGTGACCTGGATGTGCCGGCTCATCGGGTTGCTCCAATCGGTTCGCGTCCAGACAACCACCCTGGCAGGCAGGGCTGACAAATTGATGCGCGACCGCGGTTCCCGGCGATGCCGTCGACGGATTGGATCCTCCTGATCCCAGCCGAAACAAGCTAGCAATCTCAGCGCCATCGATGTTAGCGTTCGCACAACGCGCCTTCGCACTCGGAAGGACGGCCGCTGCCGGGTCGATGTGATCGCCAACATCGCCGGCCCGATGTCCCCCGCGCGTCGCGGGCTGTCGCCGACGGGCGTCTGCTGCCCGGTCCACTTCCTCGCGACACATCTGATGTCTGCTGCGATCAGAGTGTGTTCTTGTGCCACCGTGACGGAATCTTGGCCGTTGACGTCACATGTCTGTAACCCCTAACGTCTGATGTCTAAGCCACGTGGTCCACCGCCCCGCCATCGTGTTTTGGAGGGATCGCCATGTCCCGTTCCCCTGCGAAATGGGCAGCGACACCGACGGTGGCAGATCACCGAGCAGGGCGAACCGGCGGTACCGGATCGTCCAGCGGACGGCAGCACGCATCTGCTGTGGACCAGCGGCCCCGCACGAACCCTTCGCACGTCACGTCCGGCACGTCCGTCGTCCCAGCCGACCCGGCCAGGGCGACGCACGTGGGGTGACGCCTGGATATGGAGGAACAAGAATGAGAAACAGGGCACTGCTGAGTGTGGGGCTGACGGTGCTGCTCGGCGCGTCGGCCACCTTCGCGGCCGGTTGTGGTGACGGCACGGCCGACGGGACCGGATCAGGCGGCTCGCAGGTCATCGGGGTCGACTACCCCCGCTCCGACACGGACTTCTGGAACTCCTACATCAAGTACGTTCCGCAGTTCGCCGACGAGCTCGGCGTCGAGGTCAAGACCACCAACTCGCAGAACGACATCGCCAACCTCATCTCGAACACCCAGACCTTCATCAGCCAGGGCGTCAAGGGTGTGGTGATGGCACCGCAGGACACCGCAGCCATCGCGCCGACCCTGTCCCAACTGGACAGCAGGAAGATCCCGGTGGTCACCATCGACACCCGGCCGGACACCGGCAACGTGTTCATGGTCGTCCGCGCCGACAACCGCGCCTACGGCATCAAGGCGTGTCAGTTCCTCGGTACCAGGCTCGGCGGCAAGGGCAAGGTCGTGATGCTCCAGGGCGGGCTCGACTCGATCAACGGCCGGGACCGCACCGAGGCGTTCAACGAGTGCATGCAGAAGGAGTTCCCCGAGATCACCGTCTTCGGCGAGGCCACCGACTGGAAGGCCGACGTGGCGGCGTCGAAGCTACAGACCCGGTTCGCGTCGGACCCGGACGTCAAGGGCATCTACATGCAGTCCTCGTTCGCCCTGTCCGGGACTCTCCAGATCCTCAAGCAGCGGGGTCTCCAGGTGCCGCCGAGCGACCCGAAGCACGTCTTCGTGGTCTCCAACGACGGCATCCCCGAGGAGCTGAAGAACATCGGTGCAGGGCTCATCGACGCCACCGTCAGCCAGCCGGCCGACCTCTACGCCAGGTACGGCCTGGAGTACGTCAAAGCGGCGATCGAGGGCAAGACCTTCCAGCCCGGCCCGACCGAGCACGGCAGCACCATCATCCAGGTGCGCGACGGTCTGCTTGAGGACCAGTTGCCGGCACCGTTGGTGACGCTTGACGGCGCGCCGATCGCGGGGGAGCCCACCCTGAAGTTCGACGACTCGTCCCTGTGGGGCAACAACGCATGAGCGTCATCCCGCAGGCGCCGACCGACGGGCTGGTCGGTGCCGACCAGCCCGTCGTGGAGGCCGTGAACATCACCAAGCGGTTCGGGTCGACCGTGGCGCTCGCCGACGCGGGGATCGTGGTCCGCCGTGGTGAGACGCACGCCCTGGTCGGGCGCAACGGTGCCGGCAAGTCCACACTTGTCGGCATCCTCACCGGGTTGCAGGCCGCCGACGACGGCGCGGTGGCCTTCGACGGGCGTCCGGCACCACCGCTCGCCGACCGTGACGCCTGGCGCAGGCGGGTGGCCTGCGTCTACCAGAAGTCCACGATCATCCCCACCCTCACCGTGGCGGAGAACCTCTTCCTCAACCGGCACGCCCGTGGCCGGGCCGGGTTGATCCGCTGGTCGCGGCTGCGTCGTGCGGCGGAGCAACTGCTGGCGGAGTGGTCCGTGGACGTCGACGTACGCCAGCCCGCGTCGACCCTCTCCGTCGAGCAGCGGCAGTTCGTCGAGATCGCCCGGGCGCTCTCCTTCGGTGCCAGGTTCATCATCCTCGACGAGCCGACCGCCCAGCTCGACGGTGCCGGCATCAACCGCCTGTTCACCCGGATCCGGGAGCTGCGGGCGCAGGGCGTGACGTTCCTGTTCATCAGCCACCACCTACAGGAGATCTACGAGATCTGTGACCAGGTGACGGTCTTCCGCGACGCCCGGCACATCGTCACCGCCCCGGTGGCGCAGCTGAGCCGGCCGGCGCTGGTGGCCGCGATGACAGGTGAGGACGTGACCATGCCGGAGGCCGATCACCGGCCGCTGGCCACCGACGCGCCGGTGCTGCTGTCCGTACGCGACCTGGTCACCACCTCCGGTGCCGAGCTGTCCGTGGCGGCTCGGGCGGGTGAGGTGGTGGGGATCGCCGGTGGCGGCGGCAGCGGCAAGGTCGAGGTCGCCGAGGCGATAGTCGGCCTGGCCCGACCGGCCGGCGGGACGGTCGTCGTCGACGGTCGGACGCTACGCCCCGGGAGCGTGCCGGACGCCCTCGACGCCGGTGTCGGGCTGGTGCCGCAGGACCGGCACCGCGAGGGGCTGGTGCCGCTGCTGTCCATCGCCGAGAACGTCACAATGACCGTCCCGGGGCGGATCGGTAGGCGGGGCCTCATCTCGCCGGCCCGGCGGGACGCCCTGGCCCGGGGCACCATCGCCGACCTGGCGATCAAGGCATCGGGGCCGCAGGTGCCGGTCTCCGACCTGTCCGGCGGCAACCAGCAGAAGGTGGTGATGGGCCGGGCGCTGGCCAGCGACCCGAAGCTGCTGGTGCTGATCACCCCGACCGCCGGGGTGGACGTGCGCTCCAAGCAGACCCTGCTCGGCGTCGTCGAGGAGGTACGCCGTCGCGGTACCAGCGTGCTTGTCGTCTCCGACGAGCTGGACGACCTGCGGATCTGTGACCGCGTACTTGTGATGTTCCAGGGACGGGTCGTCCGCGAGATGGCCCACGGCTGGAGTGACAACGATCTGGTAGCCGCCATGGAAGGGGTGGATCTCCACCATGTCTGAGACGCTCTCCGCCACCGAGCGGCCGGCCGCCACGCCGCCACCGTCCCCGCCGGGTGCCTCGTCGCGCAGCCTGGCCATCGCCCGGCTCCGGGATCTGGCGCTGGTACCGGCGATCATCGCGGTCGCCATCGTCGGGTCGATCGTCAGCCCGGTCTTCCTCAGCACCGACAACATCATCAACGTGCTGCAGAGCATGTCGGAGATCGCCATCGTGGTCCTCGCCCAGACCATCGTGCTGATCACCGGCAAGATGGACCTGTCGCTGGAGTCCACCTTCGGCCTCGCGCCGGGTGTCGCGGCCTGGCTGGTCGTGGACCCGGCGTTGACCCGGGGCCTCGGTCTCGACGTGCTACCGGACGCCTGGGCGGTCCCGGTGGTGCTCCTCGTCGGTGCCCTCGTCGGCGCCTTCAACGGGCTGCTCATCGTTCGCTTCGGCCTCAACGGGTTCATCGTCACGTTGGGCATGCTGATCGTCCTGCGGGGGCTGCTCACCGGCATCTCCGGTGGCCAGACCTTCTTCATGCTGCCCGAGTCGATGACCTATCTCGGCTCCGCCACCTGGGTCGGCGTGCCGGCCTCGATCTGGCTGTCGCTGCTGCTGTTCGCCGCCGGGATCGTCGTGCTCGGCTACACCCGGGCCGGTCGGGCGCTGTACGCGATCGGCGGCAACGCCGACGCGGCCCGGGCGGCGGGTATCCGTACCGACCGGGTGCTCTGGATGGCCCTCATCGTGGCCAGCGTCCTCGCGGCGCTCGCCGGGCTGCTGATCAGCGGCCGGCTCGCGGCGGTGCCGTCGGCCCAGGGCAGCGGTGCCATCTTCCAGGTCTTCGCGGCGGCGGTGATCGGTGGCGTCAGCCTCAACGGTGGCAAGGGCAGTGTCTTCGGCGCCTTCACCGGTGTCCTGCTGCTGTTCATGATCATTAATGTGTTGACCCTGGCCGGGGTGCCCGCGCAGTGGACGAACTTCCTCAACGGCACCGTCATCCTGGTGGCCCTGGTGGTCTCCCGCATCACCGGAGGTAAGGCACAGACGTGAGGCGGCCCGGCCGCTGGCCGGGCCCGACCATCGCGCGGCAGACAACCAGACCCACCTGTTCGACCCCTCAGGAGTTGTGGTGAGTGAGCGCATCTCGTCCGTAGACACCATCGACGTACGGTTCCCCACGTCCCGGCACCGGGACGGGTCGGACGCGATGAACCCGTTCCCCGACTACTCGGCCGCGTACGTCATCGTGCGGACATCGGCCGGTGCTGAGGGCCACGGACTGGTCTTCACCGTGGGCCGTGGCACCGACCTCCAGGTGGCGGCGGTGCAGGCGCTCGCTCCGATGGTGGTCGGCCAGCGGGTCGACGAACTGGTCGCCGATCCGGGGGCGCTGGCCCGCCGGCTCGTTGGTGACAGCCAGATCCGGTGGCTCGGGCCGGAGAAGGGGGTCGTGCACATGGCCGCCGGCGGTCTGGTCAACGCGGTGTGGGACCTCGCGGCCCGGCGGGCGGACAAGCCGTTGTGGAAGCTGCTCGCCGACCTCACCCCGGAACAGGTGGTCGCCCAGGTCGACTTCCGCTACCTGCGTGACGCCCTCGACGAGGATGAGGCGGCGGCGTTGCTGCGGGCCGCCGAGGGCGGGCGGGGCGAGCGCGAGCGACGGCTACGGGCCGAAGGTTATCCGGCGTACACCACCACCCCCGGCTGGCTGGGTTACGACGACGAGAAGCTGGCCCGGCTCTGCCGGGAAGCGGTCGAGGCGGGCTACCGGCTGATCAAGCTCAAGGTGGGCGGGAACCTGGCCGACGACGTACGCCGGATGGGCATCGCCCGGCAGGCGGTCGGCCCGGACATCCGGATCGCTGTCGACGCGAACCAGATCTGGGGTGTGCCCGAGGCGATCCGCTGGATGCGGGAGCTGGCCTCGTTCGACCCGTACTGGATCGAGGAGCCGACCTCGCCGGACGACGTGCTCGGGCACGGCGCCGTACGCAAGGCTCTCGCGCCGGTGAAGGTGGCCACCGGCGAGCACGTGCACAACGCGGTCATGTTCAAGCAGCTGCTCCAGGCCGACGCCGTCGACGTGGTGCAGATCGACGCCTGCCGCGTCGCCGGGGTCAACGAGAACCTGGCGATCCTGCTGCTCGCCGCGAAGTTCGGGGTGCCGGTCTGCCCGCACGCCGGGGGAGTGGGGCTGTGCGAGCTGGTGCAGCACCTGGCCATGTTCGACTTCGTCGCGCTCAGCGGCAGCACCGACGACCGGGCCATCGAGTACGTCGATCACCTGCATGAGCACTTCGTCGATCCGGTACGCGTCAGTGGTGGACGGTACCGCGCGCCGGAGGCGCCCGGAATGAGCGCGCGGATCCTGCCCGACTCGTTGGCGCAGTACCGCTTCCCTGACGGCCCGGCATGGGTGGACGCGCCGGTGATGGCGGGAGCGCCGACCGCATGATCATCGACGCGCACCACCACCTGTGGCGGCCGGAACGCGGCTACACCTGGCTGGCGGAGCCGGGCCTGGCCGCGATCCGCCGGCCGTTCACCCCGGCGGACCTGACCGTCGAACTCGCCGCAGCCGGGGTGCACGGCACCGTGCTGGTGGAGGGCGGTCGGTGCCACCCCGACGAGGCTGCCGAGTTCCTCGGCTACGCCGCCGACACCGCACCGATCCTCCGGGTGGTGGCCTGGATCGACGTGGCGGCCGGCGACGTACCCGCCACCATCGACGGCTACCGCCGGTCGCGGGGCGGCGAGTTGCTGGTAGGGCTGCGCTCCCAGGTGCAGGGGGAGGCGGACCCGGACTACCTCGACCGGCCCGACGTACGCCGTGGCCTGGCCGGGATCGCCGCCGCCGGCCTCGCCTTCGACCTGGTGATCCGGGCCGACCAGTTGCCGGCGGCGGCCCGGGCCGCGCGGGCGGTCCCGCAGCTCCGGTTCGTCCTCGACCATCTGGGCAAGCCGCGCATCGACGAGGGTGCGGCCGGTTTGCGACGGTGGCGCGATCCGTTCGCCGCGCTGGCCGCCAACCCGAACGTCACCGGCAAGCTCTCCGGCCTGGTCACCGAGGCCGCGCCGGAGTGGTCACCGGACGACCTGCGTCCGTTCGTCGAGGTCGCGGTCGAGGAGTTCGGTCCGGATCGTCTGATGTTTGGCTCGGACTGGCCGGTCTGCCTCCTCAGATCCGGCTACCCGGGGGTACGCCGGGCACTGGAGGCGGCCCTGCCGCCGCTCACCGCACGGGAGCGGCACGAGATCTTCGCCGGTACCGCGCTGCGCGCCTACGAGCTGACCCGGCAGGGTGCCCGGCCCGAAACGGTGAGGCCGTCGGCATGAACCCGGCGGATCCCCGGTTCGCCCCGGCACAGGGCTGGGCGCGGCGCCCCGGTAGCCGGCCCCCGCCGCGTCCCGGGCGACCGCGCCCGTCGGCGGCTACCCGTCCGTCGGCTTGGCGGCGAGCACCGTACGCAGCCACGCCTCGGAGGTGTTGACATGCAGCAGGGCGCTGGCCTGTGCCAGCAACTGGTCACGCGCGCGCAGGGCGAGGTAGATCGTGTGATGCTCCTCGATCGTCTGGTGGGCCGCGTTGCCCTCTATCAACCCGCGCCACACCCGGGCCCGCAGCGTACGGCCGGAGAGGCCGTCCAGCAACGAGGTGAGGGTCTCGTTGCCGGTGGTGGCGACGACCGTGTGGTGAAAGGCGGTGTCGAACTGGATGAGCTTCTCGGCGTCGTCGGCCGCCGCCCGCATGTCCTCCAGGATCTGGCCCAGTTCGTCGAGGTCGGCGTCGGTCATCCGCAACGCCGCCAGGCCGGTCGCCATCGGCTCCAGCATCCGGCGTACCTCCATGACCTCCAGGAGCGTGTCGTCGCGCAGCAGCTCCACCGCGACGCCGAGCCCTTGCAGCAGCAGCCGGGGGGCGAGGCTCGTCACGTATGTCCCGTCGCCGCGTCGCACGTCGAGCACCCGGGCCGATTCGAGCACCTTCACCGCTTCCCGGACTCCGCTGCGCGAGAGTCCCATCTGCGCGGCCAGCTGCGGCTCCGGCGGCAGCCGCGTCCCCGGTGGCAGCTCACCGCTCTGGATCATGCTCCGGATCCTCGCGATCGCGTCGTCGGTCAGTGCCATCCACGCCCCCTTCGGACCGGCCAGCCGGACGCCGCCGGCCCTGACCCGGCATCTGCGGTCGGGACCGGCAACCCCCACCACTATAAAGACATCCGACGTTTGCCTGCGCCGCCGCTCGCGCGCCGAGTGGCGGCCGGGATCAGGATCAACCGACCTCAGCGGAGGGTGTGACGTGCGACGTTACGGCATGGTGATCCGGCTCAGGCCGGAGCACCGGGACACCTACCTGCGGCTGCACGCCGCGGTCTGGCCCGGTGTCGAGCAGACGCTGCGCGAGGGGAACATCCGAAACTTCACCATCTTCCTCCACGGCGACCTGTTGTTCGGTTACTACGAGTACGTCGGCGACGACCACGACGCGGACCAACGTCGGATGGCCGACGACCCGCAGACCCAGGCGTGGTGGAAGCTGACCGACCCGTGCCAGGAGTCCCTCGCCGAACCCGGATCTGGGCACTGGTGGGCTCCGATGCAGGAAATCTGGCACCTGACCGAGGAGGCGCCCTGAACTGTCCTACCGGGACCCGCCATGACGCCTACCGATTGACGGCTGCTCGCGCTCCACGCGCCAGGGGGGGCGAGCGCCGCGACGGACCGGCCCTGACGCCGATCCGTTCCGCCGGGCGTTACATCTGACGAATACGGTGATGATCGCCTGTCACCCGGTGCCGGGGCCGGTCCGACCGGGCCGTACGCCGGGGGCGGCAACGCCCTGCCCTTGTTCGGAAAATGCCTGTTCGGGTCGGGTATCCCGGAACTATCGGGGCTCCTCGGCCGCTCGGCCCGATCGACAAATCGACAATTGCCTATCGCGCTGACTGGGGGTAACATTCGCGAAACACATCAGACGTCTGACCGTTCTGGGCCTGCCGGCGATCAGTGAGGATTCGCATGGCCGGATCGGTCACGGTTGGAGGATCGATGTCAGACCTGACTCGACGGCAGGCCCTGAAGATCGGCGCGGCGGGTGCGGGCGGCGCCCTGCTGCCGCTGCCGTGGACCGCCGTGGCCCGAGCGGACTCGGTCGCACCGCCACAGGTGCTCGCCGCCGGTGACCTGGCACTCTGGTACGACCGGTCCGCCGGCACCGACTGGCTACGGGCACTGCCGATCGGCAACGGCCGGCTCGGTGCCATGGTCTTCGGCAATGTCGACGCGGAGCGGCTACAGCTCAACGAGGACACCGTCTGGGCCGGCGGACCGCACGACCCGAGCAACCCCCGTGGTCTGGGCGCGTTGGCCGAGATCCGGCGACTCGTGTTCGCGAACCAGTGGACCCAGGCCCAGAACCTGATCAACCAGAACATGCTCGGTAACCCGGTCGGGCAGTTGGCGTACCAGACCGTCGGCAACCTCCGGCTGGCCTTCCCGACCTCCGGCGGGGCGTCGCAGTACGACCGGCAGCTGGACCTCACCACCGCGACCACAAGCGTGTCGTACGTGATGAACGGCGTGCGGTACCAGCGAGAGACGTTCGCCAGCGCGCCCGATCAGGTCATCGCGATGCGGCTGACCGCCGACCGGGCCGGCTCGATCACCTTCACCGCCACGTTCGACAGTCCGCAGCGGACCTCCGTCTCCAGCCCGGACGGCACCACGATCGCTCTCGACGGCGTCTCCGGCAACCAGGAGGGCGTCAACGGCGCGGTGCGCTTCCTGGCGCTGGCAAACGCCACCGTCAGCGGCGGCACGGTGAGCAGTTCCGGTGGCACGTTGCGGGTCACCGGTGCCACGAGCGTGACCCTGCTGGTCTCCATCGGTTCCAGCTACGTCAACTACCGCAACGTCGGCGGCGACTACCAGGGCATCGCCCGCCGGCACCTCAGTGCGGCGCGGGCCAGCAACTACGACCAGCTGCGCGGCCGGCACGTCGCCGACTACCAGGCGCTGTTCGGGCGGGTCAGCCTCGACCTGGGGCGTACCTCCGCCGCGGACCAGCCGACAGACGTCCGGATCGCCCAGCACAACAGCGTCAACGATCCGCAGTTCTCCGCGCTGCTGTTCCAGTTCGGTAGGTACCTGCTGATCTCGTCCTCCCGGCCGGGCACCCAGCCGGCCAACCTCCAGGGCATCTGGAACGATTCGCTGACGCCGGCCTGGGACTCGAAGTACACGATCAACGCCAACCTGCCGATGAACTACTGGCCGGCCAACACCACAAACCTGTCCGAGTGCCACGCACCGGTCTTCGACATGGTCAGGGACCTCGCGGTGGCGGGCGCCCGCACCGCCCAGGTGCAGTACGGCGCCGGCGGCTGGGTCACCCACCACAACACCGACGCCTGGCGAGCCACCTCGGTGGTCGACGGCGCCTTCTGGGGCATGTGGCAGACCGGGGGCGCCTGGCTGGCCACCCTGATCTGGGACCACTACCTGTTCACCGGGGACATCGAGTTCCTCCGGGCGAACTACCCGGCGATGAAGGGCGCGGCGCAGTTCTTCCTCGACACCCTGGTGACCGAGCCGAGCCTCGGTTACCTGGTGACCAACCCGTCGAACTCGCCGGAGATCGGCCACCACGCCGACGCCAGCGTGTGTGCGGGACCGACGATGGACAACCAGATCCTGCGGGACCTCTTCGACGGGTGCGCCCGGGCGAGCGAGATCCTCAACACCGACGCCACCTTCCGGGCGCAGGTACGGGCCACCCGGGACCGGCTCGCGCCGAACCGCATCGGATCGCGCGGCAACATCATGGAGTGGCTCTACGACTGGGTGGAGACCGAGCGGAACCACCGCCACGTCTCACACCTCTACGGGCTGGCGCCCAGCAACCAGATCACGCGGCGGGGCACCCCCCAGCTGTTCGAGGCGGCCCGGCGCACCCTGGAGATCCGGGGCGACGACGGCACCGGCTGGTCACTCGCCTGGAAAATCAACTTCTGGGCCCGGATGGAGGAGGGCAACCGGGCCCACGACCTGATCCGCTTCCTCGCCACCCCGGCCCGGCTCGCGCCGAACATGTTCGACCTGCACCCGCCGTTCCAGATCGACGGCAACTTCGGTGCCACCGCCGGCATCGCCGAGATGTTGCTGCACAGCCACGTCGGTGAGCTGCACATCCTGCCGGCCCTGCCGGCGGCCTGGCCCAGCGGGCGGGTCAGCGGCCTGCGCGGCCGGGGCGGTCACACCGTCGGCATCACGTGGAGCAACGGCCAGGCCACCGAGATCCTCGTCCGGCCGGACCGGGCCGGCACCGTCCGGCTGCGGGGCCGCATGTTCACCGGCAACCACACGGTGGTCGACGCCGCCGACGGCACCCCGGCCCGGACCACGAAGGTCGAGAACGACCTGATCGAGGTCACCGTCGCGGCCGGGCGCACCTACCGGGCAACCGGGTCCGGCGGCGTGCCCACGGCGCCGCCGCTCGAACAGAGCTTCACGAACGTCAGCACCACGAACGACAACAACACCGGCGCCGGGAACTTCGACGGCAACGGAGCCACCCTCTCCGCGCAGGCCCTGGCCCAGGCCGGGGTCACGCCGGGTAGCACGTTGAGCCGTAACGGGGTCACCTTCCGCTGGCCCAACGTCGCACCGGGCGGTGCCGACAACGCCATCGCCTCAGGGCAGTCGATCGGTCTGACCGGCACGGGCCGTACCCTCGGCTTCCTCGCGACCGGCACCTACGGGGCCGTGTCGGGCACCGCCGCCGTGGTCTACGCCGACGGTACCCGGCAGACGTTCACGCTCAGCACCCCCGACTGGTACGGCGGACCGCACGCCGGTGGCACCGCGGCCATCGTGATGGCGTACCAGAACCGGCCCGGCAACCAGCGGCAGAACACCGCGGCCTGCGTCTACTACGTCGGGGTGACCTTGCAGAACAAGCCGGTGGCCCGGGTGGAGCTGCCGAACATCAGCGCCCGTCCGGCGGCGAACGTACCGACAATGCACATCTTCGCCATCGCGATCGGCGCCTGACGGTCGCGGGCGGATCTCCGGATCGGGCGGAGCCGCCCGGCGGGCTCGCCGGCCACGACGTTTCCAGTCGCGGCCGGCGGGCCCGGTCGTCACGCCCCGGCTGGCCGGCCCGTGCTCACTATCGCTGGGCCAGCAGCCACTGCAGGATGCTCCGGTCGTCGTAGGTCGGACCGTAGGCCGCGTGGTAGTCGGGCAGTGAGAACGCCTCGTTGCCGTACTCGGTGTAGTGCAGCAGCTCGGCGATCTGCTCGGGCGACGCACCCCGCGCCTCGTACGCCGAACGCAGCGCCGCCCGCGAGTTGCGGGCCAGCGAGATGTTCAGCAGGTGGTCGTTGACGCCGTGGGTGATCCACAGCGGGATCTCGGCGGCGGCGATGGCCGTCGCCTGGCTGGCGCTGACCTGGAAACCACCGGTGACCAGGCCGGCGGTGAACAGGTCGGGACGCTTGGCGAACGCCTCCCACAGCAGCCGCGAGCCGTACGAGACGGTGGTGGCGTACACCCGCTCGGTGTCCACCGCGTGGTCCTTGCTGAACTGCTCGACCAGCTTGACCAGCAGGTCCGCCTCGGCCACGTCGCCCACCCGCTGGTTCTGCGGGGCGAGCACGATGACGTCCTCCCGGCTACCGGTGATGCTCGGCTGGAGCCAGGCCGTCGCGGGGATGTCGGCGGCGATCTGCACGCCCGTGTTGTCGCCGTCCCAGCCCATGCCGTGCCCGGGCAGGACGACCATCAGCGGGTACTTCCGGCCGGCCTGGTAGTTCTTCGGCAGGTGGTAGTGGTACGGAAGCACCATGCCGCCACTGAGGTACGAGCCGTAGCGGAACTCGTCGACGAGCAGGTTCACCGGTGCCTCCGTGACCCCGTGCGAGGTACCCGGCGCGCCCTTGGCCAGCACCGGTCCGGCGCCCTTGCCGTTGCCCGGCTGGGCGTGCACGTCCTTGCGCTGGGTCACCCGGGTCGGCAGGTCCGGGTTCACCTTGACCGTGCACAGGAAGGTCGGGCACTTGGAGACGATGACGGTCCAGCCGGCGTCCTGGTCGGGGTCCAGCTCGACGATGACGTACCGGCCGGGTACGGACCGCCGGTCGGCGCGGACGGTGGCGGTGCTGTTGGTGTAGGTGTGGGTGATCTTCCGGTCGGTCAGCTTGGGCAGGTCCTCGATGGGGTTGAAGCGGAAGTTGTAGCTGGTGTCGGAGACCGCGAAGGTTGAGTTGTCCAGCTTGCGGGGGTTGACCGTGGCGCCGTACTCGACGGCGACGGCGGAGACCTTCTGGCCGTAGGTGTAGACCGTGGTGATGGGGGTGACACTGCGGATGCCACCGGTGCCGCTGCCGTGATCCCTGGTCGCGGCGTAGGCGGCGGTGCCGGACGTGGCCAGCAGCAGCACCGCAGCGACGGAGACGAGCGTCCTGCGCAGTCTCATCGGCCCTCCTCGTTGGACGCGTCCGTCTGGTCCGGTTCGCGCCGGAGCGGCTCTGCCGAACTCCGAAACAGCGGGCGCTAAACTGATTTAGCAGAGCATCGGCGTCGGTCTGGTGGATGTCAAGGCCGGGTTGGTGACGGTGCGGAAACCGAGTGTTCACATCGCGCGACGGCGACGCCGAGTCGCTGGTCGGTCGCGGCGGGTGCGGGTCGGCTGTGGACGGAGGCTGGCCCGAGGGTGTTCACCGGCTCTGGCTTGCCGTATTCTCTGACGTCGATGACCGTCGCCCGGTGGGCCGGTGCGATCCGGTGGACGGATCCCATGATCGCCGGCTTGACCTGCGACAACTCGGCCGGTCGGTGGAGCGGGGCGTTCGTTACGAGACCGTGACCGCGGTATTTCCAACCAGGTGTTGACCTAGGCATTGTGAGCGCTAACACTTGGGCCCCAAGTGCGACCCGCGCAGCCGGTGCGACGGCGCGAGTTCCAGATTGGGGAAGCCAGTGAACAGAAGAGTCCTGGCCGCTCTCGGTAGCGCCGCCCTGGCGCTGAGCATGGCGGCCTGTAGTGGCGACGGCGCCGGCAGCGGCGGAAACGACAGCGACAAGCCCGCCGACCTGACCATCGGCGTCTCGATGCCGACCCAGACCTCCGAGCGGTGGATCGCGGACGGCAACTCGGTCAAGGAGAAGCTCGAAGCCAAGGGCTACAAGGTCGACCTCCAGTACGCCGGTGACGACATCCCCACCCAGTCCCAGCAGGTCGACCAGATGATCACTCGGGGTGCCGACGTGCTCATCATCGCGGCGATCGACGGCACGGCGCTGAGCGGGCAGTTGCAGGCGGCGGCCGACGCGGACATCCCGGTCATCGCCTACGACCGGCTCATCCGGGACAGCCCGAACGTCGACTTCTACGTCAGCTTCGACAACTACAAGGTCGGTGTCGCCCAGGCGACCGCGTTGCTGGTCGGCCTCGGGGTGCAGACCAAGGACGGCGCGAAGGGCGAGGCGAAGGGCCCGTTCAACATCGAGCTGTTCGCCGGATCGCTCGACGACAACAACGCCCACTTCTTCTTCAACGGCGCGATGGACACCCTCAAGCCGTTCATCGACGACGGCACTCTCAAGGTGACGTCCGGGCAGACCGCGATCGACAAGGTGGCGATCCTGCGGTGGCAGCAGGAGGCCGCGCAGAAGCGGATGGAGGACCTGCTGACCTCCAGCTACAACAGCGGCACCAAGGTCGACGGGGTGCTGTCGCCGTACGACGGGTTGTCGCGGGGCATCATCACCGCCCTGCAGAACGCCGGCTACAAGGGGGCCGACTTCCCGGTGGTGACCGGCCAGGACGCCGAGATCGCCTCGGTCAAGCTGATCGACGACGGGGTGCAGAGCTCCACCATCTTCAAGGACACCCGGCTGCTGGCCGAGCAGGCCGTCATCGCCGGTGAGGCGTTCCTGACCGACAAGGCGCCGGAGGCCAACGACACCGAGACGTACAACAACGGTGTCAAGGTCGTCCCGTCGTACCTGCTGCCGGTCCAGACCGTGTACAAGGACGACATCAAGCCGATCCTGATCGACTCGGGCTACTTCACCGCCGAGGAGGTCGCCGCCGGCCAGGCCGGCTGACGGCGCCGTCCGGGCTCGGTGGCGCACCCGCCACCGGGCCCGGCACCACCCCTGCCACACACGACGATCTGGAGGCTCAGGATGGTGAGCACGGACGACAACATCCTCGAGATGCGTCGCATCACCAAGACCTTCCCGGGCGTGGCGGCGCTCCAGGACGTCACCCTCGCCGTCCGGCGTGGGGAGATCCACGCCATCTGCGGCGAGAACGGCGCGGGCAAGTCCACCCTGATGAAGGTGCTGTCGGGGGTCTACCCGTCCGGCAGCTACGACGGCGAGATCCTGCTCGACGGCGAACCGGTGCACTTCAAGGGCATCCGGGACAGCGAGAGCCGGGGGATCGTCATCATCCACCAGGAACTCGCCCTGGTGCCGTACCTGTCGATCGCCGAGAACATCTTCCTCGGCAACGAGCAGCGTGGCCCCGGCGGGCTGATCGACTGGAACCGTACCAACGCCGAGGCGGCCAAGCTGCTCGCCTCCGTGGGGCTGGCCGAGAACCCGGTGACACCAGTGGTGCAGCTCGGCGTCGGCAAGCAACAGTTGGTGGAGATCGCCAAGGCCATCTCCAAGAAGGTCCGGCTGCTGATCCTGGACGAGCCGACCGCCGCGCTCAACGACGTCGACTCGGCGCACCTGCTCGACCTGATGCGACGCCTGCGCGACGAGGGCATCACCTGCATCATGATCTCGCACAAGCTCAACGAGATCACCTCGATCGCCGACTCCACCACGGTGCTGCGCGACGGGCGGACCGTGGAACGGCTCGAGATGGCCTCCGGCGAGGTGACCCAGGAACGGATCATCCGTGGGATGGTCGGCCGCGACCTGGACAGCTACTACCCCGACCGGGTCTCCACGCCCGGCGAGGAGGTGCTGCGCATCGAGGACTGGTCGGTGCGGCACCCGACCCAGGACCGCCTGGTCGTCGACGGCGCGAACCTGAACGTGCGCGCCGGCGAGGTGGTAGGCATCGCCGGCCTGATGGGCGCCGGGCGGACCGAACTGGCGATGAGCGTCTTCGGGCGTTCGTACGGCCGCGACATCACCGGCCGGTTGTTCGTGCACGGCCGGGAGGTCAGGGCGCGCAACGTCGCCGAGGCGATCCGCAACGGCATCGCGTACGCGACGGAGGACCGCAAACGCTTCGGGTTGAACCTCATCGAGGACATCCGGCGCAACATCTCGGCGGCCGGGTTGCGTCGGCTCGCCCGGCTGGGCTGGGTGCACGACAACGAGGAGATCAAGGTCGCCGAGACCAGCCGTCGGGACATGAACATCAAGGCGCCGAGCGTGATGTCGGTCGTGGGCAAGCTCTCCGGCGGCAACCAGCAGAAGGTCGTCCTGTCGAAGTGGCTGTTCACCGATCCGGACGTGCTGATCCTGGACGAGCCGACCCGGGGCATCGACGTCGGGGCGAAGTTCGAGATCTACACGATCATCAATCGGCTGGTGGCCGACGGCAAGGCCGTCATCATCATCTCCTCCGAACTGCCGGAGCTGCTCGGTATGTGCGACCGCATCTACACGTTGTCGGCAGGTCGCATCACCGGCCAGGTGCCGGTCGCTGAGGCGACCCAGGAGAAGCTCATGGAACTCATGGCGAAGGACAAGGAAAGCGTCGGATGACCAGCACCAGGCCCTCCTCGGCGGACAAGAAGTCGGCCGAGAGCGCTCCCGCCGCCGCACTGCACGTCGGCACCAGCGACCCACGTACGCTGATCATGAACAACCTGCGGCAGAGCGGCATCTTCGTCGCCCTCGTCGTCATCGTCGCCCTGTTCGCGTTCCTGACCGACGGTCTCTCGCTGAGTCCGGGCAACATCACGAACATCGTCCTTCAGTACTCGTACATCCTGGTGCTCGCCATCGGCATGGTCATCGTGATCATCGGCGGGCACATCGACCTCTCGGTCGGTTCAGTGGTGGCGCTTACCGGCGCGGTCTCCGCCGTGGTCGTCATCCGGCAGGGCCAACCGTGGTGGGTCGGTGTGCTGGCCGCCCTGGCGGTGGGACTCGCGGTCGGTGCCTGGCACGGCTTCTGGGTGGCGTACGTCGGCATTCCCGCCTTCATCGTGACCCTCGCCGGCATGCTGCTCTTCCGTGGTCTCACCCTGCGGGTGCTCGACAACATCTCGCTGTCGCCGTTCCCGGCCGAGTACAACCGGATCGCGGCAGGTTTCCTCAACGGTCTGATCGGTGGCGACGGTTACGACGCCTTCACCCTGCTCATCGGCGGCATCGCGGTGGCCGGCTACGTGGTGAGCAGCTTCCGCACCCGGGCGGCCCGCGTCCGCTACCAGCAGCCCGTCGAGTCGTTCGCGCTGTTCGTCGCCCGGATGGCGCTTGTCGGTGCCGTGGTCATGTGGTTCGCCTGGCAGTTGGCCCACGCGCGCGGCCTGCCGATCGTGCTGATCATCCTGGCCGCCCTGGTGCTCGTCTACGGGCTGCTCACCCGGCGCACGGTCTTCGGCCGGCAGGTCTACGCGATCGGCGGCAACCTCTCCGCGGCGATGCTGTCCGGCGTCAAGGTCCGTACGGTGAACTTCTGGATCTTCGTCAACATGGGCTTCCTGTCCGCGGTGGCCGGCATCATCTTCTCCTCCCGCTCCAACGGCGCGCAGCCCGCGGCGGGCAACATGTTCGAACTTGACGCGATCGCCGCGGCGTTCATCGGCGGTGCGGCGGTCACCGGCGGCGTCGGTACCGTCGTCGGCGCCATGGTGGGCGGGCTCATCATGGCGGTGATGAGCAACGGAATGCAGCTGATGGGTGTGGACCAGTCGTTGCAGTCGGTGGTCAAGGGGCTCGTGCTGCTGGTCGCGGTGGCCTTCGACGTCTACAACAAGCGGCGCGCCGGCGCGAGCCGCTGAGGCACCGCCTGGAGACCTGGCGGCGGCCGGCGGGCTCGGCGGTCCGCCGCCCCACGGTTTCCGTCAGCTCCGGACCCGTACCGGCGCCGGCCCGCGCTTGACGTCGCGTCACGAGGTGGAAACACTTCCTCGGGTCAGCTCTGTGCGACGCGGAGCTGGCCCGGAGGTCGGATTGGTCCAGGAGGAGATCCGCCGGCGCAACGCCGGCTCGCTGCTGCGGCACGTGCATTTCCGTGGTCCGCTGTCCCGAGCCGAGCTGGGCGAGCGGATGGGCCTGAACCGCAGCACCATCATGGCGTTGACCACCGAGCTGAGCCGGGTCGGCCTCGTCGATGAGGAGTCGCCCGTGGACACCGGCCGTGCCGGCCGGCCGTCCCTGGTGGTCCGGCCGGCGTCCGACAGGTGTTACGTGCTGGCTTTCGACGTCGCCGTGGACCGGTTGGTCGCCGCTCGGGTCGGGCTCGGCGGGAGAATCCTGGACCGGCGGGAGGCGGTACGTCCGCGGGCCGGTCCCGACCTGCACGACGTGGTCGCGGTCCTCGCCCGCTTCGGTCGTCAGCTGCACCGGTCGGCGCCGTCCGAGGCGCGGTGCGTCGGCGTGGGCGCCTCGTACTGCGGCATGATCCGGCCGGGCGACGGGATGGTGCGGTACGGACCCGACCTGGGCTGGGTCGATCAGGCGTTCGGCGACGAACTCGGCCGCCGCCTCGGCCTCGGCCTGCCGGTGGCGGTGGGCAACGAGGCCCACCTCGGTGCCCAGGCGGAGCAGCGGCGCGGTGCGGGGGTCGGCCTCGACGACCTCATCTACCTGCACGGTGACGTCGGTGTCGGCGGCGGGATCATCGTGGGCGGGCGGCTGCTGGGTGGCGACGGCGGCTACGGCTGCGAGTTGGGGCACATGGTGGTCAACCCGTACGACGGCCGACCCTGTGGTTGCGGATCCCACGGTTGCCTGGAGGCGGAGGTCGGTGAACGCGCGCTGCTCGACGCCGCCGGTCGGCCCGCCGAGCTGTTCGGCCGCGCCGCCGTCCGGTCCGTGGCCGACGACGCCGACCGGGGGGATCCGGCGGCGCGGGAGGCGCTGCGTCGCATCGGCGACTGGCTCGGTATCGGGGTGGCGAATCTGATCAACCTCTTCAACCCGGGCATTGTGGTTTTCGGCGGGATGCTCTGCGACCTGTATCCGGGTGCCGCCGCGCAGGTGCGCGGTCGCATCGCCCGCCACGTGCTGCCGGTGGCCCGGGAGACGGTGCGGCTGCGCATCGCGGCCCTCGGCGACGACGCCACCCTGGTCGGCGCGGCCGAACTCGGCTTCGCCCGGTTGCTCGACGATCCGTTGGCGGTGCTGACCGAACCGGTGCCGCCGGACGTCGGCCTTCCCGCATCCGCACCGCCGGCACCGGGTTTCCGGCCGCGACAGCAGGCCTGACCAGGCGGTCCGGTGCCGGAAGCGGGGTCCACCCGGTGACACCGGGGTAGCCGACCGGTGGGTGTGCCTGCGACCATGCAGTCCGTTACGGAGCTGTTGCCGGGAGGTGTCTTGACGACATCGGATGTGAGCGTTAACACTGAGGTCCGTCATCGGCCGGAGGTGAAGATGAGCGGTGTGGCAGGGGGCGACAAGTACGTCGTCGGCGTCGACTACGGCACCCTTTCGGGGCGGGCCCTGGTGGTCCGGGTCCGCGATGGTGCCGAGCTGGGAACCGCGGTGCACGAGTACCGCAACGCGGTGATCAGCGCAGCGCTGCCGGACGGCGGCACGCCGCTGCCGCCGGACTGGGCGTTGCAGGACCCGGAGGACTACCGCGAGGTGCTGCGCCAGGCGGTGCCGGCGGCGGTGGCCGCCGCCGGGGTCGACCCGGGCGACGTCGTCGGCATCGGCATCGACTTCACCGCCTGCACCGTGCTGCCGACGCTCGCCGACGGTACGCCGTTGTGCGAGGTGCCGGAGCTGCGCCAGCGGCCGCACGCCTGGGTGAAGCTCTGGAAGCACCACGCCGCCCAGCCGCACGCCGACCGGATCAACGCGTTGGCCCACGAGCGCGGCGAGCCGTGGATCGGTCGCTACGGCGGCAAGATCTCCGCCGAGTGGCAGTTCGCCAAGGGTCTGCAGATCCTGGAGGAGGACCCGGAGGTCTACCGCCGGACGGAGCGGTTCATCGAGGCGGCGGACTGGATCGTCTGGCAGCTGTGCGGCGTCGAGACCCGCAACGTCTGCACCGCCGGCTACAAGGGCATCCGTCAGGACGGCAGCTATCCGTCGGCGGACTACCTCACCGCACTCAACCCCGGTTTCGCTGACTTCGTGGCCAAACTGGACGGTCCGCTGATGCCTCTCGCCGCCCGGGCCGGTGGACTGACCGCCCGCGCCGCGGCCTGGACCGGGCTGCCGGAGGGGATCGCCGTAGCGGTCGGCAACGTCGACGCGCACGTGACCGCGGCCGCCGCCCAGGCGCTCGACCCGGGCCGGCTGGTGGCCATCATGGGCACGTCGACCTGTCACGTGGTCAACGGCACCCATCCCGCCGAGGTGGCCGGGATGTGCGGTGTGGTCGACGGTGGCATCAGCTCCGGGGCCTGGGGTTACGAGGCCGGGCAGAGCGGCGTCGGCGACATCTTCGGCTGGTTCGTCAAGCATGCGGCCCCGGCCGGCGTCGACTCGCACGAGCGGCTCACCGAGCTGGCCGCCGCCCAGCCCGTCGGCGGGCACGGCCTGGTCGCGCTCGACTGGTGGAACGGCAACCGGTCGCTGCTGGTCAACCACGACCTCAGCGGGCTGATCGTCGGGATGACCCTGGCCACCCGCCCGGAGGACATCTACCGGGCACTGCTGGAGGCGACGGCGTACGGCACCAGGATGATCATCGAGGCGTTCGTCGAGGCCGGGGTGCCCGTCAACGACCTGGTGATCGCCGGTGGCCTCACCTCGAACAAGCTGCTGATGCAGATCTACGCCGATGTCACCAACCGACCGTTGGGCATCATCGGCTCCGCGCAGGGGCCGGCACTCGGCTCGGCGATCCACGCCGCCGTGGCCGCCGGCGCCCATCCCTCGATCCAGCAGGCGTCGCAGGCGATGGGGCGGATAGCGGCGGCGGTCTACCAGCCGGACCCGGACCGGGTACGCGCGTACGACGCCCTCTACGCCGAGTACCGGGCGCTGCACGACCACTTCGGTCGCGGTGCCAACGACGTGATGCTGCGCCTGCGGGCGATCCGCAACGCGGCCGTGGAGTCGGCGACGTCGCCGCAGGAGGTGTTCGCGTGAACGTCGATGTGACCCGACAGATCAGCGAGCTTCGCGAGAGCGTGGCCCGGCTGCACGGGGAACTGACCCGGTACGGCCTGGTCGCCTGGACGGCGGGCAACGTCTCCGCGCGGGTCCCCGGCCACGACCTCATGGTGATCAAGCCGAGTGGCGTCGACTACGACGACCTGTCGGCCGACAACATGGTGCTCTGCGACCTCGACGGCATGCCGGTCGAGGGGGAACTGTCGCCGTCGAGCGACACCGCGGCGCACGCCTACGTCTACCGCGCCATGCCCGAGGTGGGCGGCGTCGTGCACACCCACAGCACGTACGCCACCGCCTGGGCGGCGCGGGGCGAGTCGATCCCGTGCCATCTGACCGCGCAGGCCGACGAGTTCGGCGGGGAGATCCCGGTGGGCCCGTTCGCCCTGATCGGCGGCGACGACATCGGCAAGGGGATCGTCAGCACCCTCACCGGGCACCGTTCGCCCGCGGTGCTGATGCGCAACCACGGCGTCTTCACCATCGGGCGTAACGCCCGGGCCGCGGTCAAGGCCGCGGTCATGTGCGAGGACGTCGCCCGAACCGCGCACCTGGCGCGCGCGCTCGGGCAACCGGTGCCGATGGCGCAGGCCGACATCGACGCCCTCTACGACCGTTACCAGAACGTCTACGGCCAACGTTCTTCGCCTCCGGCGAACTCCTGACCGGCCCCGGCTAGCCGGGACCGCTGGCACCACCCGACGCACAGGATCCGCACCACGAGCGCCGGCCGCTTCCGTACCGCCGCGGCCGGCGTGGACAACCGCACCCCCACCCGAGGAGATCCGATGAGGAACATGCGAATGCCCATGGCGCGTCGGCGCGCCATGGCGGTCGTCGCTGCCGTGCTGCTCGCCGGCGGCGTGGCGGCCTGCGGCAACAGCGACACCGGCAGCGGCGGCGACGGCGGCGACGACGGCAAGCTCGTCCTGGGCTTCTCCCAGGTCGGCGCGGAGAGCGGCTGGCGTACGGCCAACACCAACTCCATCAAGGAGGCGGCTGCCGAGGCCGGCATCGAGCTGAAGTTCGACGACGCGCAGCAGAAGCAGGAGAACCAGATCAAGGCCATCCGGAACTACATCCAGCAGAAGGTCGACGTGATCGCCTTCTCGCCGGTGGTGGAGTCCGGCTGGGACACGGTGCTCAAGGAGGCCAAGGACGCCGGCATCCCGGTGATCCTGACCGACCGCGCGGTGGACTCCGCCGACAAGTCGCTCTACAAGACCTTCCTCGGCTCGGACTTCGTCAAGGAGGGCCGGCTCTCCGGTGAGTGGCTGGTGGAGAACAAGAAGGACGCGACCGGCGACGTGAACATCGTCGAGTTGCAGGGCACCACCGGCTCGGCCCCGGCCAACGACCGGAAGAAGGGCTTCGCCGAGGCGATCGCGGCAGACCCCAAGCTGAAGGTCATCGCCTCCCAGTCCGGCGACTTCACCCGGGCGGGCGGCAAGCAGGTGATGGAGCAGTTCCTGAAGGCTCACCCGAAGATCGACGTGCTCTTCGCGCACAACGACGACATGGGTCTGGGTGCGCTGGAGGCGATCACCGCGGCGGGCAAGGAGCCCGGCAAGGACATCACCATCATCACCATCGACGCGGTCAAGGACGGCATGCAGGCCCTGGCCGACGGCAAGTTCAACTTCATCGCGGAGTGCAGCCCGCTGCTCGGCCCACAGCTGATGGACCTGGCCAAGAAGGTGAAGGCCGGCGAGGAGGTGCCGCCGCGGATCGAGACCGAGGAGACCACCTTCACGCAGGAGCAGGCCAAGGAGGCCCTGCCCAACCGCAAGTACTGATGACGCACGGGGTCGCCGCACAGCGTGGCGGCCCCGCCGCGTCGCCCATTCCGACGGACTGGGCGTCTGGCCCGACATCCCGTGCCACACCGCCCGGCCGGCCCGCAGGCCGGCCGGGCGCGTGCCGGGGTAACTGGCTCTTCCGCATCGATGAAAATTAGAAGAGGATCGATGGGATGACGGATAGTCGTCCGGTCCTGACGATGACCGGGATCAGCAAGTCCTTTCCCGGGGTGCGCGCACTCCACAACGTCGACTTCCGGCTCCTTCCCGGCGAGGTGCACGCCCTGATGGGCGAGAACGGCGCCGGCAAGTCGACCCTGATCAAGGTGTTGACGGGCGTCTACGGCATCGACGAGGGCAGCGTCACCCTCGACGGCGAGCAGGTGGCCTTCAACGGACCGATGCAGGCCGCCGCGGCCGGGGTCAGCACGGTCTACCAGGAGGTCAACCTCTGCCCGAACCTGTCCGTGGCGGAGAACATCTTCATCGGCCGGGAGCCGCGCCGCTTCGGTGCCGTCCACTGGGGCGAGGTCCGGCGGCGGGCCCGACAGCTGCTGGCCCGTCTGGACCTCGACATCGACGTCACCGCGCCGGTGGCCAGCTTCTCGCTGGCCGTGCAGCAGATGGTGGCGATCGCCCGGGCGATCGACGTGCAGGCCCGGGTGCTGATCCTGGACGAGCCCACGTCCAGCCTGGACGCCGGTGAGGTCGCGCAACTGTTCCGGATCATGCGGCAACTGCGTGACGAGGGCATCGCCATCCTCTTCGTCACCCACTTCCTCGACCAGGTCTACGGCATCGCCGACCGGATCACCGTGCTGCGTAACGGCGCGCTCGTGGGGGAGTACCCGATCGCCGAGCTGCCGCAGCTCGCGCTGGTGGAGAAGATGATCGGCAAGGAGCTCGACGTCCTCGAACGGATCGAGGAGCAGCCCCGGCCGGAACTGGCGGCCATCGAGGGCGGAACTCCGTTCGTCCAGGTGTCGCAGCTCGGTCGCAAGGGCGCGGTCGCCCCGTTCAGTCTGACCATCCACGCCGGTGAGGTGGTCGGCCTGGCCGGCCTGCTCGGCTCGGGGCGTACCGAGGTGGCGCGGCTGTTGTTCGGCGCGGATCGGGCCGACCGTGGCGACGTCGAGGTCAACGGCGCCCGGACGGGCCTGCGCAACCCGGTGCAGGCCATCGAACAGGGCATCGGCTTCTGTTCGGAGAACCGCCGGGCGGAGGGGATCATCGCCGACCTGTCGGTCCGGGAGAACATGATCCTGGCCATGCAGGCCGCTCGTGGCTGGCTGCGTCCGATCCCCCGTCGCCGTCAGGACGAGCTTGTCGACAGGTACATCAAGGCCCTGAGCATCCGGCCGGCCAACCCGGAGATGCCGGTACGCAACCTCTCCGGCGGCAACCAGCAGAAGGTGCTGTTGGCCCGCTGGCTGATCACCGAGCCGCGGCTGCTCATCCTCGACGAGCCGACCCGGGGCATCGACATCGGCGCGAAGGCCGAGATCCAGAAGCTGGTGGTGCAGCTCTCTGACGGCGGGATGGCGGTGCTGTTCATCTCCGCCGAGCTGGAGGAGGTGCTGCGCCTCAGCCACAAGATCGCGGTGATGCGCGACCGGGAACTGGTCGCCCAACTCGACAACGACGACACTGTGGACGCGGACCGCGTCATGCAGACCATCGCCAGCGGCACCGAGCGTGAGGAGGCGAGCCGATGAGCGACGCCGGTAACCGCTTCCGGACCCTGCTCGGTCACCGGCTGTTCTGGCCGGTCGCCGTGCTCGTGGTCATGTTGGCGGCCAACACCGTCTACCGTCCGGGGTTCCTGGCCGTCGAGGTCAACAACGGGCACCTGTACGGCACCCCGATCGACATCCTCCGGTTGAGTGCCCCGCTGATCCTGGTCGGGCTCGGCATGACCCTGGTCATCTCCACCGGTGGTATCGACCTGTCGGTCGGCTCGATCTGCGCGATCAGCGGTGCCATCGCCTGTCTCTACATCAGCCGGGCGCCCGACCAGAACAATCTGGTCACCGTGCTGACCGCGCTCGCCATGGCGCTCGGGGTCGCGTTGGTGCTGGGTGCCTGGAACGGGGTCCTGGTCTCCGTCATCGGCATCCAACCGATCATCGCCACGCTCATTCTGATGGTGGCCGGCCGGGGCCTCGCGCAGCTGATCGCCGAGGGCCAGATCATCACCATCAACTCCGGGCCGTACCGGGCGATCGGGCTGGGGCACCTGCTGACCCTGCCCCTGGCGATCTTCATCGCATTGGCCGCGGCACTGCTCGTCGCGGCATTCACCCGCCGCACCGCGCTCGGCATGATCGTCGAATCGGTGGGCGGCAACCGGGAGGCCAGCCGGCTGGCGGGCATCCGGTCCGGTCGGGTCGTCTTCCTCGTCTACGTCGTGAGCGCCGCCTGCGCCGCGATCGCCGGGTTCATGATGACCGCGAACGTCTCCAGCGCCGACGGCAACAACACAGGTCTCTGGGTGGAACTCGACGCGATCCTCGCGGTCGTCATCGGTGGCACCTCACTCGCCGGCGGCCGTTTCTACCTCAGCGGCACCATCGTCGGCGCGCTGATCATCCAGACCCTCACCACCACGGTGTACGCCATGAACATCTCACCGCAGACGGCGCTGCTGTTCAAAGCGGTGGTCGTCATTGCCGTCTGCCTCATCCAGGCGCCGGCCTTCCGGGCCAGGTTCCGCCGTCGACGGCCCGGGACACCACAGCCGCCGCAGTCGTCGCCGCAGCAGCAGAAGGAGCAGGTGGCGGCATGAGCACGACGTCACTCACTACGGGCCCGAGCTGGGCCAGGCTGCCTCGGCGGCACATGCCGGTGCTGGCGACCCTGGCGCTGCTGCTGGTGATGTACGGCATCGGCGTGTCCCAGTACCGGGCGTTCTCCAACATCCAGGTAGTTTTCAACGTCTTCATCGATAACGGTTTCCTGCTGGTCATCGCCGTGGGGATGACCTTCGTGATCCTCACCGGTGGTATCGACCTGTCGGTCGGCTCGGTGGCGGCGATGACCGCGATGGTCTCGGCGTGGTTGCTGCAATCCGGTCTGCCCGCGGTGCTGGTGCTGGTGATCGCCCTGCTGATCGGGCCGACGCTCGGGTTCCTGATGGGTTGTGCGATCCACTTCTTCGACATCCAACCCTTCATCGTCACCCTGGCCGGGATGTTCTTCGCCCGGGGCATGTGCACGTTCATCAGCAACGCGTCGATCCCGATCACCGACGGGTTCTGGACCACGATGTCGCAGTACCGGATCGGCGATCCCCGGGGCAACTTCGTCTCGATCAGCGTGCTCGTCGCGTTCGCGGTGGTGCTTGTCGCCGCGTACGTGCTGGCGTACACGCGCCTCGGACGCAACGTCTACGCGATCGGCGGCAACCCGCAGTCGGCACTGCTGATGGGGCTGCCGTTGGGCCGGACCCGGATCGCTGTCTACACCATCAGTGGTCTGTGCGCGGCGATCGGCGGGATCCTGCTGTCGTTCTACACGCTCTCAGGCGCTCCGCTGATCGCCATCGGGATGGAACTGGACGTGATCGCGGCCGTGGTCATCGGCGGCACCGTGCTCACCGGTGGCTCGGGCTACATCTTCGGCACGGTGCTCGGTGTGCTGGTACTCGGCGTGATCCAGACCTTGATCACCTTCGACGGCAGCCTCAACTCCTGGTGGACCAAGATCGTGATCGGAGGCCTGCTCTTCGCGTTCATCCTGCTCCAGCGCCTCATCGGCATCCGCTACAAGTGACCGCCCCTCTCGCGGAAGGCAACTCCCATGGCAACACACCCTGAACCCGAGGTCTGGTTCCTCACCGGAAGCCAGGCAATGTACGGCGAGGACACGCTCCGGCAGGTGGCCGACCAGTCCCGTCAGATCGCCGCTCTGCTCGACGAGTCGCCGCACATTCCCGCCCGGGTGGTCTGGAAGCCGGTCCTGACCACAAGCGCCGACATCCTGCGGACCTGCCGGGATGCCGCGACGCAGGGGGCGGTCGGGGTGATCGCCTGGATGCACACCTTCTCGCCGGCCAAGATGTGGATCTCGGGCCTGGACGCGTTGCAGACTCCTCTGCTGCATCTGCACACCCAGGCGAACGTCCTGCTGCCGTGGGACGAGATCGACATGGACTTCATGAACCTGAACCAGGCCGCCCACGGCGACCGGGAGTTCGGGTACATCCAGACCCGGCTCGGGGTGGCCCGCAAGACGGTCGCCGGGCACGTCTCCGACCCCCGCGTGGTCACCCGCGTCGGCGCCTGGACCCGGGCGGCGATCGGCTGGTCGGCGATGCGCTCGCTGCGGCTGGCGCGGTTCGGCGACAACATGCGCGACGTGGCAGTGACCGAGGGGGACAAGGTCGAGGCGGAGCTGCGCTTCGGCGTCTCGGTGAACACCTACGGCGTCAACGACCTGGTGCGGGTGGTCGACGAGGTGACCGAGGCGCAGATCAACGACCTGGTCAAGGAGTACGACGACACCTTCCGGGTCGCCGCCGAACTGCGGCCCGGCGGCGAGCGGCACGACTCGCTGCGGTACGCCGCCCGGCTGGAACTGGGTCTGCGCACCTTCCTCGACGCCGGTGGCTTCCGCGCGTTCACCACCAACTTCGAGGACCTGGGCGGGCTGCGTCAACTGCCCGGCATCGCGGTGCAGCGACTCATGGCCGACGGCTACGGCTTCGGAGGTGAGGGGGACTGGAAGACCTCGGTGCTGGTGCACACCCTCAAGGCGATGGCCGTCGGCACCGAGGGCGGCACCTCGTTCATGGAGGACTACACCTACGACCTCACCCCCGGTGAGGAACTGGTGCTCGGTGCCCACATGCTCGAGGTGTGCCCCTCGATCGCCGGGGACGTGCCGAACGTGGAGATCCATCCGCTGAGCATCGGCGGTCGCGAGGATCCCGTCCGGCTGGTCTTCGACGCCGCGCCGGGGCCGGCGGTGGTGCTCGGCCTGGCGGACATGGGCGAGCGGTTCCGGTTGGTGGCCAACGAGGTCGACGTGGTCACCCCGCCGCACCCACTGCGCCGGCTGCCGGTCGCCCGGGCGGTCTGGCGGCCACGGCCGCACCTGCCCGGCTCCGCCGAGGCGTGGATCACCGCGGGCGCTCCGCACCACACGGTGCTGTCCCAGGCGGTGGGCGTGGAGGAGTTGCACGATCTCGCCGAGATGAGCCGGACCGAACTGGTCGTCATCGACGCCGACACCGATCCCCGGCGGTTCGCCGACGAGCTGCGCTGGAACCAGGCGTACTACCGGCTCGCCCGGGGGTTCTGACCGCCATCGGATGCTGGCGTGGTGGACCGGCCGCAGCGGCCCGTCCGCCACGCCAGCGGCTGCCCGCGCCTGCGGGTGGCAGGGTCCCCGGCCGGCGTGCCACCCCGCCGGCCGGGGACCGCAACAGCTTCCGCCGAGCAGTACGTGAGTCATCGATGTTACGTCTTGACGAAGGCCGTGTTATCGCTCACAGTCGTAGTGAAGACGGACGATATCTGTGGCCGTCCGGGACGTGCCACGTTGCTGTGAAGCTGGTGGTCACCTGATCTCTCCCTGGGCAGAGCGGTCATGTTAGCGATCACACGTCGCATAGGAACAGCGACGGCGTAGGCCGCAGAGAGACCGTCCCGCTGTTCGTTCTGCTCGCATGCTGAAGGAGGATCATGATTGCCATTGGTGAGGTCCCACGAGCCGTGCCGGGCCGGCGCGGCTGGCTGTCGCGCGCGGTCGCCGTCCTGGCGGCGATGGTGGTGGGCGGTTCCCTCGCGGCGGTGGCACCATCGCCGGCGGCCGCCGCCACTGTGGACACAAACGCCTGGTACGTGCTGGTCAACCGCAACAGCGGCAAGGCGCTCGACGTCTACAACCAGGCGACGAACGACGGTGCGCGGATCACCCAGTGGGCGCGCAACGACGGTGCGTGGCAGCAGTGGCAGTTCGTCGACTCCGGCGGCGGCTACTACCGGCTGCGTTCGCGGCATTCGGGCAAGGTGCTCGACGTGTACAACTTCTCCACCGCCAACGGTGCCTCGATCGTGCAGTGGAGCGACCACAACGGGACCAACCAGCAGTTCCGGCTGGCCGACTCGGCCGGTGGCTACGTCCGGCTGATCAACCGCAACTCCAACAAGGCGATGGAGGTGCAGAACGCCTCGACCGCCGACGGCGGCAACATCGTGCAGTACGACGACTGGGGCGGGGCCAACCAGCAGTGGCAACTGGTTCAGGTCGGCAGCGGCGGTAACCCCGGCACGCCCCCCGGCGGCAGCTTCACCAACCCGGTGGTCTGGCAGGACTTCGCCGACGTCGAGGTCATCCGGGTCGGCGAGGTGTACTACATGACCGCCTCCACCATGCACTACTCGCCAGGTGCCCCGATCCTGCGCTCGTACGACCTGGTGAACTGGGAGTTCGCCGGGCACTCGGTACCCCGCCTGGACTTCGGTACCAAGTACGACCTGCCTGCTGGGCAACAGGCGTACGTGGAGGGCATCTGGGCCTCCACGCTGAACTACCGGCCGAGCAACCAGACCTACTACTGGGCCGGGTGCATCAACTTCGCCCAGACCCACATCTACACCGCGACGGCCGTCGACGGCACCTGGAGCCGACACGCCACCCTGCCCCAGTGCTACTACGACGCCGGAATGCTCATCGACGACAACGACACCATGTACGTCGCGTACGGCAACGGCACCATCAGCGTGGCTCAGCTCTCCGCCGACGGACGCAGCCAGGTCCGGGCCCAGCAGGTCTACCAGACCCCGTCGAGCATCGGCACCCTGGAGGGCGCGCGCTTCTACAAGCGCAACGGTGCCTACTACATCTGGCTGACCCGTCCGGCCAACGGCCAGTACGTGCTCAAGTCCACGAACGGTCCCTTCGGCCCGTACGAGCAGCGCCAGGTGCTGCTCAACATGCAGGGCCCGATCTCCGGCGGCGGGGTGCCGCACCAGGGCGGACTGGTGCAGCTGCCGAACGGTTCCTGGTACTACATGGCCTTCACCGACGCGTACCCGGGCGGCCGGATGCCGACTCTCGCACCGATCACCTGGACCGCGGACGGTTGGCCGCAGGTGCAGACGGTAAACGGCGCCTGGGGGGTCAACTACCCGAACCCGCTGCCGCTGCGCCCGGTCAAGCCGCTCACCGGCGCCGACACGTTCGCCGGCACCACCCTCGGTCCGCAGTGGGAATGGAACCACAACCCGGACAACAGCCGGTGGTCGGTGAACAACGGACTGCGCCTGCAGACCGCCACCGTGACCAACGACCTGTATCAGGCACGCAACACGATCACCCACCGTATCCAGGGGCCGACCTCGACCGGCACGGTCGAGATCGATTACTCGACGATGCGCGACGGCGATCGCACCGGCCTGGCCATGCTGCGGGACGTCTCGGCGTGGATCGGCGTCCGGCGGGACAACGGGACCACCAGGGTCGTCATGACCAACGGGCTGAACATGAACAGCAACTGGGACACCACCAGCACCGGCAGCGAGGTCGCCAGCGCCGCGGTCTCCGGCGGCCGGATCTGGCTGCGGGCCAACGCCGACATCCGGCCCGGCTCCGGACGACAGGCGCGTTTCTCCTACAGCACCGACGGGGTCACCTTCGTCCCGCTGGGCAACGCCCTGACGCTCAACAACAACTGGACGTTCTTCATGGGGTACCGGTTCGCCATCTTCAACCACGCCACCCAGGCGCTGGGCGGCGCGGTCACGGTACGGCGGTTCGAGCTGGCCACGCCGTGACGTAGCGGTGGCGGTCCCGGCGCCGTACCGACCATCGCCGGGTCGTCACCCACGGACCGGGGCCTGTCGTCTGCCCGCCGAGCGGGCGACAGGCCCCTCCTCCGGTCCGGCAGAACGCCGCCGCCGGCCGCCGGGGGAAGTGCGGGTGCCGGGTGGGAAACGTCCCACCCGGCACCCGTCCGTGCGGCGTCGTCAGTGCAGGGTCGGTCGGCGTCTGCTCGTCACCTGCACGGATCGTGGCTGGCCGTCGCCGCCCTGCCAGACGGTGCCGTTCTGACTCAGCGGCGCGTACCAGAGGTCCACATCGTTGATGAGGACGTGCAGGGTGTGCGGGCCGGGATCGCCGACGGCGGTGCGGCCGAGGAGGATCTGCGCCTTCCATCGGGCGGTGGTCACGCGCCCGTCACGGCACTCCACTGCGGACATGGAAATCGCCTCGCCGTAGGTGCCGCCGGTGACGAAGACGCTTGGCGCGTGGTACTGGCCGGGGTGATGGCGAGGCTGAGAACCGAATCCGGTGCGGCTGGTCGCGCCGTCGAGCAACTCGATCTCGAATTGGAGGTCGGCACCGGATCCGCGCCGGACCATCTCCACCGCTTCGGGGAGCGGGATGACCCGGTATGCCAGGGGTGCGCACTGCGGTTCGAAGGTGACCGGGGCGAAGGTGGGTACTTCCTCCCGAGTCCGATCGAGCCTGACCCGGAGCCGATAATGCACGGACCTGCCGCGGAAGTCGAGCAGCATTGACGAACCGTGTGCCAACGGGCGGACCCAGGGAATCGCCAGGCCACGGAAATTGGTGAAGACGAGCAACTGCATTCCAAGCTGGTCGTCCGGGTCGGCCCCGGACGCAGCCCAGATTGCGATCTTGCTGCGAAGAGGAGGGTCGACAGCCGCCGCGATCGAGGCAATCGTCGACTCGACCTCTTCCTGCGCCTCCTGCGGCACGAAGATGGTGAGATGCCGGTTTTCCAGCAGTCTGACAAGCTCCCCGTGCAGGACCGTGACCGCCTGGTCCATGAGGTGCGCGGCGATCGACGGCGGGCTCCCATCTCGTTCCGCCGCGACGATGACGACACCGAACACCTCGGCATCGATGGTGCCGGGACGCATCCTGCGGACCTCGGGAAAGTCGACCGCCCCGACCGCTGGGTCGATCGGATAGAACAAATGTGACCGCACCCCGGTCGGCCATTTGTCGCCGTCGACAGGAAGCCGCCAGACGCGGGTAGAGCCGGAAATTCCGAATCGGCTGCGGAATCCGATCACCGCGAACATTGGCTCGTCCCCATCGCCGCCGTCCTCGTCGGCGTCGACACAGTGCAGCTCTTCGAGGGTAATTCGCCAATCGTCCGTCATCGCGTCCACCGTCTCTTGTCGACACCCCGGAAAGGGGGACGGTAGTCGCTGCTGACCCGCCAGCCGATCGGATACCTGACTTCACACTCCGGCGGATGCCCGACAGAAGGACGTCAGGTTGGCACGAGAGGCACTACCTGCGGAGTGGGTATGTCACTGAGACATGATCATGCCTCAGTGACATACCCCTCCACAGCAGTCCTGTGGCTCAGGCAGCGCGGGTCCACTGCATGCTGGTCGCGGAGCCGCACGTCCGCTGCTCAAGGGCAGCGCCGGCAGCGGTCGAGCCGCCGACCACGTTCAGGCACTTGCTGCTGTTGACGTTTACCAGCTGGTGGTAGCCGTCACCCGTCGACCGCCAGCTGAAGACCTGGTTCAGGCCGTCGTGGCAGGTGTACTGGATGATCTGCGCGCCGTCGGCGGTGGAGACGTCGCGTACGTCGACGCACTTGCCGCTGTGCACGCTCTGCAGCCGGACGTTGCCGTTGCCGGCGTCGAGGAAGCGCCACTGCTGCCAGGCGCTGCCGTTGCTGCTCCACTGGCCGATCACCGCGAGGTTGTCGAGGTTGGGCTGCTGCACGTCGACGACCTGTCCGCTGTTGCGATTGGTGATCCGGTAGGCCGTGGGGGCGCTACCGCCACCGGCGAACTGCCACCAGTTGACGTTGAACAGGTTGCCGCTGCCACCGGCGAAGCGCAGGTAGAGGTCGCGGGTACCGGTGGCTCCGCTCACCCCGCAGCTGGTTGTCGTCCAGTTCTGCCAACCGCCGGTGCCGGCCACCGTGCAGGTGCCGACGAGCGGGCCGCTGGCGCTGTCCAGCCGGACCTCGATGCGGCCACCGCTGGTGGCCGAGGCGACCCGCGCGGAGAAGGTGGTCGCCCCAGTGCCGAAAGCGACCCCCTTGACCTTGATGTAGTCGCCGTTCTCGATCCAGCCGACGTTCATGCCACCCTCGCTGGACGGCTCGGTCTCGATGCCGGACCCCCAGGCGATCGTCTCGGCCTCCTGTCGCACGTACGGGTTCAACGTGCCGACCTGGGGCGCCCCGGCGGTGGTCATGTTCATTGTGGGGATGGTGCCGTTGGAGTTGTAGGTGAACTTCTCCACGGCGACCGACCGGGTGTAGCCGCCACCGCCGGGCAGCGCGCCGTTGTGATAGAAGAAGTACGATCCGCCGGCAAAGTCGATCACGCCGGGGTGATTGGTGAAGCTGGAGCCCTGCCGGGGCATGACCGTTCCCCGGTACGTCCACGGACCGGTCGGGCCGGGTGCCGTCGAGTAGCCGATGAACTCCGAGCAGCACTCCGCCGCGAACACGTTGTAGTAGAGCCCGTTGCGCTTGTAGACCCACGGCCCTTCCTCGTAGAGGGTGGGCCGGCTGGCGTTACCGGTACGGGTACCGAAGCCCGCAGTGGTCAGCGGGATCTGGGTCGGGCCACCGGAAAACGAGATCATGTCGGAGTTGAGCCGTACGTACCACAGGTTCGGATTGCCCCAGTACAGGTACGCCTGGCCGTCGTCGTCGATGAACGCGTGCGGATCGATCTCGCCGTTGCCGACGAGCGGACGGCCGAGTGCGTCACGGAACGGCCCGGTCGGGCTGTCCGCGACCCCCACCCCGATCACCATCTGCCCGTTCGAGCGTTGCCGGACGGGCACGTACCAGTAGAACTTCCCGTTACGGGCGATGACGTGCCCGGCCCACGCGTTGGCGTCCGCCCAGGCGAACGTGGCCAGGCTCATCGGCGTGCCGTGGTCGGTCCAGTTCACCATGTCGGCCGAGGAGAAGACCCGCCAGTCACGCATGGTGAAGTAGGTGGAGCCGTCCTCGTCGTGTCCCGTGTAGAGGTACACCCGGCCGTTGTGCAGCATCGGTGCCGGGTCGGCGGTGTAGATGTGCTGGACGATCGGGTTGTCGGCTCGCGCGGTGCCGGGTAGCAGGGCGATCGTGCAGGCCACGCTCGCGAGCACGGCGACGAGGCGGCGGAGCCCCGTCGCACTCCTACGCGCGGCCCGCGGCGTCATGCGACACCTCCAGGGTGCCGGGTGGTGCGGGCACGCGGCGTCGCGCCGCGTGCCCACGATTGCCGTCCGGTCCTCATGCCCGGCTCCATCGCTGGTTGGCGTTGCCGTGGCAGGACCAGAGGATCACCGCGGTCCCGTTGGCCGTACCGGCGTTGTTCACGTCCAGACACAGCGAGGGGAAGCGGCCGTTGCTCACCGTCCCGTTGGCGTTGAAGGTCCACTGCTGGTTGGTGCCGCCGTTGCAGTCCCAGATCTGCACCCGGGTGCCGTTTACCGCGTTCGTCGGCACGTCCAGGCACTTGCCGAGAACCCGCAGCGTCTGGCCCTGCTGGCTGATCTGCTGGTTGGGGTTGCCGTGGCAGTCCCAGATCAGGGTGCCGGTGCCGTTTGCGGTGTTGGAGTTGTCGAGATCGAGGCAGCGCCCGGAGGACTCGCTGCGCAGCCGGAAGGTGCTCGGGACCGGCGGGTCGGTGGTGCCGCCGCCGCTGACCCGGTACACCACGGTGCCGTGTGCCGGCACGCTCGCGGAGATGGTGCCGGTGGTCGTCGAGGTGCCGTTTGTCCACGCGTTGAGCAGCGTGAACGAGCTGCCGGTCTTGCCGATAGCCGCCGCCGTGGTGGAGATCGTCGTGGTGGAGTTGCCCTGGTTGAACAGGGCGACCGCGACGTCACCGTTGGCCAGGCGCTTGGCCAGGATCCGTCGGGTGCCGTCATGGGAGACCTGGACGGCCTGGAGTCCCAGCGTGTCCTGGTTGATCGCGACCAGGTTCTGGTTCCGCAGGATGTCCAGCGTCGCCGTGCTGGCCGAGCGCAGGTCGTTGCCCATCATCAGCGGCGCTGCCATGATCGCCCAGAGCGCGAAATGGCTGCGCATCTCGGTGTCGTTCATCCCACCGTTGCCGACCTCAAGCATGTCCGGGTCGTTGAATCCGCCCGGTGCGGCGTAGCCGGCCAACGGCACGTTCACGTTGACGATGTTCTGGATGCCCATCGGGTACCCGTTGGTCTGGCCGCTGTCCCAGGTGTTTGTGATGTCCTCGGTGGTCCGCCAGAGGTTCGCCACGTCGCTCCAGTTGCGTTGCGGCCCGGTCTTCTCGTGGATGCTGTTCGAGTTGATGCTGTAGACGATCGGCCGGCCGGTGGCCGCCAGCGCGTCGCGCATGATGCTGAACCGCGCCACCTGATCGTTGATGGTGCCGGTGGGGGAGCACCAGTCGTACTTGAGGTAGTCCACGCCCCAGGCGGCGAACTGCCGGGCGTCCTGGTACTCGTGTCCCAGGCTGCCCGTGGCGCCGGGGAAGGAGTTGAAGTACTGGGCACAGGTGCGGTCCAGCGGTGCCTGGTAGATGCCGAACAGCAGGCCACGGGAGTGCAGGTAGTCGCCGAGGGCCTTCATGCCGCTCGGGAACCGCTGCGGGTGGGCCTGGAGGTTGCCCTGCGCGTCCCGGTTCGGATCGAACCAGCAGTCGTCGACGACGACGTACTTGTAGCCGAGGTCGCGCAGACCCTGGTTGACGATCGAGTCGGCCATCTGCCGGATCAGGGTCTCATTGATGTTGCAGCCGAACGTGTTCCAGGTGTTCCAGCCCATCGGCGGGGTACGGGCGACGCCGTTGTTCAGCGCCTGCGCCGGCTTGGGGGAGATGACCCCGTCGGCGAAGCTCGCGGTGAGCGTCACCGCCAGGATGCCGAGGGCGGCGGTCAGCCACCTTCTTGCGCTACGCACGTTGAATTCCTCCTTGTCAGTGCGGTCATCGGTTCGGCCACCGGTTGCCGGCGTCGCGGCGGTCGGCGGGGGTGCGGCCGTGGAACTGTGCTGGTGGTGGATCCCGACCCGACGCCCCGCTCACGCGCGCTGTCGTGCGGGGCGCCGACGCGCAGGGCTCGGCTGGCACCGGTCGTCACGCCGTTTCGGGCCTGGACGGCGCCAGCCGTGACGTGCCGACAGGTACCGTTCCGATGACGAAAATGTTATCGCTATCATCAATGTCTGTAAATTGCCTGTTGCCAGCTGCGCGGCATCCTGGCGCACTGTGCGGGCTTCGGGCGGTACTCAGCGGAATGCCGGTGTGACCGCTAACAGAAGACTCTGGGAGAAGCTGTGCGGCGGACGCGGTCGGGCCGCCGGTCACCGGGGCCGCTGCTGGCGCTAGACTGTGCGTGATCTAGCGCTCTCCACCCGGACGGCACGGCCGGCGTGGGCACCGCGCGAGGGGATCTTTGTACCTGAGCCGTGCCAGTCATCGCCGACGGGCTGCGGCGATGACTGGATTGCGGGGAGTGTGAGATGGCCGTACGCGATCCTGCGATGACGGACGTGGCCCGCCTCGCCGGTGTTTCCCATCAGACGGTCTCACGCGTGCTGAACGGTCACCCGAACGTCCGCGAGCAGACCCGGCTGCGCGTGCAGGCGGCCATCGCCGAGCTGGGCTACCGGCCGAATCGAGCGGCCCGTGCGCTGGTCACCGGCAGGTCGCAGGTGATCGGGGTGGTGGCTCAGAACACCACCCTCTACGGCCCGGCCTCCCTGCTGGCTGCGCTGGAGCAGACGGCCGCCGAGTCCGGTTTCGCGGTGAGCGTGGGCAGTGTGCGCGACCTCGACCATCGGTCGATCTCCGCGGTGGTCGAGCGGCACCTGGCACACCGGGTCGCCGGCATCGTGGTGATCGCGCCGGTGGAGTCGGCCGGTGAGGCGCTGGAGCGGCTACCCAAGGACGTGCCGCTGGTGACCGTGGACGGGGATCCCCACCGGCCGATGCCGCTGGTGACAGTGGACCAGGCGGCCGGCGCCCGGGCCGCCACCCAGCACCTGCTCGACGCCGGGCACCGTACGGTCTGGCATGTCTCCGGTCCGTCCGACTGGTTCGACAGTGCCGGCCGCATCGAGGGCTGGCGGGAGGCACTGACCTCGGCCGGCGCGGAGATCCCGCCGCTGGTGCCGGCGGACTGGTCCGCGGCGGCCGGTTACCGGTGCGGGCAGATGCTGGCCCGGATGCCGGACGTCACAGCGGTCTTCACCGCCAACGACCACCTGGCCCTCGGGGTGCTGCGGGCCCTGCACGAGCACGGTCGCCGGGTGCCGGACGACATAAGCGTGGTCGGCTTCGACGACGTGCCGGAGGCCGCGTACTTCATCCCGCCGCTGACCACCGTGCGACCGGACTTCGGCGCGGTGGCCCGGGCGAGCCTGGAGATGCTGCTCACCCAGATCGAGTCGGTGAGCGGCGGCGCGTTGCGCGAGACCATCGCCCCCACCCTGGTGGCGCGCCGCAGCGTCGCCCCACCTCCCCGCCGCTGAATCACTTCCGATGAGCTGATCAAGAAGTTCTGGTCGCGTTTGGCGCGACCAGAACCTCTTGATCAACCTGGGTCCCCCCATCCCGGCAGGGGTGGGGGAGTGGGTGGGTGGGTCAGGTTGCGGTGCAGGTGGGGGTGGCGGAGGGGCCGGTGCCGGTGCCCTGGAAGCCGAACTCGGTGCTACCGCCCGCGCCGACCTGGCCGTTGTAGCTGACGTTGCTGAAGTTCACCGTCCCGGTGCTGCCACTGGCCTGCGCGTTCCAGGTGCCGGTGACCGCCGCGCCGCCAGGCAGCGTGATCCGCACGGTCCAGCCGCGGATCGCGGCGTTGCCGGCGGTGACCCGGACGGTGGCCACGAAGCCGCCGTTCCACGAGTTCAGCGACACCGACGCCGAGCAGGCGCCACCGCCGGGCGGCGGAGGCGTGGTGGTGGTCGGCGGCGGGTTCGTCGGGTTCGGTCCGCTGACGCTGTTCAGCGCGTTGAGCACCGACGTGTACGCGGGCTTCTTGTTCCCGTTGCGGTCGAACAGCAGCGGGTTGTCATCTCGCCAGGAGGCGGCGTCCCAGACACCCCACACCGTGATGCCGGTACACCGCGTCACGGCCAGGCAGGCCCGGGTCACCCGCTCGTAGATGCTCGCCTGGTTGCCTCCCTCGGCGACGTCCAGCTCGGTGATCTGGACGTCGACGCCCAGGTCGGCGAAGCGTTGCAGGTTGGCCTGGTAGTCGCTGGCGATCGTGGTGCCCAGGTGGGACTGGAAGCCGACGCAGTCGATGGGTACGCCGCGCTGCTTGAAGTCGCGCACCATGTTGTAGATGCCTGTCGACTTCGCGTTGATGCCGTCGGTGTTGTAGTCGTTGTAGCAGAGCTTGGCACCGGGGTCGGCCGCGCGGGCGGCCCGGAACGCGGCCTCGATCCAGTCGTTGCCGGTGCGTTGCAGGTTCGAGTCCCGCCGCGCGCCGCTGCCACCGTCGGCGAACGCCTCGTTCACCACGTCCCACGAATGGATCTGCCCCCGGTAGTGGGTGGCTACCCGGGTGACGTGGTTGATCGCCGCGTTGCGCAGCGCGGTGCCTGACATGTTCTGCGCCCAGCCCGGCTGTTGAGCGTGCCAGAGCAGGGTGTGGCCCCGGACGGACATCCCGTTGGCCCGGGCGTGCGCGACGAGCCGGTCACCCGCGCTGAAACTGAAGGAGTTCTGCTGAGGCTCGGTGGCGTACCACTTCATCTCGTTCTCGGCCACGATCGAGTTGAACTCGCGGTTCAGGATCGTGGCGTAGGCGCCGTTGGAGAGTTGGAACGAGTTGGTGGCAGCACCGAAGTAGCGACCGCTCTGCGCTGCCGCCGCGCCGAGGGTGCTGGCGGCGGCGTGCGCGGAGGGCGCGATGAGCGCGGTGGAGACGAGCAGCGCGGCAGTCGCCGCGACGGACATCAGCACGGTACGTGGGCGGATGCCCGCGACTCTGCCTCCGCTGGTTCTGAGTGTCATCGACGTGCCCTTTCGATGGTGGTGGTCCCGGCTCTCCGCTGCGGAGCAGGTGCCGTCGGCGGAGGTCCCGGCCCGGGCGTCCGGATCCGGGCACGGCGAGGCCGACCCGGACGCGGATCGCGCGGGTTACGCGGTGGGTTGAGATGTTCCGGTCCGCTCTTGGCAGCGGCCGTCCCCCGGGGTGGCGCGGTGATCTGTGCCGTCGAGGCGTGCCCTTCCGCGCGGATGGACAGCGCGCGGCGTCTCGCGGATGCCGGCCCGGACAGGCCACCGGGCGGGGTCGGCGGGTGGCCGCCTCGGCCCGGTGGCCGGTGATCTCGAACAGGAGCGTGCCCGTGCTCCCTGCCCCGAAGTTAGCATGTTATCGATAACATGCTCAAGCGATGATGGTGAATGTGGTGACGGTTCCGGACCGTCGTGGAGGCCGGTGTGCGCGCCCCGTGGCGGGTCCTGCACACCGGCCTCGGTGGCAGGTGCTCAGGCTCAGATGAAACGCCAACGGTGGTCGCCCGCGCCGCTGTCGTCCCAGATCACGATCTGGGCGCCCTGGCTGGACGAGGCGCCGGTGACGCCGAGAACCCGCCCGCCGTTGGCGGACTGGATCCGGAAGTAGCCGTTCGCGGCGTACCGCAACCGCCACCGGTTGCTGGCCGCCCCGTTGTCGGCCCACTGCACCACCCGGGCGCCGTTGGCGCTGCTGCCGTTCTCCACGCCCAGCACCTTGCCGCTGTTGGAGTTGCGCAGCCGCAGATAGCCGCCGCTGTCCACGATCGCGGTCCAGAGGTGGTCGGCGGTGCCGGTGTCACCCCACTGGATCACCAGGCCGCCGTCGGCGGTGGACATGTTCTGAACGCCGAGTACCAGGCCGGTGGCCAGGTTCTGGATCCGGCGGGTGCCGTTGGGCAGGAACCGCCACTGGTTGTCCGACGTGCCGTTGTCCGGATCCTGGACGACTCGGGCACCCTGAGCGGTGGAGCCGTTGAGGACGGCGAGCAGCTTGCCGGTGTGCCCGTTGCGGATCTTGTGCGATCCGTCCCCGACGTCCACGATCGTCCACCGGTGGTCGGCCGTGCCGGTGTCCGACCATTGCAGGACCTGTGCGTTGTCGGCTGTCGACATGTCCTGCACGCCGAGCACCTTGCCGCTGTTGGCGTTGCGGAGCTTGATCGCGCTGCCGTCGACGACAAGCTGCCAGTCGTGGTCCGCGGTGCCGTTGTCGGCCCACTGCAACGCCGGGGCCCCGTCGGCGGTGGACATGTTCTCGATGCCGAGTACCAGGCCACTTGCCACGTTGGCGAGCCGGAACGTTGCCGTCGTCCCGCCCGGTGACTGGCCGTTGGCGCTCCAGTAGACGGTGTAGTTGTGCCCGTGCGCCTCGTAGAACGGACCCAGGTTGACAGTGGAGCCGTTGGCGGTGGCGGTGAAGGTCAACGCCGAGGTGCTGGTCCGGGTGACCGAGGTGGTGGCCAGGGCGGGCAGCGCGGAGAGCGCGGTGTTGCCGTAGTTGCCGGAGAGCACCGCCGGACCGTAGGTCAGGGCGACCACGTTCGGATTGTCGTTGGCCGCCTGCACGATCACGCGCATCGGCAGCCGTACGGTCACCGTGTCGCCGGAGGTCCAGGACCGGGTGAGGGTCGCGTACGAACCCGGGGTGGTGGTGATGTTCTGCGTGGTGCCGTTGACGCTCACCGTCGCGCCCTGCGTCCAGGCCGGGATGCGGATTCGCATCGCCCAGGAGCCGCTGACGTTGCCGGTGACGGTGAGGGTCGTGGTGTCGCCGACCGGGTAGGTGGTGGTCTGGGTGACAGTGATGCCGCGTTGGGACCAGTTGAGCACCGAGGGCATGAACAGGTTCACCGTGAGCGTGGTGCCGTTGTGGAAGTAGATCGAGTCCATGAGCGTGGTGTTGCTCTCCAGGCCGGTGCCCTGGCAGCACCAGAAGGAGTTGTAGTCGGTACTCCAGGTACCGCCGCCCCAGGCCGGTCCCACGCCCCGCCGCCCGCCGGGATTCAACGGCGTGAAGTAGGTGATGTGGCCGTGGTTGTCGGCCGGGTTCTGCGCACCGACCAGGTGGTTGAGCAGGGCTCGCTCGTAGAAGTCGAAGTACGCCACGCGGTTCGGGTCCAGCAGCCACAACTCCCGGGTCAGCTTGAGCATGTTGTACGTGTTGCACGCCTCGCAGGTGTCGTTGCGCAGGTATCCGGCGATGGCGTTGGGTGCCCGGAAGTGCTCGGCCTGGCTGTTGCCGCCGATGACGTACGTGTGCGCGTTGACCGTCATGTTCCACGCGTTGCTGGCGATGTCCCGGTACCGGGTGGTGCCGGTGGCCTTGAACTCGCGCGCCGCGCCGATCCACTTCGGTACCTGGGTGTTGGCGTGCAGCCCGTTGAGCTGGTCGGAGTTGGCCGCGAGCGGGTTGAACACGGCGTTGTGGTCGAACCGTTGGGCGGCGGTGAGCCACCGGGCGTCGCCGGTCTGCTGGTAGAGGTCGGTCAGCACCGCGTTCATGCCGCCGAACTCGGTGCCCAGCATCGCCTGCATCTGAGCCGAGGTCAGCCGGCTGGTGCGCCAGTCGACCCAGCCGGCGAACGCCAGCAGGACGTCACGGGCCTGGTTGTTGCCGATGTACCGCCACACGTCGAGCAGCCCAGCCAGGGTCTTGTGGATGGCGTAGTACGGCACGTTGCCGTTGTTGAGCGTGCGGTTCTCCACGGCGGTGAAGTCGGACTCGGGGAAGCCGCTGAGGTACCCGGTGTTGAAGCCCGCCGCGGCGTTGTTGGCCTGACACCTGGCCAGCTCGGCCACCATCTGGTTGGCCTTGTCCCGGCAGGTGGTGTCGCCGAGTACCGCCCACATGTACGACCAGGCGGTCAGGAAGTGCCCCTGGGAGTGGGTGCGGAACGGGAAGTTGGGTGCCTCCCAGCCGCCGAGGGCCGCGGCACCGGCGGTGGAGAGCCGGTGGTTGGCCCGGAAGTTGTAGAGCAGCCGGTTGACGTCGACGAAGCGCAGGTAGTTGAGCGTGCGGTTCTGGTTGTCCAGCCAGCGGCTGGCGGTCAACCGCACCTGGCCCGGCTCGAAGGCGTAGGCGGAGACGCCGAGATCGGGCCGCACCGGGGCGAGCGCCGCGCTGGCGGTGCCGTTGGCGAGCGTGGGGCCGACGGCGGCGGCGACGGCGGCCGCACCGGCGGCCCGGAGCACGTGTCGACGGTTGAGGGACGGGTAGGGCATCACGACCTCCGTGGTGGCATGGGGCAGCGCCGCCCGACCCGGCGGGGGTGGTGGCCGACCGGGCGGCGAGGGTCTGTGCGATGGCGTCGACGCGCGACGCGCAGCACGCGTCGACTGGACCCGGCGAGTGGTTCGCCGTGCCGGCGTCTTATACCAAGTCCATCGATGTTATCGCTAACATACGTGGCTCAATATGCGTTCGCAAGATGTGGAACGGCGACCCCGATTTGACCCTCGACCCGGTCGAGGTCGGACGGTGCCGAAGGCAGTCGACCGGCGTCCTCCATCGACGCCGGCCGGGCGGTCGGCGGCGACGGGGGGTCTGTGGTGGTGGCGACGAGCGGGGACCGGACGAGGGTGCCGGGTGCGTACTGGGTGTGGGTGGGCGGCACCGCACTGAGTCTGATCGGCGTGCAGGCGATGGCGTTCGCGATGGCCTGGGCCGCGGCCGGGCACGGAGCTCGCTTCGCCGCTCTGGTGCCGAGCGCGATCGTGCTGCCCCGGGTACTGCTGCTGTTGGTCGGCGGCGCGGTGGCCGACCGGTTCGGCGCCTGGCTCGTCCTGCTCGTCTCGGACGCGGCGATGATCGTGGTCACCGTGGCGCTGGCGGCCGCCACCTGGTCGTCGCTCGACCCCCGGTTGCCGCTGCTGCTCGCCGCGCTGGCCATCGGGACCGTGGACGCCTTCCAGCTACCGAGTTCGGGCTCGATGCCGCGGCGGCTGGTGCCGCCGGAGGCGCTGGCCCGCGCGCTGTCGGCCCGCCAACTCGCCGGGCAGTTCGCACTGTTCGCCGGTCCGCCGCTGGGCGGCCTGCTGCTCGGCGTGGCCGGGCTCGCCGGGGTGGCGCTGAGCAACACCGCGACCTTCCTGGTGATGCTTGCGGTCCTGTTGGTGGTCCGTCCCACTGTCGACCGCCGGGGTGACGCCGGGCCGGCTTCGGGCCCGCCGGCTTCGGGCCCGCCGGCTTCGGGCCCGCCGGCTTCGGGCCCGCCGGCTTCGGGCGTGCTGGACGGGCTGCGCCTCGCCTGGTCGGTGCCGGTGCTGCGAGCCGCGCTCCTGGTGACCGGGGTGGCCGCCGGGTTCCTCCTGCCGGTCGGCAGCCTGCTGCTGCCCCTGCTGGCCCGGCAGCGGGACTGGTCACCATCGGCCACCGGCGCGGTGGTCGCGGCGATGGCGCTGGGCACCGCCGCCGTCGCGGTGGGCGTACTGCTGTGCGGCGCGTCCTCCCGTCCGGGCGTGGTTGCCGCCGTCGGTCTGCTGGTGGCCGCCGGAGGTGTGGTCGTGCTCGCGGCCGGACGCACCCCGCTGCCGGCCGTCCTGGCCGGTGTGGTCGTCGGTGTCGGCTCCGGGGGTTTCGCCACGCACGTCGGTCCGCTGGTGCTGGCCGCCACACCGCTCACCCACCTGGCCCGGGTGCAGTCCGTGCTGGTCCTCGCCCAGAGCCTGCCGTTGCTGGTGACGACAAACGGGTTCGGCCTCGTGGCGGAGGCCGCACCCGTTCCGGCGGTGCTGCGCGGCTGCGCGGGCGTACTCGTCGTGACCGGGCTGGCGGCCCTGGCGGTGCCGGCCCTGCGCCACGCGTCCCCGGTAATCACCCCTGCGGCTACCCGCCGCCGGAATATCTGACTAAAGTCAGCAATCATGGATCGTGCACTTGTCGACCTGGTGCGGCGCTTCAACCGCACGGTGACCCAGCGCGTCGGCGCGCTTGACGACAGCTATCTCGCCCGGGACCGGCCGCTCGCGCAGTCGCGGCTGCTCTGGGAGATCGGCCCGGGCGGTGCCGAGGTGGCGGCCCTGCGCACCCGGCTGGATCTCGACGCCGGCTACCTGAGCCGACTGTTGCGCACCCTTGAGGGGGCCGGCCTGGTGGTCGTCGGGCCCGGCGAGAGCGACGGGCGGGTACGCACCGCGCGCCTCACCGAGGCCGGCCGCGCCGAGTGGGAACTGCTCGACGGCAGGTCCGACGACCTGGCCTGGGCGGTGCTGGCGCCACTGACCGACGGCCAGCGGACCCGGCTCACCACCGCGATGGCCGAGGTGGAGCACCTGCTGATGGCCTCGCTCGTCGCCATCGGGCCCGGCCATCCGGGTGAGCCGCAGGCCCGGGCCTGCCTGCGGGCGTACGCGCGGGAACTCGCCGCCCGGTTCGACTCGGGCTTCGACCCGGCCGGCAGCGGAGTCGACGATCACGAACTGGTGCCGCCGGCCGGGCTGTTCCTGGTGGCCACCCTGGCGACCGAGGCGGTGGGCTGTGGCGCGGTGCGGTTGCCGCCGGGCGAACCCGCCGAGATCAAACGGCTGTGGGTGTCGGCGTCGGTGCGCGGCCTCGGTGTCGGCCGGCGCCTGCTGAACGAGTTGGAGCGGCATGCCGCCGCAGCCGGCGCGCGCAGCGTCCGCCTGGACACCAACCGCAGCCTCACCGAGGCGATCCGGCTCTACCGCAGCTCGGGCTACCGGGAGATTCCGCCGTACAACAGCAATCCGTACGCGCACCACTGGTTCGCCAAGTCGCTGGACTGACTGTCCGGTCCGACCCGGCCCATCTTGCCGCCAAGAAATGAATGATGATTCAATTCTTGGTGTGGCGTACCGGAGCACCGAGCGGGTGAGGGCACGGCTGACCGCCTCGCGCGAGCGGATCGTCGACGCGGCTCTCGGCATCCTGGCCGAGCACGGCTACGCCGGCTGCTCGGTCGCGGCCGTCGCCGAGCGGGCCGGGGTGGCCACCGGGAGCGTCTACCGGCACTTCCCGGCCAAGGCCGACCTCTTCGCCGAGGTGTTCCGCACCGCCAGCCAGCGGGAGATCGACGCCGTCACCCGGGCCGCCGCCGCCGAGGGCACGGCCGCCGCGCGGGTCCGGGCGGTCATCGAGACCTTCGCCGGTCGGGCCCTGCGATCCCACGGCTGGCGTACGCCCTGCTCGCCGAGCCGGTCGATCCGGCGGTGGAGGCACAGCGGCTGGTCTTCCGGCGCGCCCACGCGGCGCTGCTGGCCGGCTACATCGCCGACGGGGTGGCCGGCGGCGAGTTGCCACCGCAGGATCCCGAGCTGACCTCCACCGCCGTGGTGGGTGCCCTGGCCGAGGCGATGGTGGGTCCGCTGGCCGCCGGGGTCGCCGGTCCGGACACCATCGCGGGCCTGATCACCTTCATCCACCGCGCGTTGGGAGTTCCGTCGTGAGCACACACGAGGTGTTGAACCAGGTTCCGCCGCTGGTCGGCCAGGACACGGCGGACGAACCCGCCCTGCTCGACGCGCTGGCCCGGGAAGGGGCCGGCTGGGCCACAACCGAGCTGCACGAACTCGGCAGACTGGCCGGCACCGAGCAGGCGGCCGAGCACGGCCGGCTGGCCAACGAACACCCGCCGGTGCTGCGTACCCACGACCGCTACGGCCACCGGGTCGACGAGGTGGAGTTCCACCCCTCCTGGCACGAGTTGATGCGTACCGCCGTGGAGCACGGCCTGCACGCCGCGCCCTGGAGCGACGAGCGGCCCGGCGCGCACGTGGCCCGGGCCGCGAAGTTCCACGTGTGGCGTCCGGACGCCGGTCACGGCTGCCCGATCTCGATGACGTACGCGGCGGTGCCGGCGCTGCGGCACGCCCCCGACCTCGCCGCTCGCTACGAGCCGCTGCTCACCGCCCGCAGCTACGACTTCGGGCTGCGTGAGCCGCAGGGCAAGCAGGGACTGCTGGCCGGCATGTCGATGACGGAGAAGCAGGGCGGGTCGGACGTGCGGGCGAACACCACCACGGCACGCCCGGTATCCGACGGCAGCTACCGGCTGGTCGGGCACAAGTGGTTCACCTCCGCGCCGATGTGCGACCTCTTCCTCACCCTCGCCCAAGCTCCGGGTGGGCTCACCTGCTTCCTGGTCCCGCGTGTGCTTCCCGACGGCACCCGCAACCCGATGCGGTTGATGCGACTCAAGGACAAGCTCGGCAACCGTTCGAACGCCTCCAGCGAGGTGGAGTACGACGAGGCGGTGGCCTGGCGCGTCGGTGACGAGGGCCGGGGTGTGCGCACCATCATCGACATGGTGAACCTGACCCGCCTGGACTGCGTGATCGGCGCGGCGTCCGGCATGCGTCACGGGGTCGTCACCGCCACGCATCACGCCGCCCACCGGCGGGCGTTCGGCAGATACCTGGTGGACCAGCCGCTGATGCGGAACGTGCTGGCCGACCTGGCGGTGGAGTCCGAGGCCGCCACCGTACTGATGATGCGCCTGGCCGGGGCGACGGACCGGTCCGCCCGGGGCGACGCGGCGGAGACCGCGTTCAAGCGGATCGCCCTCGCTGTCGGCAAGTACTGGGTCTGCAAGCGGTGGCCCGGTCACGCCGCGGAGGCCCTGGAATGTCTGGGCGGCAACGGCTACGTGGAGGAGTCCGGGATGCCGCGACTGTTCCGCGAGTCGCCGCTGAACTCCATCTGGGAGGGCTCCGGGAATGTCGCCGCGCTGGACGTGCTGCGTGCGCTGGCCACCCAGCCGGAGGTGATGGCGGCGTTCCAGTCGGAGGTGGACGCCGCGGCGGGTGCCGACGCCCGGCTCGACGCCGCGGTCCGCCAGGTGCGGGCCGCGCTCGCCGATCCGGCCGATCTGGAGGTACGTGCCCGTCGGGTGGTCGAGCAACTGGCGCTTGTGCTGCAGGGTGCGTTGCTGGTGCGGCACGGTCATCCGGCCGTCGCCGACGCCTTCTGCGCGTCCCGGCTCGGTGGTGACCGGGGGCAGGCGTACGGCACGCTGCCGGCCGGCGTCGACTTCGCCGCGATCATCGACCGGGCCACCCCGAAGGTGGGCTGACCGGGCCGGGTGCCGCAGTGGCGTGCGACGGTCGCCACCCCGATTGGCTGTCCTGGCATCGTTCGTAATGAAATGGACTGGAATTTTCGACGAGGCCGTTCCGATGCAATTGGCCCATTTATCGGAGCTTGTTCAGCCCTTGAGAACAAGCTAAGGTCCATGAGGATCTTTCGATCCAGTTCATCAATTCGAGTGGTGGACGGTGCGTGGTGCCTGATAACCGTTACTCCTACGTCTCGTTCTCCAAGCCTGCACTCGACGGTGACCTCGACCGGCTGATCGGCGCGGCTGCCACTTGGCGGCCGATCGAGGGGCGGCTGATCACCAGCTTCGACCTGGCCGGCTGGAGTGCTGTGGCGGAGCACGAACTGACCCCGGTGCCCCGCCCTGGGAGCGACACCCCCCGAGCGGTCGCAGAGGCGATTCTCGACGTGCTGCTACTCGACCGCTATCGGCGTGGCCCGGTCGAGAACGTAAGGGCGTACGCAGACGACTTCCTGGCGTGCATCACCGAGCGGGTGATCGCCGCCGCCCCGGTGGAAATCGTCATCCCGTCCTTTCCCGCGCGCCCGGCGAATCCACTGACCCACCTACGGACTGAGCCGGATCTCGGAGAGGCGGCGGCATTCCGTCGGCTTGCCCAGATCGCCGCGCACGTACGGCTCTGCTACCCACCGGGGGTGCGCTTCATCATCTGCCTGGACGGCCGTGCCTACGCCCCCTTCTACGGCTACACCTGGCAGTCCTTTGCTGGCTATCCCCGCCAGCTGGCCGCCCTCGTGGAGCGGATGGGGTTGACCGGCACGATCGACTTCGTCGATCTCCAGTCGCTGGTCGACGCCCGGCTCGAAGAGTTCACCGCCCTGCACCATCAGGTCACCGCCGAGCTGCGGCAGGAATGGGCGAAGCCGGACTATCCGTTTCGTGACGAGCTGGTGGAGAGCATGAAACTCGGCACGAACAGTGCCGCCATCCACGCTGCGGCCAGCAAACTGGTGAAATTCGGGGAGGGTGACGAGCAGGCGGTGGCCGCGGTTCGCGCGATGCGTGCTGCGATCCACACCCAGGCGCATGCCACGGCCTTCGGTTACATGTGCTTTCTCGTCACCATCCGCCGGCTGGATCTACTCGGCCAGCGTTTCCCCGCTGCGCTGCGTGGCACGGTGCATCCCAAACCCGGGCAGTATTCGCCGTACCTGGTCAACGAACGGACAAGGATCGTGCCGTGGCACGGAGTAGCGGTACTACGCCCCGACGGTGAGGTCGACTGCGTATACGAAAGCGAGATATACCAGCACCCACAGCGGTATACGGCGGTTTATCTGGATGGTGAGGCCACTCCGTTCTACTACGAGCAAAAGGACTGATCCTTGGCCATCCGGGCAGCCCTCACGCTGGCTGATATCTACGGGCCGGGTCGCGTGTTCCTGCCACGTCCGTCGTTCACCCCCTACCACTTCCTGCCACCGGACAACGCGCTGCTCGACTCGATCAGCGGCGGCCAGCTCACCGTCGCAGGCGACCTCGCGGTGGTCTGCGCGGGTGCGACGGCCACCGACTGGATCCTCGACCTGTTGCGAACCGTCGGCCTGGACGTGGCCAAGCAGCTGATCCGCTACCAGGGACCGGAGGATCTCGCCGCGATCCTGCGGGACCTCGGCACACGCTCGGGATCGGTCGTGGTCCAGCACCTCCTGCCCGAGCGCGAGCTGGCGGTCGGCAGTTACTGGATCCCGCCACGGTTGCTGGCGGCACTGAACAACAAGGCGAATCTCGATCGACTGGTGCCCGCCAGGCACCGTCCCCGCCGGGAGGTCGTACCCCGGGAGGAGCTGGCCCGGATGCGGCTGGCGGCGCCGGTGGTGCTCAAAGCCGCCACCGACCTTTCCAGCGGCGCTGGCCAAGCCGTGGTCATCTGCCGGCATCCCGGCGACCTGGACCGGGCGGCGGCTAGGTTCGCCAACTGCCGGAGCGTGGTGGTGGAGGAGTATCTTGCGATCCGGGCGAACCACTGCGTCCAATTCGTCATCACCGACGACCGGATCGACCATCTCGGAACGGCCCCGCAGGTCACCGACGATCAGGGTGCCTACCACGGCAACTGGCTCGGCGACGAGCCGGCGCCGGCCGACCTGATCGCGGTGGGCCGGGCGGTGGCTGACCGGGCTGCCCGGCTCGGTTACCGGGGTGTCGCCGGCTTCGACATCGTGACCACGCAGGATGACCGGACCCTGGTGTTGGACCTCAACTTCCGGCTCAACGGTTCGACCGTGCCGCTGCTGCTGGCGCCCGGCATTCGCGCGGCCATCGGTACTCCCTTGCTGCGCTTCCGGTCCTGGCGCGTCGACGCCAGCGGGCCGGCTCTGCGTCGGACGCTGGGCGTCGCGGCGCGGTCAGGACTGATTCCGCTGGGCGTCTTCGATCCGGCAGCTTCGCCCTATCCGGCCGCGCCCGGCAGGGTCGCGGGACTGCTGCCCGGTGCCAGCCGTGACGAGGTCGAGGCGGTCGTTCAACACCTCGCCCGGCTCGGGCTGCACTGACCGGCACGGTCACGGGGCCGGTCGGAGAAATCGATCGTGGCTCGCGGAGCGGTCCGGCCGGGACGTGTCAGCTGGTTGGAGTCGACCCCGCCCAACTTCGAAGAGGCTTGATAGTTCCGAGGACCGAACCGGGCGTTGAGCCGGGCCCGATGCTGTGGGATTCTTGGACGCCGATGCGTTGTCGCGCGTGTGAGTGACCGTCGCCCGATGGGCAACCGGGACCGCCACGGTCCCGGGGGACGACGGCCGAGGACGGATTCGTCTCTGGTTCCACCGGTTCCGAGCCCGGCACGTCGGGCTCGGAACCGGTGGATCTCCGCGTGACCAACGAAGGACGATCATGAAGATCTCGGACCGGCACGGCGTCCGACACCTGTCCCCACCCCGACGATCCGCCCGACGCGCGCACTCCCTCCTCGCGGTCGGCCTGCTGCTCGGCACGGCCGCACTTGTCGGGATCGACCAACCGGACGCTGTCGCGGCGACCACGCCGGTGACGGTGACCGTGAACGCCCGGGCGGGACTGGCCACCGTGCCCGACACCGCCCTCGGCGTCAACCACGCCATCTGGGACTCGCAACTGGGCACCACCGAGACGTCGGACCTGCTGCGAGCGGCCGGTGTGCAGATGATGCGTTATCCAGGCGGTTCCTACGCCGACATCTACCACTGGCGGGATCACACCGCCCCCGGCGGCTACGTCGCTCCCGGCACCGACTTCGACACCTTCATGGCCGGCGTACGGCGGGCCGGCGCCCAGCCGATGATCATCGCGAACTACGGCACCGGCACCCCGGAGGAAGCGGCCGAGTGGGTCCGGTACGCGAACGTGACGAAGGGCTACGACGCCCGCTACTGGACGGTCGGCAACGAGAACTACGGCAACGGCCACTACGGGTCGGCGTGGGAGGCCGACCACCACCCCGACAAGAGCGCCACCTACTACGCGAACCTGGTGGTCGCGTACTCCGACGCGATGAAGGCCGTCGACCCGAGCATCAAGGTCGGTGCGGTGCTCACCATGCCGGCGAACTGGCCCGACGGGCTGACCGCCGGTGACGACCCGGGCCCGTGGAACCAGACGGTGCTGTCCATCGCCGGCGAGAAGATCGACTTCGTGGACGTGCACTGGTACCCGGGCGGCAGCGCCGCCGAGTCGCTGCCCCGGACCAGCCACATCACCGACGCGGTCCACCTGCTCCGGCAGCAGATCACCCGGTACGCCGGCCCGAACGCCGGTCGCATCGGCATCAGCCTCACCGAGGTGAACGTCACCTCCCAGGGGATGACCAGCCAGCCGGCCGCGCTGTTCCTCGCCGACGCGTACAGCGGGCTGCTGGCCAACGGGGTGTTCACCGTCCACTGGTGGAATGTGCGCAACGGCATCGGGCAGGTGTCGACGGTGGCCGGGCAGACCGACTACGGCGACTTCGGCATGCTCTCCAGCGGCACCTGCACCTCGGACGGGTCGGTCTGCGAGCCGCCGTTGAACACGCCCTTCGCCGCCTATCACGGACTGTCCATGATGAGCCGCTTCGCCGGTACCGGTGACCAGTTCATCCGGGCGGCCACCGACGAGCCGTTGGTCACCGCGCACGCGGTACGCCGAGCCAACGGCGAGGTCGCGGTGCTGCTGGTCAACAAGGACCCGGACAACGCGCGTGAGGTCGGCATCGACTACGCCGGCTTCGCCCCGTCGGGCGAGGAGCCGACGGTCCACACCCACACCAACGGCGCCACCGCCATCGCGACCAGCCGGTCCGGCAGCGCGACAAGCCGGACCCTGCCGCCGTACTCGCTGACCACGCTCGTGGTGCGGCCGGCCGCGCCGACCACCGGGAAGCCCGGTGCTCCGGGGCAGCCCACGGTCGCCGACGTCACCGACCGGACCGCGACGATCTCCTGGCCGGCGGCGACCCGGGGCGCCAGCCCGATCGCCAAGTACGAGGTGTACCGGCAGTACGGCGCGGTGAGTGAGCAGCTCGGCGAGACCTCGGGTACCTCGCTGACCGTCGGCAACCTCGTGCCCGGCGGCAGGTACACGGTCAACGTGCTGACCCGCGACACCGCGGGCCGGGTCTCATGGGCGTCGCCGCCGCTGACCTTCACCACCGGCAGCCCGGCCACCAGCGCGTGCGGCGTCCGCTTCACCCGGACCACGGACTGGGGCAACGGCTACGTGGCGAACGTCGACATCGTCAACAACTCGGACACCGCCGTCGACGGCTGGACGCTCACCTGGACGTGGCCCACGACGTGGCAGCGGGTGGGCAGCGGCTGGAGCGCGAACTGGGAGCAGGTCGGCACCACCGTCCGGGTCACCGGCACCGACGACAACCGTCGGATCCCCGCCGGGGGTGGCACCAGCGCCGGCTTCGTCGGGGAGTACAGCGGACCGAACGTCACGCCTACCGCGTTCCGGCTCAACGGCACCCTCTGCACCGTCAGCTGAGGCCGTCGGCGTCGCCGGTGGAGCCACCGCCGCTCCACCGGCGACGCCGGGACTGGTGATTTTGCCGATGCGGTGCCGGCGCGGCGCACCAAACACTGATCGCAGTCGATACAGCTCCAACCCAAGGGAGTATCCGACGTGCGATCAACCACCACCACCCGTCCCCGTACCGTCTCCCTCCTGGCCCGGCTGGCGACGGCCGCCGTCGTGGCCGCCGGTGGCGTCGTCGCCACCTCGACCCCCGTCCAGGCCGCCAACCCGTACGAGCGGGGACCGGCACCGACAAACGCGATCCTGGAGGCCAGCCGCGGCCCCTTCGCGACCTCCTCGACGACCGTCTCCTCGCTGGTCAGTGGCTTCGGCGGCGGCGTCATCTACTACCCGACCACCACCACGGCGGGCACCTTCGGCGCGGTGGCCATCTCGCCCGGCTACACCGCCTCCTGGTCGAGCCTGGACTGGCTAGGCCCACGGATCGCCTCGCACGGTTTCGTGGTCATCGGCATCGACACCATCACCCGCCTGGACCAGCCGGCCAGTCGGGGTCGGCAACTGCTGGCCGCGCTGGACTACCTGACCGAGCGCAGCTCGGTGCGCGGTCGGATCGACGCGAGTCGGCTCGCCGTGGCCGGACACTCGATGGGCGGTGGCGGCAGCCTGGAGGCCGCAGCGAGCCGGCCGTCGTTGCAGGCCGCGGTGCCGCTGGCACCGTGGAACCTGACCAAGAACTGGTCGAACCTGCGGGTGCCGACGCTCATCGTCGGCGGTGAGAGCGACACCGTCGCCTCGGTCTCGTCGCACTCCGAGCCGTTCTACAACAGCATCCCGGCGTCGGCCGAGAAGGCGTACCTGGAGCTCAACAACGAGGGCCACTTCTTCCCGAACACGGTGAACACCCCGACCGCCAAGCAGATGGTGGCCTGGCTGAAGCGGTTCGTCGACGACGACACCCGGTACGAGCAGTTCCTCTGCCCCGGCCCGAGCGGCCTGGCGATCGAGGAGTACCGCAACACCTGCCCGCACTGAGGTCGACCGGGGCGGTCGCGTCGCGTCCGCCCCGGGTCGTCCGGCCGCCGGTCTTCCGTCCCGTGGACCGGCGGCCGTATATTGCATCGACAGTGCAATAACGTTGGAGGTGGTGAGTGTCCGACCACACGGCCGACGGGCTGCGCGGGCTGGTCGCAACGTTCCTGCGGACGCACGACCCGAGCGGTGACCGCACCGGTTTCCTGCGCGCCCGTTTCGACGCCGGACTGGCCTGGGTGCACCACCCGCCCGGTCGCGGTGGCCTGGGCGCACCGCCGCACCTCCAGGCGGTGGTGGACGAGGCCTTCGCCGAGGCCGGCGCGCCGGACAACCGGCCCCGGCGCAACAGCATCGGCCTCGGCATGGCCGCGCCCACCCTGCTGCGGCACGCCAGCGACGCCCAGTGCCGGCGCTGGCTGCGACCGCTGTGGACCGGCGAGGAGGTCTGGTGCCAGCTGTTCAGCGAGCCCGACGCCGGATCCGACCTGGCCAGCCTGCGTACCCGCGCGGTGCCCGACGGTGCCGACTGGGTGGTCGACGGCCAGAAGGTGTGGACGTCCCTGGCCCACCGGGCGCGCTGGGCGATCCTGCTGGCCCGCACCGATCCGGCCGCCCCGAAGCATCACGGCCTCACCTACTTCGTCTGCGACATGACCGCGCCGGGGGTACGGGTGCGGCCGCTGCGGCAGGCCACCGGCGAGGCGGAGTTCAACGAGGTCTTCCTGACCGGGGTCCGGATACCCGACAGCCACCGGGTCGGCGCGGTCGGGCACGGTTGGCAGATCGCCCGCACCACGCTGATGAACGAACGTGTCGCCATCGGTGGCCGGCCGTTGCCCCGGGAGGGCGGCATGGTCGGTGTGCTGGCCCGGCTGTGGCGGGAACGACCCGACCTGCGCACCGGTGGCCTGCACGAGGAGGTGCTGCACGCGTGGGTACGCGCCGAGGCCGCCCGGCTGGCCGCGCTGCGCCTGCGCCAGCTGGTCGCCGCCGGTCAACCCGGCCCCGAAGGTTCGGCGGTGAAGCTGTCCTTCGCCGAGCTGAGCCAGCGGATCAGCGGCCTGGAGGTGGAGCTGCGCGGTGCCGAGGGGCTGCGGCACGACGAGTGGACGATGCGTCGCCCGGCCGAACCCGACCTGCTCGGCCGCACCGCCACCCACCGGTACCTGCGTGCCCGGGGCAACTCCATCGAGGGCGGTACGTCGGAGATCCTGCGCACCATCATCGCCGAGCGGGTGCTCGGGCTGCCCGCCGAACCCCGGGTGGACAAATGACCGACCTGCTCTACGACGCCGACGAGGAGGCGCTGCGCGGCAGCGTCCGGGACCTGCTGCACGCGCACGCGCCGTGGCAGCGGATCCTCGCCGCGATCGACGGTGGTGACCCGTACGACGCGGCGCTGTGGCGCCGGCTGGTCGACCAGGTCGGGGTGACCGGCCTGGCCGTGCCCGTCGAGCACGGCGGTGCGGGGGCCGGTTTCCGCGAGGTCGCGGTGGTGCTTGAGGAACTGGGCCGGGCCGTCGCGCCGGTGCCTTTCCTGGGCGCTGTGGTGGCCACCCGGGCGCTGCTCGGTTGCGGCGAGTCCACCCTGTTGCGCCAGATAGCAGCCGGTGAACGCGAGGTGGCGTTGGCGGTGGGTCTCGCCACCGCGCCCGACGCGGCTCCCGGGCCGGTGACTGTCGGCCCCGGACCGACGCTGTCCGGCCGGGTGGCCGGGGTGGCCGACACCGCGCCGCACGGCCTGCTGCTGGTCCCGGCCGGCGACGGGTTGTACGCCGTCGACGCCGTCGAGCCGGCGGTACGGAGGACACCCGTGGTGTCGCTGGACGCCACCCGACCGCTCGTCGACATCGAGTTCACCGCCGCACCCGCCCGCCCGGTCGCCACCGGCGCGGTGGCCGCCACGGCGTTGACGGCGGCGTTGACCGCGGGTGCGGCGCTGCTCGCCTCCGAGCAGGTCGGGGTGGCGCAGTGGTGTCTGGACACCACTGTCGACTACGTGCGGCAGCGCCGTCAGTTCGGCCGTCCGGTGGGCTCGTTCCAGGCGGTCAAGCACCGGCTGGCCGACCTCTGGGTGGAGCTGACCGAGGCCCGGGCGGTGGCCCGGCACGCCGCCGACCGGCTCGGCGTGGCCGGTGCCGAGGCGGCGCTGGCCGCCGCGCTGGCGCAGGCCTACTGCGGCCCGGTGGCGGTCCGGGCGGCGGAGGTCTGTGTCCAGCTGCACGGTGGGCTGGGCTTCACCTGGGAACACCCGGCCCATCTGTACCTCAAGCGGGCCAAGAGCACAGCTATCGCCTTCGGTACCGCCGACCGGCACCGGGCCGCCCTGGCCCGGCTGGTCGACCTGCCCGCGCCGTCCTTCGTGGAGCCCGTCCCGGACGGTGGTGCCGGCCGCTGACGGCCGGCCATTGAAGGTGTTGACGAAACACGCGAGAAATGTACACTCCGAGTGTAATAAGTTGGTCGCGAGGTGAGGGGCGGGTTGATGGCGGACGGTCTCGCACTGCACCAGGTCGGCGTGCGCTTCGGCGGCCTCACCGCCCTCGACGACGTCTCGCTGGAGGTCGGCCCGGGCGAGGTGGTCGGGGTGATCGGCCCCAACGGGGCCGGCAAGACCACGCTGTTCAACGTCGTGTGTGGCTTCGTCACCGCGCACACCGGCACGCTGACCCTCGACGGGCGGCCCTTTCGACCACGACCGCACCGGCTCACCCGGCTGGGCATCGCCCGGACGTTGCAGGGCACCGGCCTGTTCGCCGGGCTCACCGTGCTGGAGAACGTGATGGCCGGGGCCACCCACACCGCCCGCGCCGGCCTGGTGCCGGCCCTGCTCGGCCTGCCCCGCAGCGACCGCGACGAACGCCGGCTGCGCGAGCAGGCCCGCGCCGTCCTGGACGACCTGGGCATCGCGGCGTACGCCGACGCCGCGCCGGACACCCTCCCGTTCGCGGTACGCCAGCGGGTCGCGCTCGCCCGGGCGCTGGCCGCCCGCCCCCGGCTGCTGCTGCTCGACGAGCCGGCCGGCGGTCTCGGCGCCGACGACGTGGACACCCTCGCGGAGCTGATCCGGCAGCTGCCGCACCGGGCCACCGACCCCTGCGCGGTGCTGCTTGTGGAGCACCACATGGACCTGGTCATGGCGGTCTGTGACCGGATCGTGGTGCTCGACTTCGGTCGGGTCGTCGCCACCGGGCCGCCCGAGGCGGTCCGCGAGGATCCGGCAGTGGTGGACGCCTACCTCGGTGCGGCCGTCGACGAGGCCGCGTAGTGGGCGCCGACCTGCTCGCCGCCGAAGCCCTGGCCGCCGGCTACGGGCCGGTGCCGGTACTGCACGACGTCGACCTGCGGGTGCCGGCCGGCACCATCGCCGCCGTCATCGGCGCCAACGGCGCCGGTAAGACCACCCTGCTGCGCACCCTCTCGGGCATGCTGCGCCCGACCGCCGGTCGGATCCTCTTCGACGGCCGCGACCTGCGCGGTACCCCCGTCGAGCAGCTCGTTCGGCGCGGCGTGGCGCACGTGCCGGAAGGGCGCGGCGTGATCGGCGAACTCACCGTGGCGGAGAACCTGCGCCTCGGCGCGTTGTGGCGGCGGGACCGGGCCGCCGCCGCGAGCGCCCTCGACGAGGTCTACCAGCTCTTCGAGCCGCTGGCCCGGCGTCGGCGCCACCTCGGCCATCAGCTCTCCGGCGGTGAACGGCAGATGCTGGCCCTCGGCCGGGCCCTGGTCGGCCGACCCCGCCTGCTGTTGCTTGACGAACCGTCGCTCGGTCTGGCACCGCGGGTGGTGGCCCAGACCATGGCGTTGCTGCGCCAACTGCGCGACGACACCGGGCTGACCGTGCTGCTGGTGGAGCAGAACGTGCGCAGCGCCCTGGCCGTCGCCGACCAGGGCATCGTGATGTCGCTCGGCCGGGTCGCCCTGGCCGCCCCGGCCGCCCGGCTGCGCGACGACGCCGACCTGCGCCACGCCTACCTCGGATTCTGAACGCAAGGAGGACCGTGGACCGCTTCCTCTTCCTCACCCTCGACGGACTGTCGAGGGGCGCGGTCTACGCCGCGTTCGCCCTCGCCCTGGTGCTCATCTGGCGGGCCGGTCGGATCGTCAACTTCGCCCAGGGCGCGATGGCGGTGGCCGCCGCGTACGTCGCGTACAGCGTCACCGCGGTGACCGGCTCGTACTGGCTCGGCTTCGGCGCGGCGCTGCTCGCCGGGCTGCTGCTCGGCGCGGTCGTCGACGTCGCGGTGATGCGGCTCGTGGATCACCGCTCACCGCTCAACCCGGTGATCGTCGCGCTCGGCCTGGTCCTGCTGATCCAGGCGATCCTCGGCATGGTGTACGGCAACGAGTACCTGCCCGCCCGGACACCGTTCAGCCGCAGCGCGCTGACGGTCGGCGGCACCCCCGTGCTGTCCCCGTACGACCTGTTCGTCTTCGCCACCGTCGGGGTGGTCGGCGCGGCACTCGTGTGGATCTTCACCCGGACCGCGATCGGGCTGCGGATGCGCGCCGCGGCGTTCGCGCCCGAGGTGTCGCGGCTGCTCGGCGTGAACGTGAGCGGCATGCTCACCCTCGGCTGGGCGCTGGCCTCGGGTGTCGGCGCCCTGGCCGGGATGCTCGTCATCCCCACCGAACTGGGTCTGCATCCGCACGCGATGGACCTGGTCTTCGTCTCCGCGTTCACCGCCGCGGTGCTCGGCGGGCTGGACAGTCCGCCCGGCGCGGTCGTCGGTGGTCTGGGCGTCGGTCTGCTGCTGTCCTACGTGAGCGGGTACGCCGGTGGCGACCTCATCCCGCTCGCGGTGCTCGCGCTGCTGCTGACGGTGCTGCTGCTGCGCCCCGGCGGGCTGTTCGCCCCGGTCACCGCGAGGCGGGTGTGAGCGCCACCCGGGCGCCGGCGCCGCCCGCCCGACCCGCCGCCGCCGAGCCCGCCCACCCCGGCCGGTCGCTGCCGACCCTGGTGCGTCACCTCGCCGTCGCGGCCAGCGTCGCGTTGCTGGTGCTGATGGCCAGCTACCAACTGGACTCGTTCCGCAACTTCCAACTGGCCACGGTGGCGGCCTACCTCTGCGCCACCGCCGGGCTGACCGTCCTGACCGGGCTCTGCGGGCAGCTCTCGCTGGGCCACGGCGCGCTGATGGCCACCGGCGCGTACACCCTCGCGTTGGTGCAGAACGCCTTCGCCGACCGGGGCCTCACCGCCGGTGGGGTGCTGATCGTGTCGCTCGTGGTGGCGGTGCTCGCCACCGTCGTCGTCGGCGCGGTCGTCGGGGTCGCCGCCGCCCGGCTGCGCGGGCCGTACCTGGCCGGGCTCACCCTGGCCGTGGCGGTGGTGGTGCCGGCGTTGACAGTCACCTTCGACGGCGTCTTCAACGGCGAGCAGGGCCTGGCGGTTCCGGTGGCGCCCGCACCGGAAGGCCTGGGCGTCTACTTCCCGCACGAGCGGTGGCAGCTCTGGGTGGCCGCCGCGGCGACCCTGCTCTGCCTGGTGCTGCTGGCGAACCTGGTCCGCAGCCGGTACGGCCGCTCCTTCCGGGCGGTACGCGACGACGAGATCGCCGCCCGCCTGGCCGGCATCCACGTGGCGCGTACGCAGGTCATCGCCTTCGTGGTCAGCGCGGCCAGCGCCGGCCTCGGCGGTGCCCTGCTGGCGGTGCTCGCGCAGAGCGTGTCACCCGGCGCGTTCGGCCTGACGTTGTCGCTGTTCCTGCTGATGGCGGTCGTCATCGGCGGTCTCGGTCGACTCGCCGGGGCGGTCTGGGGCGCCTTCCTGCTGGTCGCCCTGCCGGACCTGACGCACTCCCTGACCAACCTGTTCACCCTCTCGCCGGCGGCGGCGCAGCGGCTGGAGGGCAACCTGCCGCTGGCGATCTTCGGCAGCACGTTGATCGCAGTCATGATCGCCGCGCCCGGCGGCGTGCAGGGGCTGTTGTCCCGGCTGGCCCGGGCGTTGCGCGCCCGCTGGCCGATCGGGCGGTCGTAACCGTTCCACCCGCTCACCCCAACCAACCATCTCGCACAACCGGACCGATGAAAGGTCGGTGTCCCATGCGAAGCACGGCACGACGCGGTCTCGTGATCGCCACCACCCTCACCCTGCTGCTCAGCTCCACCGCCTGCGGCTCCGACGACGGCCCCGGGTCGGGGGCGCCGGTGCCCGGCGTCACCGACACGGAGATTGTCGTCGGCACCCACATGCCGCTCACCGGTCCGGCGTCCGCCGGCTACTCCAAGATCGCCCCGGCGACGAAGGCGTACTTCGACTACGTCAACGCCAACGGCGGCGTGCACGGTCGCAAGATCACCTACAAGATCATGGATGACGGCTACAACCCCGCCACCACCCAGCAGGTGGTCCGCCAGCTCGTGTTGCAGGACAAGGTCTTCGCCATCCTGAACGGGCTCGGCACGCCGACCCACACCGGCGTGCTGGACTTCCTGCACACCAACCGGGTGCCCGACCTCTTCGTCGCCTCCGGCAGCCGCAGCTGGGACCAGCCCGACCGCTATCCGAACACCTTCGGCTTCAACCCCGACTACACGGTCGAGGGCAAGATCCTGGCGAACCACGTGAAGACCGCCCTGCCCGGCCGCACGGTGTGCTTCCTCGGCCAGGACGACGACTTCGGTCGGGACGCGCTGGCCGGCGTGGAGCAGGTGCTCGGCGCCGACGGGGTGGCGGACCGCCAGACGTACGTCACGAGCAACACGAACGTCGCGCCGCAGATCGGTGCGTTCAAGGCGGCCGGCTGCGAGGTGGTCATCCTCGCCACCGTGCCCGGCTTCACCGCCCTGTCCGTCGGCACCGCCGCCCGCCTGAACTTCCGCCCGCAGTGGCTGGTGTCGAACGTGGGCGCCGACCACCCGACGCTGTCCCGGCAGCTCGGCGAGGCCGCCGCACTGCTGGAGGGCCTGATCGGTCTGAACTACCTGCCGATGCAGGGGGACAGCGACGATCCGTGGATCCAGCTGTTCACCAAGGTGAACACGGAACACAACGGCGGCGCGGAGTTCGACGGCAACACCGTCTACGGGATGGCTGTGGGTTACCTGTTCGTCCAGGTGCTCCAGGCCGCCGGCAAGGATCTCACCCGTGAGTCGCTTGTCGAGGCCGTCCGCAAGGGCGGCTACCAGGGTCCCGGCGTTGCGCCGTTGCGGTTCTCCGGCACCGACCACTCCGGCTACGGCGGTGGCCGGCTGAGCCGGGTCGAGGGGGGAGAGCAGCGCTACTTCGGCCCCACCTACGAGACCGACGAGGCCGACGGACCCGTCAACGAGTACACCGCACCGCCGGTGGCGCCGCCCGCGAACGGCGTGCCGAGCGCCTGATCCGCTCGCCCGGTGCGCACCGCCCGGACCCGGACCCCGGGCGGTGCGCACCGGCGAGGTGCGCCGACGTCGCCGGCCCGCCACGACCCGCAGCGGCCCGGCGCCTGCTCGACGAGGCTCGTCCGGGCAGGGTCTGAGCAACGCCTAGACTCGGCTCGCACGAACGCGACGCCAGGGGTGAGGGGGACGGCGGGGATGGTCAGTGCCGAGGCGGCCGGCCGGGTCGACGGGCGCACCGCCCGGGCCGAGCGCACCCGGGCGGCGATCGTCGAGGCGCATCTCGCGCTCATCTCCGAGGGCGACCTGCGCCCGACCGGTGAGCGCATCGCCGAGCGGGCCGGCATCTCCCTGCGTACGCTCTGGACCAACTTCAAGGACATGGAGACGCTGTTCGAGGCCAGCGGTGCCGAGCTGCTGCGCCAGCAGGACGCCGCGTGGCGGCCGATCTCGCCCGCGTTGCCGCTGGCGAAGCGGGTCGACGCGTTCTGCCGGCAGCGGGCGAAACTGCTGCAACTGATCGCGCCGTCGGCTCGGGCGGCGCAGATGCGTGAGCCGGTCTCCGCCCAGCTGCGCCGCAACCGGCTCAAGCACATCGCCCGGGTACGCGACGAGGTCGAGCAGCTGTTCGCCGAGGAGCTGGACCGCGCCGGGTCGGCGCGGGAACAGGTGGTGAACGCCGTGGTGGCGGCGAGCACGTGGCCGGCGTGGTCGACCCTGCGGGACGGTCTCGGGTTGGGCGTCGACGCCGCCCGGGCGGTGATGACCCGCACCGTCGGCGCGCTGCTGGCCGAGCCGGTCGACCGCTGACCCGTCGCGCTGCTGCCGACCGCCCGACATTCACCCCTTCTCAAGCGCCTGCGGGTAGGCGAGACTCGATGCATGATTAATGCATCTACAGTGCAAATAGCTGGGCTACGGGGCCGGCAGGCGGAGTGCCGGGAGATCCGAACCCTGCTCGCCGCACCGGCCGGGAAAGCGCTGCTGCTGCACGGCGAGCCCGGCTCCGGGCGCAGCGCGCTGCTGGCGTACGCCCACCGGCACGGTCGGGGTCGTCGACTGCTCGCCGCCGCCGGCCTGCCCGACGAGGCGGTGCTGCCCTACGCCGGGTTGCAGCGGCTGCTCGACCCCGTGCTCGACCGCGCGTGCGCGCTGCCCGAACGGCAACGGCAGGTGTTGCGCCGGGCCGTGGCCGGCGAAGGCTGCCGCGACCAGGACCAGCTCGTACTCTCCCACGCCGTACTCGGGCTGCTCGCTGAGGCCGCCCACGACGGCCCACTGCTGTGCACCATGGACGACCTCGACGCGGGCGACGCCCCGACGGCGCGGTTGCTGACCTTCGTGGCCCGGCGGCTGCCGCACCTGCCCGTCGTCCTGCTGCTCACCGCCGGCAGCGACAACGGAGCGGACGCGATACCCGGTCGCCGGCTGTTGCCGCTCGACGACCTGGACAGTCGCGCCCTGCTCACCGCTCGCCGCCCGGGACCGCCACCACCGGGACCGGTGCTGGCCGCCCTGAGCACCCTCGCCGCCGGAAACCCGCAGGCCCTGATCGACCTCGCGGACTCGCTGACGCCCGGCCAGTGGCACGGCACGGAACCCCTACCCACGGCACCACCGGCCGACGGCGAACTGGGCCGGGGGTACCGCGCGCTGCTGTCCCGCCTGCCCGGCGACACGCGGCGCGCGCTGCTGCTGGCCGCGCTCGCCGCGACCGCCCCCAGCACCCCGACTCCGGCCGACCAGGGTCGCGCCGTGGAGCCCGCCACGCTCGGCCGGGCGCTGCAAGCGGCCGGCGGCAGTGTCGCGGCGCTCGTGCCGGCCGAGGCCGCCGGCCTGATCCGGCTCACCCCACCCGGTGGCGTCGTTTTTCCCCGGCCGCTGGCGCACGCCATGGTCGAGGCGACCGCCTCCCTCGCCGCGCGCCGCGACGCCCATCTGCTGCTCGCCGCCGCGCTCGACGGCACCGGGACCCGGTTGCGTCGGGCCCTGCACCTGGCGGCGGCGACCGACGGCCCGGCCCCGGCACTGGCGACCGAACTGGCGGACGCGGCGGGCGACAGCGCGGACCGCGCCACCGCCGCGACGGCGCTGGCCCGGGCCGCCGAACTCAGCGACGACCCGGTGCTCGCCGCCAGCCGGCAGGTCAACGCCGCCCGCTACGCCTGGCAGGCAGGGGACCCCGACCGGGCCCGCGCCTTGCTGCACCGCGTCGCGGACGCACCCACCGGCCCGACTGCCGTACCGCCGGTCGGGGTGGCCCCCGCGCCGGTCGGGCGCGACAACGGAACCGGTGCGCCGGACGGGGTGCCGCCCACGCCGCCCGGGTGGGGCGCCGACAGCGGAGCCGGAGGCGACCGGACGGTGGCCGCCGCAACTGGCGGTCTAGCCGAACTGCTGCGTGGCGAGATGCGACTGCGCTGCGGCTCGGCGTCGGCCGCGCTGCCGACCCTGCTGGCCGCCGCCACCGCGTTGGCCGACGTCGATCGCGAGTCGGCGCTTGTCGCACTGGTGCGAGCCGGCGAGGCCGTCTGCTTCTCCGGTGACCAGTACCGCTACGCGGAGGTGGCCCGTCGGATGTCGGCGCTTCGTCGCGACGGGGATCCCCACTGGGTGGACCTGCTGACCACCCTGGTCGCCGGGGCCGCCGCCACGCTGCGCGGTGAGCACGCCCACGGCGGTCCGCTGCTGCGCCGGGCGGTGGTGCTCGGCGGCCGGCTGACCGGTGCCGCACTCACCCCTACCGCGTTGAGCGGCGCGGCCGTGGCCGGCCTGCTGGTGGCGGTGGACGCCGCGGCGTACCGGCTCGCCGACCGCGCCGTCGAACTGGCGGCCGACCGTGGCGAGGTGTCCCTGCTGCCCAGGGCGCTCGAACTGCGTGCGATGAGTGAGTACTGGCTGGGTCGCCACGACGCCGCGACGAAGAGCTGCCGGGAGGGGCTGCGGGTGGCACGGGCCGCCGGGCAGCACACCAGCGCCGACGTGCACCTCGGCCTGCTCGCCGTGCTCGCGGCGGTGCGGGCCGACCGCGACGCCAGTCTCGGCCATGTCGCCGAGCTGGGTGACGCCGCCGTACCGGGCAGCCGCCCGCACGCCCTCGCCCAGTGGGCCCTCGCGTTGCTGGACCTGGTCGAGGCCAGGTACGCCGACGCCGCGGACCGCCTGGTCGCGCTGGCCCGACCCGGTACCGGACGGGGTCAGGTCCTGGTCCAGGTGATGGCCACGCCCCACCTGGTGGAGGCCGCCGCGTACGACGGTCGGCAGGCCCGGGCCCAGGCCGCGCTCGCCGTCTTCGACCGCTGGGCCGGTAGTACCGCCAGCCCGCTGCGTCGAGCGCTGTCGGCGCGCTGCCACGCGCTGCTGGCCCCGCGCGGCAGCGCCGAGGCCGAGCGGCAGTTCCGGGTGGCGCTGGCCCTGCACCCGTCCGACGCCGCCACCTTCGAACGGGCCCGTACCGAGTTGCTCTTCGGTCGGGAACTCCGCCGCGCTCGCCGTCCCCGGGAAGCCCGCGGTCACCTGCACCGGGCCCGGCAGACCTTCACCCTGCTCGGCGCCGACGTGTGGGCCCGGCAGACCGCCGTGGAGCTGCGAGCGGCGGGGGAGTCGGTGGGTACGCCGGACCCGCACGCCGCGCTGCTGCTCACCGGTCAGCAACTGCGGATCGCCCACCTGGTCGCCGCCGGCGCCACAAACCGGGAGGTCGCCACGCAGATGTTCCTCTCCACCCGGACCGTGGACCACCATCTGCGCAACATCTACCACCGGCTCGGCATCCGCTCCCGGACCGAGCTGGCCCGCGCGCTGGGTTGACGTTTCGAAACCGATATTCAACCGATCCATGACGGGCGTCAGAAAATCTTGACATTTGATGGTCGGTGACTGACGATGGCCAACACGGCCGGGTGATCTCACTCACATCGAACCCGCCGTAGGTCCCAAGGCACCCGTCGGTGTTGACGCACCCACCACCCCCGCCCCAGGAAGGGCCTTGTCGATGAAGAAGGTACTCACGCTCGGGCTGATCGCCGGTGTCGCGATCGCGCTCGCTGGATGTACGGACTCGGACGCCACCCCCTCGGGAGAGAACAGCGGCGAACTGCGCCCGGTTCGTGTCGCGGCCCTGCCCATCACCGAGACCGCCGCGCTCTGGGGCGGGATGAAGGCCGGCATCTTCGAAAAGCACGGACTCGCGGTCGAGGTGCTGCCCGCTCAGGGCGGCGCGCAGGCCATCCCCGCGCTCATCAACGGTGACATCGACTTCGCCATCGGTCAGCCGTTCGGCCCCTTCCGGGCCGACCTGCAGGACCTCGGCGTCGTGATGATCGGCAACTACGCGTCGTCCTACGCCGAGGGCGACGACATCAACGCCGTGGTCGCCTCGGCCAAGTCCGGCATCACCAGGCCGGCGGAGCTCGCGGGCAAGCGGGTGTCGGTGAACAGCCTGGGCGCGGCGGGCGACGTGACGATCATGGCCGCGGTGGAGAAGGACGGTGGTGACCCCACCACCATCAAGTTCGTCGAGGTCGCCTTCCCCGACGTCCCGGCACAGCTCGAAGCCGACAACATCGACGCCGCCTGGGTGCCGGAGCCCTTCGTCACCCAGCTGCGCAGCCGTGGCGACACCTTCATCGTGGCGCCCTACCAGGCGGTCGCCCCGGGGCTCGCGACGCTCACCACGATCGCGACCAAGGCCAAGATGGACTCCGACGCCGAGCTGATCGCCGACTTCACGGCGGCGATGAAGGAAACGCTTGAGTGGGCGCAGGACTCCGCGAACGAGACAGCCGTCCGTCAGGCCATCAAGGACAACCTGGAGCTCCCGGAGCCGGTCGCGGACTCGGTGAAGCTGCCGCGGTTCAGCTGGGAGCTGGACCGGGCGAGCCTGGAGTCGCTCGCCACCCTCGCCGGCAAGTACAAGGTGCTCGACCAGCAGCCCAACTTCGACCGCCTCATCCAACAGCAGTAATCGGCGCGGTCCCGCCCTTCCCGGTGACCGGCCGGGAAGGGCGTCGCCGCCGACCACGGGAGCAACATGCACGTCTTGTCCATCCGGCGTCCGCGTTCGCTGCGCAAGGTGATGCTGGGCCTTGCCGGGCTGACCGGGTTCCTCGTCGTCTGGCAGCTGATCCCGACCCTCGGCCTGATCAACTCGCAGTACCTGCCGTACGTCACCGACGTCTTCGCCCGGCTGGCCGAGGAGTTCCGCGACCTCGCCTTCTGGCGCCGGCTCGGCAACACCATGACCTCCTGGGCGATCGGGCTGGCCGTGGCCACGGCCGCAGCGGTCGTCCTCGGTACGATCGTCGGCCTGGTGCCCTTCCTGCGCCGCGCCACCCACACGGTTGTGGAGTTCCTGCGGCCCATCCCGTCGGTGGCGCTCATCCCCCTCGCCGTGCTGCTGTTCGGCATCCAGATGCAGGCCGCCCTCGTCATCATCATCTACGCGTCGTTCTGGCAGGTGTTCGTGCAGGTGATCTACGGCGTCGCCGACGTCGACGCGGTCGCCCGGGACACCGCCCGCAGCTTCGGACTCACCCGGCGCGAGCGACTGTCGTACCTGGTGCTGCCGACCGCCCTGCCGTACCTCATGACGGGCGTCAGGCTCGCCGCGGCGGTCGCCCTCATCCTCGCCATCACCGCCGAGATGGTGATCGGCAATCCCGGTCTGGGGCGGATGATCGAGCTGTCCCGCTCCGCCGGTGACTCCGTCGGGCTGTACGCCTTCGTGGTGGTCACCGGGCTGCTCGGGCTTCTGGTGAACCTGGTCTTCCGCTTCATCGAACGACGTTCGTTGTCGTGGCATCAGTCCGTACGCGGCGAGGAGGTCCTGTGACCGCGCACACCGACCGGATCGCCAAGCGGTCGCGCGGCGGCGATCTCGGGCGCCGCGTCGCCGCGGGCTTTCTCTACTCGCTCGGGCTGCCCTTCCTGTTGCTGGTGATCTGGGGACTGGCGTCCTCCTCGTCGACGAACCGGTTCTTTCCCGGCCCCCTCACCATCCTCGAAGCCTTCCGGGAAACCTGGATCGGCCCTGCGTTCGTCGACGACGTGCTGCCGAGCCTCTACCGGCTCGCCCTCGGCATCGCGGCCTCGATCGTGATCGGCATCGCCGCCGGCACGCTCATCGGGCTGTTCACCTGGCTCCGCGAGCTGCTCGAACCGTTGCTGGAGTTCTTCCGGGCCATCCCTCCGCCGGTGCTGATCCCGGTGGTGATGCTGCTGCTCGGCATCACCGACACGATGAAGGTGGTCGTCATCGTCTCCGGCGCGGTCTGGCCGATCCTGCTGAACACGATCGACGGGGTCCGGGCCACCGACAGCGTGATGTCCGAAACCGCCGACTCGTTCCAGATCACCTGGTGGGAGCGGCTCCGGTTCCTCGTGCTTCCGGCGGCCAGCCCCCGGATCATGACCGGGGTCCGGCAGGGGCTCTCGGTCGCGCTGATCCTGATGGTCATCTCGGAGATGTTCGCCTCGTCCGCCGGACTGGGCTACCGGATCGCCTACTTCCAACGCAACTACCTCATCGCCGAGATGTGGAGTGGCATTCTCCTGCTCGGCCTCGTCGGCGTTCTCCTCGCCGCGACCTTCGGTGTCGTCGAGCGACGGGTGCTGCGCTGGTACCACGGAATCAGGGAGGTCAATCGTGCCTGACCGGAGCACCCTGCTGCGGGTGGAGCACCTGCGCAAGGTCTACGAGTCCACGAACGGCGACGTCGAGGCGATCGGGGACATCAGCTTCACCATGCACTCCGGTGAACTCGTCTGCATCGTCGGGCCGTCCGGCTGCGGCAAGACGACCCTGTTGAAATGCCTCGCCGGCCTGCTCCGGCCGACCAGCGGGCTGGTCGAGATGGACGGGCAGCCGGTGACCGGTCCGAGCCCGGCGATGGCAGTCGTCTTCCAGGAGTACGGTCGCAGTCTCTACCCGTGGCTGACCGTCCGGGGCAACGTCGAGCTGCCGCTGCGCCACAAGCGGCTCTCCCGCCAGGCCCGCGACAAGCTCGTCACCGACGCCATCGAGGCGGTCGGGCTGGCGCACGCGGGACGCAGTCACCCGTGGCAGCTCTCGGGTGGCATGCAGCAGCGGGTGGCGATCGCGCGGGCCATCGCGTACCAACCCGAGGTGCTGATCATGGACGAGCCGTTCGCCGCGGTCGACGCGCAGACCCGCGCGGACCTGGAGGATCTCGTCCGTGAGCTGCACGCCACGCGCAAGATCTCGGTTCTCTTCGTCACCCATGACATCGACGAATCGGTTTACCTGGGGGAGCGGGTGCTGGTCCTGTCCGCCTCGCCGACCTGGGTGCAGGAGGATCTGGCGGTCGACCTGCCGCCGGAGCGGGACCAGATCACCACCCGGGCGCTACCGCGCTTCACCGAGCTGCGTACGCACGTCTACGACCAGATCCAGCGTGCGAAGCGCGGGCAGACCGTCGCCCCGTGAACGTGCCGAGGGGTGGATTCGCTCGAGAGGGAAAACCGTGCGCAGTCGTCAGCCGAAGCAGCTGCTACTGGCGTTCTTTGGCGAGCACGTCGTCGACGATGCTCCAGGGCCGATCCGCGCCAGCGTCCTGATCGGGGTGCTCGAAGGCGCAGGCGTCGCGGCACCAGCGACGCGGGCGACCCTCGACCGGCTCGTGCAGACCGGCATGCTCGACCGGAGCAGGAGCGGGCGGGAGATCCAGTTCTCGCTCACCGAGCACGGGGTGGCGGTGTTGCGCGAGGCCACCGAACGGGTCCGTGGCCCACGTCCGTTCGATCCGCAGGGCACCGGATGGACCCTCGTCACGTTCACCATCCCCGAGGGACAACGGACCCTGCGCCACCGGTTGCGTTCCACCCTCACCTGGGAGGGCTTCGCTCCGCTGCGCGACGGGCTCTGGCTGGCACCGGGCGAGGTCGACCTCGCCGGGTCACTGGAGCCGTTGTGCCGTGACCTTCCCCCCAAGACGGTCATCGCCTTCCACGCCCGGGAACTCGCCGGGTTCCCGATCGCCGACAGTGTCCGCGCGGCGTGGGACATCGAGGCGATCCGGCGCGAGCACCTGGCGTTCATCGAGGTGTGGGACGATCCGGGCGCCGCGACGCAGGCACCGAGCGCCCTCACCGTGCGGACGATGCTGGTGGCCGACTGGCTCGCGTTGCTGCGCGCCGACCCGAGACTGCCGCGCGAGTTCATGGACGCGCAGTGGCCGGCCGGGCGGTCGACCCAGGTCTACCGTCGGATGCACGAGCGGCTGGCCGCGGCGTCCGCCGAGGAGTTCGCCGCGCTCGTCACCAACGGCTCCGGTGCGGCGTCCAGGAACGTGGGCGGGGTCGCCGAGAGGCCCGGACGGCGACCCGGCAAGGCGGATTCGGATCTGGGCCGTGTCTCGTGACACCCGGCCCGGCCCGGCGAGCCTCAGCCGCCGAACCGGTTCCGCAGGTCGGCCTTGCGCACCTTGCCGGACGCGGTACGCGGTAGCTCGTCGACGATCACCACGTTCTTGGGCAGCTTGTAGCGGGCGACCCTGCCGTCCAGGAACCGTTGCACAGTGGCGACGTCGACTGCGGCACCCTCGCGTACCGTCATGATCGCCCACGGCACCTCACCCCACCGCGCGTCCGGTACGCCGATGACCGCCACTCCGGTCACCCCGTCGATCTCGCCGAGCAGGACCTCGATCTCGGCCGGGTAGATGTTCTCGCCCCCCGAGATGATCATGTCTTTGAGGCGGCCCGAGATGTAGAGGTAGCCGTCGGCGTCGAGATATCCCAGGTCGCCGGAGCGGAACCAGCCGTCCTCGGTGAACGCCTCGGCCGTCGCCTCCGGCAGCAGGTGATAGCCGGGGAAGACGTTCGGGCCGCAGATCTGGATCTCTCCGATGCCGCCGTCGGCAATCGGCGCGCCGTGTTCGTCGGCGATCCGCACGCCGGTGAAGAAGTGGGGGAGGCCCACGCTGCCCTGCTTGGCGCGGGTCATCGCGGGCGGCAGCGACGTCGCGCCCGGCGATGCCTCGGTCATGCCGTAGCCCTGCGAGAACGACAGGCCGCGTTCCTCGTAGGCGTTGAGGATCCGGGTGGGTACGGCCGAACCACCACAGGTGAGCTTGCTCAGCGTCGACAGGTCGGTGGTGGCCCACTCCGGGTGGTCGGCCATCAGTTGGTAGGTGGTCGGCACGCCGCTGAGCATGGTGACGCCGTGCCGCTCGATCTGGGCGAGCGCGCGACCCGGCTCGAAGCCCTTCTCCAGCACGAGCGTCGCGCCCTTGAGGATGACCGGCAGCGCCCCCATGCCGAGGGACGCGACGTGGAACAACGGCGAGATCATCAGCGCCACGTCGGTCGACACGACGTCGTAGTCGACCACGCAGTTGAGCGCGACCCAGGTGAGGTTGCCGTGGGTCAGCACCGCACCCTTGGCCCGCCCGGTCGTACCCGAGGTGTAGATGATCGCGGCCGGGTCGTCCATGCTGACCTCGGCGGCCGTGTCGGCCACGGCTGTCGTGCTCAGCAGGTGGGTCAGTCCCCGCCGATCGGCCGTGCCAACCCCGGTGACGACGCGACGCGGCGACTGGCCGGAGCCGGTCGCGGCGGCCACCCGTTCGTCGAACTCCGGATCGTGGATCAGCACCCGCGCGCCGCAGTCGGTGAGCACATGGGCCACCTCGGGCGGCGCCAGCCGGGTGTTCACCGGAACGAAGACGGCACCCAGCCGGGCCGCGCCGAACATCACCTGGAGGAAGTCCGGGCTGTTCTCGCCCAGATAGGCCACCGCGTCGCCCTTGCCGATCCCCAGACTCCGCAGCAGCGCGGCGACCCGGTCGGCGCCGTCGGCGAACTGGCGGTACGTCACGGTGGAGCCGTCGCCGTGGACGAGGGCGACCTTGTCGGGGGATTTGAGCCGGCGCTTGGCCAGCCAGGCACCGATTCCTTGTTCGTGCATCAGCGGTCTCCCGGTGGTGGAGGTGGTGCGCCGGTGCCGTCAGGCGTAGAAGCGGTACAGGCCGCGTGCCACCACTGCCGGCTTGGTGCCGCCGTCGATCTCGATCGTCTGGTCGACGGAGATCTGGTAACCGCCGGCCACCTCGACGACCTCGGCGACGGTAGCCGTCATGCGTACCCGCGATCCGACGGTGACGGGAGCCGGGAAGCGCACCTTGTCGAGGCCGTAGTTGACCTTCGTGGTGACACCCTTCACGTCGAGCAGTTCGGTCCAGAAAGGCACCGCCAGGGAGAGCGTGAGGAAGCCGTGGGCGATGGGCGCGCCGAACGGCCCGTTCTTCGCCCGCTCCGGGTCGACGTGGATCCACTGGTGATCGTCGGTGGCGTCGGCGAAGAGGTTCACCTGGTCCTGGGTGACCGTCCGGTAGTCGGTGTAACCGAGGTCGGTGCCGGCAAGGTCGGCGAGCTGTTCGTAGGTGATCGTCGTCGTCATGAGCTTCCTCTCGTCGTCAGCTGGACAGGCGCAACAGCCGGACGGCGTTGTCCTTCAGGATGCCGGGGAGCACCTCGGGCTTGAGGTCGGTGCTGCGCACGTCCCGTAGCCACCGGTCGGGGGTGAGCAGCGGGTAGTCGGTGCCGAACAGCACCCGGCGCTTGAGCAGCGAGTTCGCGTACCGCACCAGCTCGGCCGGGAAGTACTTCGGGCTCCAGCCGGACAGGTCGATCCAGGTGTTGGGCTTGTGGGTGGCCACCGACAGGGCCTCGTCCTGCCAGGGCACCGACGGGTGGGCCATGATGATCTGAAGGTCTCCGAACTCGGCCGCGACCGGATCGAGCAGCATCGGGTTCGACAGGCCGAGCCGGAAGCCGTAGCCACCGGGCATCCCCGCACCGATGCCGGTCTGGCCGGTGTGGAACAACGCCGGAACGCCTGCCTTTTCGAGCAGCCCCCACAGCGGTGCGTACTGCTCGTGGCTCGGATCGAAGCCCTGCACGGTGGGATGGAACTTGAAGCCGCGTACGCCTTCGTCCTCGATCAGCCGGCTGGCGAGGTCGAGCGCCGCCGCACCGGTGCGCGGGTCGACGGACCCGAACGGGATCAGGACGTCGGCGTGCTCGGCCGCGGCGCGGGCGATCTCCACGCTCGACAGCGGCTGGTGCGCCAGTTGGGTGCGGGCGTCCACTGTGAACACCACTGCCGCCATCTGGCGTTCCCGGTAGTACTGCGCCACCGCCTCGATCGCCGGGCGCGGCCCGTCGGCCTTGAAGTACTTCGACACCGCCGCCACCAGGTCGTCGGGTAGCGAGTTGTGGCCGTGCTCGTCGACCTCGATGTGCACGTGCATGTCGATGGCGGTGACCACGTCGAGGTCGATGGCGGGTTGGTACATGATGGGGAACTTTCGTCCGGCGGGTCAGGAGGCGGCGTTCTTGAACTCCTCGGGGAGGTCCGGGAACCGCTCGCCGACGCTCTGCGTCGCACCGGCGAACGTCGCCGGCCCGGCTTCGAGCAGGGCATCGTACGTCCAGCCGCCCTCGCGGTAGGCGGTGAGTGCCGCCTCCGGGTGGGTCCAGACCTGGAGCCGGTCGCCGCCGATCCCGATCACCTGCCCGGTGATGCCGCCGGCCGCGTCGGAGCCGAGGAAGGCGATGAGCCCGGCCACGTCGTCCGCCGTGCCGAAGCCGAGGTCGTGCCGGAAGAACGCCGGCATCGGCTCGCCCTTCTCGGCTGCCTGAACGGCGGCGGCGAAGTAGGGAACGGTGGCGGTCATGGCGGTCGCGGCCACCGGAACCACCGTGTTGGCGGTGATGCCGGCGCGCTTGAGCTCCAGCGCCCAGGTCCGCGTCATGCCGACGATGCCGGCCTTGGCGGCGGCGTAGTTGGTCTGGCCGAAGTTGCCGCGCTGGCCGGTGGGCGAGCCGATGCAGATGATGCGCCCGCCCTCGCCGGCCGTCCGCATGTGCTGCACCGCCGCGCGCACGGTGGTGAAGGTGCCGCGCAGGTGCACGTTGATGACGGTGTCGAAGTCCTCGTCGGTCATCTTCCACAGCACGGTGTCGCGCAGCACACCGGCGTTGGTGACCAGGATGTCGAGTCGACCGAAGGTCTCCACCGCGGTGGCGACCAACTGTTCGGCGGTCTCGGTCGGGCCGACCGGAGCGACCACGGAGGTGGCCCGGCCGCCGAGCGCCTGGATCGACGCGACGGCGTCGGCAGTGGTCTGCGCGTCGACATCGTTCACCACCACGGCGGCGCCCTGTCGGGCGAGCTCCTGCGCGTACGCGAGGCCGAGACCGCGCCCGGATCCGGTGACGATGGCGACCTTGCCGTCCAGGGACATGGAGAACTCCTTCGTGTCCACCCGATCTGAGCACGGACCGTTGAAAATGTCAATCATTGGTGAAACTTGCTACCATCGCGCCATGGCCTCTAGGACCCGGGTGCCGGGGCGGGACGCCCTGCGGGACAGCGTGCTCGGCGGTGACCTGGTCTTTCTGCTGGCCCGCGCCAACGCGCTCACGCTCGCGGCGGCCAACGCCGCCCTGGCCGAGCACGGGCTGAAGGCGCGGTCCTATTCCGTGCTGGCGCTGGCCGCCGACGGTGCCCGACCCACGCAGCGGGAGCTTGCCGAGTTCCTCCGCCTCGACCCGAGCCAGGTCGTCGCGCTCGTCGACGGGCTCGAACAGCGCCAGTTGGTGGAGCGTCGCACCGACCCCGCCGACCGGCGGGCCAACGTGCTCGTCGCGACCGACGCCGGTCGGGACCTCTTCGCCCGTGCCCAGCAGGCCGCCCGCGCCGTGGAGCTGGGCCTGCTGGCCACGGTGACCGCCGAGGAGCACGAGCGGCTGGCCGGCCTGCTGCGGCTGCTCGCCTTCCCCGACTGAGCGTGGTCGGGAGGCTCGCCCGTGGCGAGCCTCCCGACCAGTGCTGCCCGTCAGAAGCGGATCCAGGTGCCGGCGAGCGGGCGCTGGCCGACGCCCGGCTTCGACCAGTCACAGACGCCGCCCGGGAAGACCGCTCGCAACCGCTGCCACTGCTCAGCGGTGAAGTTCACCCCGTACAGCGACTTCCGCAGCGGCTGGAGCTGGCACTTGAGCACCGCCGAGGTGGTCGGCCCGCCCGCCACCACCCGGGGATTGCGGTGGTACGGGTAGAGCTGGTTGCACCGGGCGCCCGGATCGAGGGTCAGCCGCTCCACGATCCACTCTCCGTCGGGCGTGACGCAGCCGTCGGCCAGGCCACGCGGTCGGGACAGCCGGGTGAGCGCGACCGCGTCGAGGTGCGGACGGGCCGCCGCGAGCCTGCCGCGCGCGGTCAGCCAGGCGTCCATGTCGGTGAGCGCCTGCTCCTGGATCGCCGCGCTCGCCGCTCCCGGCGGGCCGGTCACGCTCACGTGGTTGTCGGCGTTGCCGTTGGCGCGCACCAGCCGCTCCCGCATGGTCCAGGAGCGGAACCTGTCGTGGAAGTCGCCTGTCGGGTCGGTGTAGCCGCGCGTCTCGATGATCGGGGTCCAGCGCAGGCCGCCGTCGAACTGGTTGACCCGGCCCGTCGCGTACGCCGTGCTGATCGCCGCGACGTTCGCCGAGGTGCGCTGCGGGGTGCGGTTGCCCTCCACGTCCAGGCCGCCGATGCCCTCGTTGAGCCGGACGAACTGCTCCGGGCTGAGCACGCCCGCCTTGAGCGTCGCCAGGCCGTACTGCACGCCCACCGTGTCCGGGATGATCGGCCGGCCGGCACCGGTGCGCCTGTCGATCCCGTACACGTTGGAGACGAAGTCCGCCATGGCGCAGCGGATGCCCTCCGGGTTGGTGTCCGGGTGGTAGCGCCGGTCGGCGGGGATGTGGGCGGGGCAGGCGGTCGGCCAGTCGACACTGTCGAAGAACTGGTAACCGACGCAGGTGTTCGGGCTGCCGAAGCCGCTGACGGCGCTCTGCTGGGCCGCCGACAGCCCGGCGGCGGTGGCGGCCTGGGAGATGAACCGGCACTCGTGACCGGAGATGGTGGTGGAGCGTTCGTCCGGGTAGCCGATGCTGCCGATGACGCCGTCCAGGATGCCGGGATAGGCGTTCGAGATCAGCAACTGCTGCATGGTGCCGGCCGATCCGCCCCAACCCATGGTGAAGGCCGGTACGCCGAGCGTCTCGACGAAGTGTTCCTTGACCATCATGGCCGTCTCGGCGGAGGTGACGTCGTTGCAGTTGTGCGCGTACACGTTGAACGTCGCGCTGGCCACCGCGTAGCCGCGCCGCAGCAGCGTGTCGTCGAGGACGCCGCCGGTGCTGGTGGCCTGGGTGTGGCCGATGCCGCAGGCGCCGCCGAAGGTGTACACCAGCCGCTCGTTCCAGCCACGGGTGCTCGTCCACGGGCTCGGGGCGGGGGTGCCCGGCTGGTGCAGCATGGCGATCTCGTACACCGCCCGGTTGATGGTGCCGCGTTCGATCCGCACCACGTACGGGACGGTCCGGCCGGCAGTGGTGGTGGTGCTGGCCACGTCCGCCGGTAGCGGACCGTCGGGCAGGTCCACGAAGTTGCCGGCGGTGCTGCGGTACCGGTAGCTGACCTGAGCCTCGGCGACGTGGCAGTTCTCGTCGACCGGGCCCAGATGCCACGGGCTGCCCGAGGCGGTGCAGAAGAGTGGGATGTGCGGCCCGGAGAAGACCGGGCCGGCGGCGGGATGGTTGACAAGCGTCAGGGTGGCGCCGGGTCGGCCCGGGCCCGGCCCGTGGGCGCGGACCTCGATCCGGTTGCGGCCCAGCTTCAGCCGGTCCACCAGGCCGAGCAGGCTCCACTTGTCACCCGCCGGCCGGAAGCGGCCGGTCACGTCACGGCCGTCGAGGCGGACCGTCACCCGGTGGGGTGCGACGCTGCGCGGCACGGTGACCCGCACCAGGGCGTCGCCGCCGCTGACCATGTCCGCGCGGCCGGAGACGACAGCCACGTCGAAGCCCCGGTCGCCGCCCTTACCGGCCACGGGTGCGGCGCCGGCCGGTGCGGAGCTGCTGACCAGTGCGGTGGCGATGAGCGCGGTCAACGCCACCCGGAGGGGTCGGTGCCGGGTGCTCCTCCGAGATCGGTGGATGGGCATGGCAGGACCCCTTTCAGCCGGGGACGGACGGCTGGGCCTCCGGGGTCGAAGGCACGGAGAGAACGTAATGCGAAAACTGACCGGCAGTCAATGGAAGTGCAATGCATCAATGTCGCGAGGTGGCCCGGGGCAGGGATCGGGGTCGGATGTGCGGTGCGGTCAGACCGGTTCGAGCCGCTGGACGAGGTCCTCGAAGCGTTTCTGGGCCAGCGGCGCCAGCGCCTCGGAGATGCGCAGGAACATCGCCCGCGCCTCGGCGCGCGGAAACGACCGCGGCAGGAACTCGGCAGGCAGGTCAGGGTCGGTGCCGACAAGTGCCCGCCAGTCGCTGACCAGCCGGGTACGGGCGACGAGCGCCTCCGCCGGCAGCACCCCGCCGGCCGTGGCCCGACCGGCCAGCTCGCGGTAGCGGTGCAGGAAGTCCCGGTAACCGGCGGCCACCTCGTCGATCCGCCAGGCGGCCTCCAGCCGCGCCCGGCCGGCCGGCAGCAGCTCCAGCTCGGTGGACCGCAGGATCACCGCGTCGGTGACCCCGAGTTCGCTGAGCTGCTCGCGTGCCTCGTGGCGCCTGTCGTGCGGGGTCACCCAGGTCGCGTCGTACAACGGCCAGAACGTCAACCAGCGCAACCGGGCCCGGATAAGGCGGCGCTGGTTCGCGTCCTCCAGCGGCACCGTGAACGCGATGAGCGTCCAGCTACCGTCCCAGGCGCTCTCGTCGGTGGTGGCGAAGATGCGCCGCGCTCCGCGCTGGAGGATGTGCCAGGCCGGCTCGGTCAACCGGTAGCTGGTCCGCCGGCCCTCCTTGGTCCGCTGGAGCATGCCCCGCTGGGTCAGCCGGGCGAGCGTGGCGCGGGCGTTCGCGGGCGCGATGCCGAACTCCGCGAGGACCGCCACCAGGCCCCCGGACGGCAGTGGTGAACGACCGGCGTGCCAGTGGTCCCCGAGCAGGGTCACCAGCAGACGCTGGGCCCGGGCCCGCCCGACCGCGGCCCGCTCCGCCGGCGACCCCGGCGGAAACCGCTCGTCCAGACCGTCGCTCACCACACTGACGCCCCGGTGGCGATTTCGTCGGTTCGGGGCTGGCCAGAGCGCATCAACACCCGGACACGTTACTGCGCCAGGTCACGGGGCGGTACCGGCCTCAGCCGGAGGGCCGCCGGGACCCGTAGGACGTGCCGAGCGACCGGGAGATCGTCCGGCCGGCCGCCTGGACCAGCGGGGCCAGCGCCACCGGGTCCGCCCGGTGCTGGGCGACCACAAGTGAGATCGCGGCGACCACCGCGCCCTCGGGTCCGCAGATCGGCGCGGCGACCGAGAGGGCGTCCATGGTGACCTGCCTGTCGCTCACCGCGTACCCGGTGCGGCGCACCTCGGCCAGCGCCCGGCGCAGCCGTCCGGGGTCGGTGATGGTCAGCTCGGTGTACCGCTCCAGCGGCGCGGTCAGCACCTGCTCCTGGATCTCGGTCGGCGCGTACGCCAGCAGCACCAGCCCGACGCCGGTTGCGTGCAACGCGAAGCGGCCACCGACCCGGGTGAGTACCGGCACCGCGTGCCGCCCGGCGATCCGTTCGATGAAGACGAGTTCGACGTCCTGCCGGACGGCGAGCTGGACGTTCTCGTGGGTGACCTCGTACAGGTCCTCCATGGTCGGCAGCGCGAGTTCGCGCAGCCCGAGCCCCCGGGGGGCGAGCGAACCGACCTCCCACAGCCGCAACCCGATCCGGTACCGCCCGTCGTCTCCCCGCTCCAGGGCACCCCAGGCGACCAGCTCGGCGACCCGCCGGGACGCGGTGGGCAACGGCAGCTCGGCCCGCCGGGCCAGCTCACTGAGGGTCAGCGCCGGACCGGCCGGGGTGAACGCGTCGAGCAGGGCCAGCACCTTGCTGGTGACCGACCGTCCGGGCTGTGCGTCCACCCCGCCATCATGCCGACCCCGGCCCGCCGGTCACAGCTCAAGCGTCAGCCGGGGCGTCACCGCGCGGGAAACGCAGATCATCATGGTGTCGCCGACGGCCCGCTCCGCCTCGGTGAGCAGGCTGTCCCGGTGCTCCGGCACGCCGTCCAGGACGGGTGTCTCGCAGGTGCCGCAGGTGCCCTCCCGGCACGAGGACAGCACCTGCACGCCGGCCGCCTCCACGGCCTCCAGGATCGACGTGCCCGGCGGCACGGTGAGCGTCCGGCCGCTGAGGGCGAGTTCCACCTCGACTGCGGTGTCGACGCCGTCGGTAGGGGCCAGCGGAGTGAAGCGCTCGACGTGCAGGGCCCCGGCGGGCCACGTCCGGCAACGTTGCTCCACCGCCGCAATCAACGACTCCGGCCCACAGCAGTAGACCAGCCCGTCGACCGGCCGCCCCAGCAGCTCGTCCAGGTCGAGCAGGCCGGTCTCGTCCTGCGGGTACAGGCTCACCCGATCGCCGTACTTCTCCCGCAGCGTGTCGGCGAACGCCATCGTGGCGCGGCTACGCCCGCCGTACACCAGTCGCCAGTCGGCCCCGGCGGCGTCGGCGGCGGCGACCATCGGCCTGATCGGCGTGATACCGATGCCACCGGCGACGAACAGGTAGCGCGCCGCCGTCACCAGCGGAAAGTTGTTCCGTGGGCCGCGTACCCGGACTGTCGCGCCCGGAGTGAGCCGCTCGTGCACGTGCCGTGAGCCGCCCCGTCCCTCCGGCTCCAGCTGCACCGCGACCCGCAGGGTGGCCCGATCCGCCGGGTCGCCGCAGAGCGAGTACTGGCGTACCAACCCCGGCCCGAGTTCCAGGTCGAGGTGCGCGCCGGGGGACCAGGCGGGCAGGTCGCCGCCGCCGGGGCGGCACAGGCCCAGGACGGCGACGCCGGTCGCCGCCCAGTCCCGGTCGGCCACCACCAGCTCCGCGCCGTCCAGCTCATCGGCGGTCACGCCGGCACCGCCGACCGCGTCGGGGCAGGCGACACCGGCGTCCCGGTGGCGGCGCGCGGTGCCGGCGGGACCACCTCCGGCGACTGATGACCGTACGGATGAGCCAGCAGCCACTCCCACAACTCGACAGGCTCCTCAGCGACGCGCTCGGCACCGCAGTGACAGATCCCGCGCAGCGTGTCCGTACCCGGCATCCAGTGGATCCGGTAGATCCGGTCGCCGCTGAGCATCCGGGCCGGGCCGGTCATCGGGGCGCACCCACCGTCCCCGCCTCGACCATCCGCGCGATCAGCCGTCGGGCGGCGAGCCCGCCGGTGTCGATGTTGATGCTGAGTTCCTGGTACTTGTCCGGCTCGGACGCGATCACCTGCTCCAGGATGTTCAGCGCCGTCACGTCCTGCATGACCACCGTGTGGTTGCTCTGGTGCAGGTACTCGCTCACCGACTCGTCGTCGATGGCGAAGTCGCGGGCCACCGCCCAGAAGTCGTAGGTGGTGTTCTCCGTCGACGGCGTGATGGCGTACACGATCTCGGCGTGGAAGGCGTCGCTGTCCTCGCCCTCGGCCGGCGGATAGACGCCCTGCGGCGCGATCCGGCTGTGCAGCAGGTACAGGCACGGCGGGTGGAACTCGATGTCCTGCCAGCGGGTGATCCGGCCCTGGATGCCCGTCGACTTGGCGTAGAACGGCGGGCACTCGGCGTCATCCATGTGCCGGCTGACGTAGACGATGCCGCGTTCCTCGTCGACCTCGGTGGTGATCGGCGTGTTCGCCACCTCGGGGGTGCCGATGTAGCCGCCGTGCAGGTAGGTCTCGTGCGACAGGTCCATCAGGTTGTCCACGAGCAGGCTGTACCGGGCGTTCAGCGGCGCCATCCCGCGCACCACCGTGTACCGGGGGTCGTCCAGCCAGGGCGCGCGGGGAATCGTGGTCGGGTCCGCGCGGCCGGCGTCACCGATCCACACCCAGATCAGCGAGTCCTGCTCCACCACCGGGTACGCGGCGACCCGCGCGGTCCGGGGGATGCGTTGCTGACCCGGGACGAAGACGCAGGTGCCGGTCTGGTCGTAGGTGAAACCGTGGTAGCCGCAGACGATGGTGTCGCCGTCGAGTCGGCTCTCGGAGAGCGGGTAGCGACGGTGCACGCACCTGTCGGCGAGCGCCACGGCCTCCCCGGACTCGGTGCGGTAGAGGACCAGCGGCTCACCGAGCACGGTGCGGGCGAGCAGATCCCGCCCGACCTCGTTGCTGTAGGCCGTCACGTACCACTGGTTGCGGGCGAACGCCATCGTGACCCAACCTCTCTCGGGACGGGAGCGGGGTGCAGTCGGATGATCCCGTGACCGGGCCGCTGATCGGCAGCGTCTATTTCACTCAGTGAAAGGCCGGCGGCCTTTCGCCGGTCGCCGCGACGCTGCGATGATCGGCGGCGTGACGGGGGTCGAGGAACCAGTGCGTACGGACCAAGGGGCGGAACGTCCCGCCCACGAGGGTGGACTGGGGGGCCGGTTCTGGCGGCTCTGGTCCGCGTCGGCGGTGTCCAACCTCGCCGACGGGATCGTCAAGATCGCACTGCCGTTGGTCGCCGTCGGCTACACCCGCTCACCGGTGCTGGTGGCCGGGGTCGCCACCGCGTTCAGCCTGCCCTGGCTGCTGTTCGCGCTGCCGGCCGGCGCGCTCGCCGACCGGCTCGACAGACGCCGGGTGATGCTCGCCGCCAATGCCCTGCGCGCCGTTGTCATCGGCGGGCTGGCGCTTGCGGTGGCCTTCGACTCCGGGTCGATCTGGCTGCTCTACCTGGTGGCGCTCGTCCTCGGCATGGCCGAGACCCTCTACGACACCTCCGCCCAGTCGATCCTGCCGCAGGTGGTCACCCGCGACCAACTGCCCCGGGCCAACGGCCGACTCGCCGCGGTGGAGCTGGCCGCCAACCAGTTCGTCGGCCCACCACTGGCCGGCTTCCTGGTGGCCGCCGGAGTGGCCCTGGCCCTCGCCGGGCCGGCCGTGCTGTGGGCGCTGGCCGTCGCGGCGCTGCTCCTGGTCGCCGGCCGGTTCCGGATCGAGCGCGACGCCCCGACGACGATCCGCGCCGACATCGTCGAGGGACTGCGTTTCCTCTGGCGGCACCGGCTGCTGCGCACCCTGGCCACAATGGTCGGCACCAGCAACTTCATCACAAGCGCCATCTTCGCCGTACTCGTGCTCTACGCGGTCGGTCCGGACTCGGCCATCGGCCTCACCGAACCCGGGTACGGGCTCCTGCTCACCACCATCGCGGCCGGCATCGTGCTCGGCTCGGTAGCCACCGCACGGATCGAACAACGGCTCGGACGGTCCCGCACCCTCGCGCTCTCCGTGCTGGCGATGGCCGCCGTCGTCGGCGTACCGGCGCTGAGCACCAACCCGTTCGTGATCGGCGCGGTCTTCTTCGTCGGCGGGATCCTGCTCGCCACCTGGAACGTCATCACCATCTCGCTGCGCCAGCGAATCACCCCGGACCGGCTGCTCGGCCGGGTGAACAGCGGCTACCGAATGCTGGCCTGGGGAAGTATGCCGGCCGGCGCGCTCGTCGGCGGCGTCGCGGCCGAGGTCTTCGGCCTCCGCGCGGTCTTCGCTATCATGGGAGTGCTGACGCTCACCCTGCTGCTCGGCATGTTCGTGGTCACCGACGCCAACATCGAAGCCGCCGAACGCGACGCGGCCGACTGACCGCCTGCGAGTGGCCGCTAGCTGTCCCGCCCGGTGGACGCGGAGATGTAGGCATGGAACGCCGCGATTTCTTCGTCCCGCACGGTCGGTGCGAAATCGAGGTGCTCGCTGGGATGTACGCCGGTGCCGGAACCGGTCACCGTCACGAACCAGGCCCCCTCAGCACCGAACCAGTGCGCCTGCCCCAGCCGGTCGACCTGCTCAGCCTCCGACGGGTCGTCCGGGTCTGTCGCTGCAACGATGCGTACCCACTGTCCGTCCCGCCCGTAGGGTGGTCGAGGGAACTCGATGCCGGCGTCCGTTCGGATGCTCTCCACCGGCACACCGAACAGGCGGGCCGCACCGGCACGGGCCAACGCCAGCACCTCGCTGGTCGTGAAGGTCCGGCCGACTTCCACCTCACCGTCCGGTCCGTCGACCAGCACCGCATATGAGCGGTCCGGCTCGTGGCGAACCCGCGCCCGCACGGCGATCGTTTCCTCCCTCATCTGCTGATGATGCCGCACCCACAGGTATACGTTGCATCGGATATCGAGCCTGGAATGTCACACGATCCGAGCGCCGATGTGGTCTGACCTGCGTCACCGTGTCGGCAAATGCGCCTCGGAACTGATCCTCGGTTCCGAGGCGCTGAGCAGCCCACTCGGATCGGCCCGGGCTTCGGGCCGCCGAAGCGAAAAATCGGGCATGACCACGAGCAAGGACTCGGACTTGTCTCGTGCAGACACTGTTGTCGCAGTTCGTCGCCCCCCGCGCTAACTGTCAGCTCGGTATCCTCGGTGCACTCACGGATATCGGGGGGTCACGGGATGTCGCGCGGCAAGACTGTCGTGTTGGTCTTGGCCGTCGCAGCGGCGCTGGCCGGCTGTGGTGCGGGCGGGTCCGGGGTCGGCGGCTCCACCAATTCGTCCGCTGGCCCACCTACCGTCTCCGTTCCGATGCAGAGCACGGCCGCCCTGGATGGGCCCTCCTCCCTGCCGACCGATCCGCTCGAGGTCTTCAAGCGCAATGTCACGTTGGCTGCCGAGTCTTGTGGCACCTGCCGGGGCCAGAAGAGCATCAACCTGCCGCCCGCAGAACGAACGGCGGCGATCCGGCGGCTCATCGACGATTCGAACGAGAACTTCCGACTCAGCGAGGTTAACGCCGACGCCGCGTTGCGCGGCCCACAGGACACCCGACCGCAGGTGGCGGGGCCGGGCGGCGAAGGGGCGGACGTCACCTTTCTCGGAGCCGGCGGCACCGCGGCGTTCCGGCGGGAGGTCAAGTGCCTCAAGGGGGGCAATTTCAGCGGTGAGATGTCCCGCGCCGCCCGTCAAGTTAAGTACGACGGCGAGGTCTTCGTGCAGATGCCGGCCGGCACCGACGTGGGCCGCCTGCTGCAGCGGTTCTGGGGCGGCCGCACCGATGCGGACCTGGCGAAATACCGGGGTGTCTGGGTGACCGTGCATGATCCGGACGGCAAGCGGATCGGAGCTGGCATGCTGGGACTGCGTGGCATGACGATGTGATTGAGGGGTTCTCGGGTGTCGCTCACCGGCTGGTTGGCCTGTTCGCAGTGCGCCTCGTGTTTGGCACTGGGCACCGCGTACCGGCTCGGGGACCAGCGGATCGGCTATTTCCAGGACGGTTACACCGCCAACTCCGGCCAGCCGGAGTTGACCCGGGCGTTGTGGAAGTTCCTGGCCGATCACGCCACGCACCCCCTGCGGGTGCTGCTGCCCGATACTCCGGGCTACGACGAGCTCGACCAGTTCCGAGAAATCGGCGGCGATGAGCGGGGCGACGTTTCCTTCGCCGAGTACCTCGACGGTTGGCCCGGCTGAATCCAGGCCCGTTTCCCGTGGCATGTGGATCACAGGCTAGGTCTGTACGTCGGGGGGGCCGAGGTCCGATCAAGCGTTCTCGGCGCCGACCTAAGGCGTGTTCATCACGCCGTGGTGGGCCTACGAGCGCGCCGCCACCCTCACCGACAACGCATCCGTTCGCCGCCTCCCACACTTGGGATCGGATCAGATGAAGCTACCGGAGCTGTAGCCGCCGCGGCGATTGCGCATCTCCCACTCCGATACAGATTTGACCGCGCACTGATAGTGCTGATCCCACCACCGGTCCGCGTCGACATCTCCCGCGTTGAGTTCCTGGCGAGTCGCGGCTACCGCCGCCTTGTCGAAGACAATATTGGCGACCTTCTCGTATGCGATTTCGTAGGCAAGGTCGTGCGGCGTGAGCGGTTCGCTCCACCGCCGGTCTGCCGGTGGCAGTTGTGAGCTGGCCCTCGGTCGAACATCGCTGCGCTTGACGTAGGCAGTCTCGCCCTCGACGAGCAGCAGCCAGACCTGGTGTTGATCGACCGCCTCGATCGCCTCGGTCGCCCGCCGCCGTGTTGCCGCCTGGCGCTCGTCAGATGCCCTAGCTTGGCGCTGCTGTTCCCGCTGCAGAGCCTCATGCCGCTCCCGTGCCGCCTGCTTCGCCTGGACGACCTCAGCCCGCACGCGTGTCGATAGGTCACCAACGGCCTCGGCGTACTGCCGTGCAGCCGTGTCCATGGTGTACCGGTACCGGCGCCGCGCCCGCTTGCGTACCTGCCCGGCGAACAATGCGTTCCACCAGCGTCTCGCGCGTACCTCGGCCGCGGCCCACTCGGCGTCTGTCCGGCCGACGACTGTCAACATCGCCTCGGTCGCGTCGGCCCACGTCTCAGCCTCCGCCGACGACGCGGTAATCGGCACGCTGAGGCTGATCTCGACGTTCCTCGACTCGATGTCCTTCTCGGCTTTCCGCCGTGCCTCGGCGAGTCGGCGACCGTCCGGATGGTCGGATTCCCGGTAGAAGCCCCATAAGTAGGGTTCGCCGTCGAGTCGCCCCACCCATTTGAGGCGACTCGTGGCGTACGACGCTGCGGCCACGCCGTCGCGGGGCAGGACGACAATCGACCGCCGTTCACCGAGACGGTCGCTCCACGCTGCTTCGCAGCAGTGCACAGTGCTGGCACCCGGCTCCTCATCGGCGGTCATGGAACTCAGGGTAACCGCGCTGCGACACAAAGCGGGGCGGCCTGCTATGCGGCGGCTCGGACTCGGTGCCCTGCGCCTGCCGACAGCAACAGGGCAGGACAAGGACGCTCGCCCGACGTCGTGGACGCGGACGGACCGGGCGGACGAAGTGCTCAGAACCTCACATGCGATGGCCTGGGGGTTTCTGGACCAGCAGCGCACTACGTCGCCGTCGTGTTGTACCGGTCGAGTGTGGCTTTGGAGGTCGAGGCGTCGCGGAAGACGAGTTCCCACGGGCCGGTGTTGACGTCCATGTCCTTGCCGAAACCGACCCACTTGCCGGCCATCCGTCGACCCGTCGGCTCGGCCAGGAGTTGGATCGCGCCGTGATAGCGGGCACCCCGGTAGTAGCCGCCCGGGTCGGTCTGCTCGATCCAGGTGCCGGTGATGACGGAGCCGTCCACGGTCAGGTCCATGGAGAGAGATGAGGCGGCCGAGCCGGGCAGGCTACGTGCGGTCAGTCGGTCGCCGTGCTGGAGGACCACGACGAAGTGCTGTCCGGCGAAGGAGTCTCCCCGGCCGCTGGAGTAGTACTGGTAGCGGCTGAGCCAGACCCCCTCGTATGACTGGTGGACGGTGGTCGGCCGTGAGGTCGGCGTCGGTGTGGCCAGGCTGGACATGGGAGAAGTCAGGTCGTGGCCGCCGTGCTGGTCGTCGGCGACCTGACTGCCGGGTACCGAGGCGAAGCCCAGCAGCGATATGGGTAGGCCGGTGACGACCTCCAGCGCGCGGGCGTAGACAGGTCGGGGCGCGGCGATGGCACCGGACTCCCATCGTTGGACGAGCCTCTTGTTGGCGTCGTTGGGCTCGCCTACGCGATGGCCGGCGGCCTGGAGCGCGCGGGCGAAGTCGTCCTGGCTCATCCGCATTCCGATGCGGATGGTTCGCAGGGCGGTGTTGGGGGCGTTCATGACCGACACGATAGCGCTGTGTCGCCTTAATGTCGCCACCAATGTGGCCTAGTTGTCGGCCTTTGTGCCGTCGCGCTCGGTGACATCAGGACGTCACTGTAGACCCGCGACGGCAGGCTTGCCGCCGCGCGTCTGCCGACGGAGGTGGGGATGCAGGGTGACGGCGACGAGCCAGGGGAGAGCCGGGGCGAGCAGATTCAGGCAGCCGAGCGGGAAGCGGCCAAGCGGAGGCTACTCGCCGAGGCTGAGGCGGAGCGGATCCCGGCGGAGGAGATCACCCGGGCGATACCGGACCGGCGGTGGCGTCGTGGACAGCGTTGAGCTTTTGCCGGTCGGGCGGCGGGTGGCGTACTGGCGGGGGCGGCGGAAGCTGTCGCAGCAGATGTTCGCCGACCGGCTCGGCAAGTCGAAGAGCTGGGTCGACAAGGTTGAGCGCGGAGTCCGATCGCTGGACAGGCTCTCCACTCTCCAGGAGATCGCCCGCGTGCTGCGTATCGACACCGCCGCCTTGCTCGGCGGGAACAACGCGCCGGCCGAGGTGACACATCGCGCCGAGGGCGTCGATCGAATCAGGACTGCGCTGTCCCGGTACGAGATTCCGTTGGGCATGCCGGCGGGCCTGCGCCCGGTGTTGCCGGTGGACCGGATGCTGCGGGAGGTGGGGCACGCGTGGACGACCTTTCAGTACGCCCGCTACCAGCAGGTGATCGACATGGCACCGGACCTGCTCACTGATGCACAGCGCACCTACGCCCAAGCCCCGGTCACGGGTCGAACGCCGTTGGTGGAGGCGTACCGGATCACGGCCGCGCTGCTGGTCAAGCTCGGCGACGCCGAGCTGGCGTGGCTGGCCACCGATCGGGCGATGCTCGCCGCCACCGGTGACCGGGAGCTGGTGGCAGCCGCCGCCGTCCAGCTCGGTCAGGTGCTGCGGATGTCGGGTCGTACGCGGGAGGCGAAGTCGGTGATGCTCGCCGCCGCGTACCGGATCGCCCCACCCGTGATCGAGAGTGGTACACCGGCGGAGCTGTCCCTGTGCGGAACGCTGCTCATCCAGGCTGCCCTGGCAGCCGCACAGCACGGAAACGAGCCGGCGGCCACCGAGCTGCTCGACGAAGCCGCCAGCATGACCGGACGGGTCGGTGATGGGCACGACCATCACCGCACAGGGTTCGGACCCACAGCCGTCGCCCTGGCCCGTACCGCCGCCGCCGTCGAATCCGGCGACGCCCGTGCTGCGATCGCCTGGCACGAGAAGGCCACCAGACGGCCCGGGTGGCGGTGGCTACCCCCCGAACACCGCGCTGCGCACCTGCTCGACGTCGCCCGCGCCTACCTCCACGCCGACGATGCGACCACCGCCGCACGGGTGCTTGTCGAAGCCGAGCGCACCGCACCGGCAGAGATCCGAGACCGTCCCGTAGCCCGGGAGCTACTCGCCGAGGTCGCCCGTGACGCGTGCGCTCCGAGCACGATCACGCAGCTCGCAGTTTCCCTCGGGGTGGGCTGACCGGTGACGGCGCGGCCTCAGCTGAACCGGCGGACCTGATCGCGGCGGTGGCCCCAGACGGTGAGCCCGGCGAAGATCGTGATCCACAGTGCGAGCATCACAAGTGACAGCGCCCCGACCGGCTCCCCGGTGAGCGCGACAAGCACCAGGTCGGTCGCGCCCCGGGTGGGTACGAAGGGTGCGATCTGCTCGATGATCTGCGGCGTTCCCGCCTCGTCGAAGAACATTCCGCCGGCCACCGCAAGTGGCAGGAAGCCGATGCTGTTGGCGATGGCGGCCACCCGCATCGACATCAGATAGCCCATCGCCAGCCCCAGCAGGGTGAAGGTCACCACCGCGACCAGCAGTGCACCCGCCGCCAGCAGCACCCGTGGCGGCGGAGCCGAGGCGGCGGTGAACAGTCCGGTCACCAGCAGGATCGGGATGATCGCCGCGGCGACGACAGCCAGGCCGACCAGCAGGTGGCCGAACATCTGCGGGGCGATCCCGCCGGGCAGGGTGCGCAGATAGTGCCCCCAGGTCGATTCCCGTTGCGCGGCGACAGCGACGCTGAAGTGGCCGACGCAGGCCATGAGCACCCCGAACACCACAAGGGTCGCGCTGGCCGAGGTGATCGCCACCGGGTCCTGCCCGATGAACGGTACGACGAAGAACACCATGACTCCGACCGGGACCAGCGCCACGGTCAGAAACATCGTGGGCGTCCGGATGGTCTCAGCGAGGTTCCGCCGGGTGTAGGTCATGGTCAAGGAGGACATGGAGGGGCCTTTCGGGTCAGCTGGTCCGCCGGTCGCCGGTGATCGCCAGGAAGGCGTCCTCCAGCGAGGCGGATTCGATTTCGATGTCGGTGAAGGACGCGCCGGAGGTCACCAGCTCCCGGACCAGCGCGGTGGCGTCGTTCGTCAGCAGATGGGTGCGGTCGGCGTCTCGTTCGATCGAGGCGACCCCGCTCAGCGTGGGCAGCACCGGGTCGGTCAGGGTGACCCGCTTGAGCCGGACCCGGCCGCGAATCTCGGCGACACCGCCGTCGGCGATGATCCGGCCGTGGTTCATCACCACGACCCGGTCGGCAAGCGCCTCCACCTCTTCGATGTAGTGGCTGGTCAGCAGCACGGCTCCGCCGTCGGCGTGGAAGGCGCGGATGCCGTTCCACAGTGCCCGCCGGGCGTCCACGTCGAGACCGGTGGTGGGCTCGTCCAGGAACACCAGCCGGGGCCGCCCGGCGAAGGCCAGCGCGACCGCGACCCGACGCTGCTGTCCGCCGGACAGGCCGCCGGCCTGCCGGTCGGCCAGCGAGGTGAGGTCGAAGCGGTCAAGGAGTTCGGCCCGGTCCACCGGGTCGGGGAAGTGCGCCGAAACGAAGTCCACGAGTTCGGCGACCCGCCAGGTCTCCGGAAGCCCGGTCTCCTGCGGCGTCACGCCGATCACGCGGCGGGTCGACTCGCTGCGCGGGTCGCCGCCGCACACTTCGACACTTCCGGAATCGGGCCGCAGCAGGCCGGTCATCACGTTGATCAGGGTGGACTTTCCGGCACCGTTGGGGCCCAGCAGTCCGAGTACCTGCCCGGCCGGGATGTCCAGGGACACGCCGTCCAGCGCGGTGGTGTCGCGGTAGCGGCGGGTGAGGTCGCGTACGCGGGCGATGACGGTCATGAGGTGGCCTCCGAGACGACCTGTCGGTTCGGGTCGGACATGATCGACGGGATGTCGGGGAAAGCGAAGGGGGCCGGCTCGCCGTGCGGCACGACCGGCCACGCCTCTCCGGTCCCGCCGCGTGCCAGCACGAGTTCGGCGACGTCGGCGACCCGCTCGGGCGAAAGGACCGCCACTCCCAGGTCCCTGACGAACGGGATCGCCTCGCCCAGGATCGGGGTGTCGATGAAGGTGGGGCACAGCGCGTTGACGGTGACGCCCCGGTCGGCCACGGTCGGCGCGACGGAGCGGACCAACCCGATCACGGCGTGCTTGGTGGCCGCGTAGAGCGGGTTGATCGGGCTCTCGGTCAACCCGGCCAGGCTGGAGGTGGCCAGGATCGCCCCGGAACCCTGCCTGGTGAACACCTCCAGGGCGGCGTGCAGCCCGTAGACCACCCCGTCGAGATTCACCGATACCAGGTGCCGGTAGTGCTCGGGCCGGAAATCATCGATGAAGTTGCCCTGTTCACCGATTCCGGCGTTCAGCACGGCGACATCGAGGCTGCCGAAGTGCTCGGTCGCGGTCCGGACGGCGGCGATGTTGTCGGCCAGCCGGGCGACGTCGGTACGGACGAAGGCGCAGGCAACCTCCCGGGCGACCGCCTCCCCGGCCGGATCGACGTCGGCGATGACGACCCGGGCGCCGCCAGAGGCGAAGCGGCGGGCGATGGCCGCACCGATTCCGCTGGCTCCGCCGGTCACGAGTGCGACTTTGCCGTCGAGGGGGCTCATGTCTGCTCCACGGTGGACGGGACCGGCCGGGTGGCGTGGTCGAGAGCGGTGGTGATCTCCCGCAGGTACCTGTCGATGTCGAGGTCGGGATCGCGGGACAGTGCGGTGGGTACGGCGTCGATCACGCCGCGCACGATCCGGGCCATGACGGTGACGTCGAAGTCCCGGAATTCACCGCACTCCTGACCCGCCGCGAACAGTTGCTCAAGCGGCAACAGCAGTTGCCTGTCGAACTCGGCCGGGTCGGCGTCGGGCAGGTCGGCCAGGCCACCGCTGGTGAGGATCTCGACGAGGGCGATCATCCGGGCCGGATGGGCGCGCATGTACTCCAGGTTCGAGCTGACGTAGGCGCGCAGCTGGCGGGCAGGTGTCGTCTCGGCGTCGATCATCGGTGCCATGAATGCCGCGGCATCGGTGTAGACGGTGGTGACGACCTGGGTGATCAGCTCGGACTTCCCCGCGAAGTGGTAGGAGATCAATCCACGGCTGATCCCGGCACGGGTACCGATCCTGCCCATCGACGCACGGTGGTAGCCGACCTCCGCGATGGTCTCGACAGCGGCGTTCACGATCTGGGCCCGCCGCGCCTCCTCGATGAAGGAGCGAGACTGGCCGTCGTGTTCAGAATTTGGCACCATGGCCAAAAATTTAGCACGACGTGTCAGTGAACTGCCAGCACGGCCAAATCAGCAGGTAGGGACCGTCAACGTGGGTGGAGGTGGTGACGGAGGGTGGGGAGCCGGGTCAGTCGAACAGGACCACCGTGCGGGCGCCTTCGCCCCGGGCCATCCGGGCCAGTGCCTCCGGTGCGTCGTCGAGGGTGATCCGGTCGGTGACCAGGAAGTCGAGGTCGAGGGTGCCGTCGAGCACGGCGCGGGCCAGTTCGGGCACGTCCCGGTCCGGGTCGGAGGAGCCGTACACCGAGGAACGCAGGGTGCGGGCCGAGTGGAAGATCTCCAGGGCGCTGAGGCCGACCATGTCGTCCTTGCCGCCCATGCCGACCACGATGACCTGCCCGCCCCGGCGGGTCGCCCGCCAGGCGGTGCGGATGGTGGCGGCCCGTCCGACGCACTCGATCGCGTGGTCGACTCCACGGCCACCGGTGAGTGTCCGTACCGCGCGGCTGAGGGTGTCGTCGGCGAGCAGGAAGTCGGTGGCACCGGCCGCGTACGCCAGCTCGGACTTGGCGGGTGTGACGTCGACCGCGATGACGGTGGCGGCGCCTGCCGCGCGGGCGGCGGCGACAGCGGAGAGGCCGACGCCGCCGAGGCCGATCACGGCGACCGAGTCGCCGGGCCGGACACCGGCGGTTCGGCGGATCGCGCCGACGCCGGTGAGCACCGCGCAGCCGAGCAGCGCGGCGGTGGGGAAGGGCAGCTCCGCAGGTACGGTCACCACGGCCTGCTGCGGCACCACCACCTGCTCGGCGAGCGCGCCGAGGCCGAGGGTGACGTGCAGGGGCTCGCCGTCGATCGTGTGCCCGGCAGTGGCGGCCGGGTTGCCGGAGCGTTCGCAGAGCCACGGCTCGCCGTGCCCGCAGTACCAGCAGTCGCGGCACGGGGGTGCCCAGTTGAGCACCACGTGGTCACCGGCCGCGACCCGGTCGACGCCGTCGCCGACCTCGACGATCACGCCCGCGGCCTCGTGGCCGAGCAGCAGCGGGTACGGCGCGGCGATGGTGCCGTCGACCATGGACAGGTCGGAGTGGCAGACGCCTGCCGCCTTGACCGCCACCCGTACCTGGCCAGGGCCGGTGGCGGGCGGGTCGACCGGCTCGACCCGGGGCGGCGTGCCGACGCCCTTAACCACCAGGCCCCTCACCGCTGGATCGCCTTCACTTCGCAGAACTCCTCAAGCCCGTGTACGCCCAGCTCGCGACCGAGGCCGGACTGCTTGTAACCGCCGAACGGGGCGAGCGGGTTGAACGGCGCGCCGTTGATGTCGACGGCGCCGGTGCGCAGCCGGCGGGCCACCCGCAGCGCCCGGTCCTCGTCGCCGGACCAGACCGCGCCAGCCAGTCCGTAGCGGGAGTTGTTGGCGACCCGCACCGCGTGGTCGTCGTCGTCGACCGGGATGACCGCGAGGACCGGCCCGAAGACCTCCTCCTGGGCGAGGGCGCTGTCGGGGTCGACGTCGGCGATGACCGTCGGGGCGACGAACCAGCCCTGCTGCGGGACGGGGGAGTCGGGTCCACCGGCGACGAGCCGGCCGCCGTCGGCCAGACCCCTGGCGACGTGGTCGCGTACCCGGTCCCGCTGCGCGGCGGAGACCAGCGGGCCGAGGCGGGTGGCGGGGTCGAACGGGTCACCGAGCCGGTAGCTGTCGGTCGCCTTGGCGGCCAGGTCGAGGGCCTCGTCGTAGCGGTCCCGGTGCACGAGCATCCGGGTCCACGCGGTGCAGGTCTGGCCCGAGTTCAGGAACGCGTTGCCGACGCCGACCTTCACCGCGCCGGCCAGGTCGGCGTCGTCGAGGATCACGTTCGCCGACTTGCCGCCCAACTCCAGCGACACCCGGGCGATCCGGTCGGCGGCCAGGTGCGTGATCCGCCGGCCGGTGGCGGTGGAGCCGGTGAAGGACACCAGGTCCACGTCGGGGTGCCCGGCGAGCGCCTCGCCGACCACCGGTCCGGTGCCGGTGACCAGGTTGACCACGCCGGGGGGCAGGCCGGCGTCGTGGATGGCGTCGAAGAGCAGGTACGCGGTCAGCGGGGTCAACTCGCTCGGCTTCAGCACGAGCGTGCAGCCGGCGGCGAGGGCGGGAGCGAGCTTGGCGACGATCTGGTGCAGCGGATAGTTCCACGGGGTGATCGCGCCGACCACGCCCACGGGTTCGCGTACCACGAGGGAGTTGCCCACGGTCTGCGGCGCGGGCGGGTGCGCGGCCAGGTCGACGTAGCTGCGCAGCACGGTCAGCGGCAGACCGGCCTGGACCCGGGTGGCGACCTTCAGCGGGGTGCCGAGTTCACTGGCGACGGTGTGCGCGATGTCCTTGGTGCGGGCGGTGAGGGCGGCGTGCAGCCGGTCGAGGTGGGCGGCCCGGTCGGCGGGATCGGTGGCCGCCCAGCCGTCGAAGGCGGCCCGGGCGGCGGCCACTGCCCGGTCGACGTCCTCGGCCGTGCCGGCCGGGACCGTGCCGATGACCTCCTCGGTCGTCGGGTTGTGCACCTCCAACGGCTGGCCGCCGGCCGCGCGGACCCAGCGTCCGTCGAGGTAGAAGTCGGTCCGTACGGATTCCATGGGCTCCCCACCTCGACCAAAACTAGCGGTGCAAGTTTGGACTCTAGTACGCCGGGCCGGCGGGCGGGAGGGGTGGCAGCGGGCCGACGACGCGTTCGTAGGTGTGCGACAGCCCGTCGATGAGCGCCTCCAGCCCCAGCGCGAAGGCGCCCTCGTCGACCTGTTGCTGGTGCTCGGCCAGACGGTGGGCCTGGCTCAGGTGCGGGTACTGCTCCGCGTAGAGCCCCGGATCCTTCACGAAGCCCTGGGCGAAGGAACTGAGCGCGGAACCCATCACGAAGTAGCGCATCAGCGCCCCGATGTGCGTCGCCCGGGCCGGCGGCCAACCCGCCGTGACCAGCCCGCCGTAGACGGCGTCGGCCATGGCCAGCGCCGCCGGGCGTCGACCCGGGCCCTGGGCCAGGTGCGGCACGATGTTCGGATGGGCGGCGAGGGCGGCCCGGTACGAGTGCCCCCAGCGGTGCAGCGCCTCCCGCCAGTCGACCTCGCCGAAGTACGACACGTCGACCTGGCCGGTGATGCTGTCCGCGACCGCGTCGAGGATCGCGTCCTTGGTGGCGAAGTGGTTGTAGAGCGAGGGCCCGCGCACGCTGAGCGCGGCGGCGAGCCGGCGGGTGGAGAACGCGTCGAGCCCCTCGGCGTCGATCAACGCGGCGGCGGCCTCGACGATCCGCTCCCGGCTGAGCAGGGCTTGTCGCGGCCGGGGCATGGGCGTCCTCCTTCGGGTGGGTGGCTCGCGGGGAACTTTGCCACACCGGGGTCTGGACAGCATAAAACTTGCACCGCTAGTTTACTGCCATGGACCTTCACCTCTCCGCCGAGCAGGTCGCGGTCCGTTCGCTCGCCGCCGACTTCGTCAACCGCGAGGTCGCGCCGCACGCAACGGCCTGGGACCGACGCGAGGCGGTCGACCCCGACATCGTCGGCAAGCTCGGCGAGGTCGGCTTCCTCGGCCTCACCATCGCCGAGGAGTACGGCGGCTCCGGTGGCGACCACCTCGCGTACTGCCTGGTGCTTGAGGAACTCGGCCGGGGCGACTCCGCGGTCCGCGGCATCGTGTCGGTCTCGCTCGGCCTGGTCGCCAAGTCCATCGCCACCCACGGCACCCCGGAGCAGCGCGAACGGTGGCTGCCCGCACTCTGCTCCGGTACCGCCCTCGGCTGCTTCGCCCTCACCGAGCCGGACAGCGGCTCGGACGCGGCGGCGCTTGCCACCCGCGCGGTCCGGGACGGCGACGACTGGCTGCTGACCGGCCGTAAGACGTTCATCACCAACGGCACCACCGCCGACGTGGCGCTGCTCTTCGCCCGTACCGGCGGCCCGGGCCACCGGGGAATCACCGCGTTCCTGGTGCCGACCGACAGCCCCGGCCTCACCCGGTCGGAGATCAAGGGCAAGCTGGGCCTGCGCGGGCAGGCCACCGCCGAACTCGTCCTCGATGCCGTCCGGGTGCCCGACACCGCCCGCCTCGGCGACTGCGGTGCCGGCTTCAAGCTGGCGCTGGCCACCCTCGCCAAGGGCCGGATGTCGGTCGCCGCCGGCTGCGTCGGCATCGCCCAGGGCTGCCTGGACGCCGCCGTCGGCTACGCCGGAACGCGCACGCAGTTCGGCAAACCGATCGCCGGACACCAGCTCGTGCAGCAACTGCTCGCCGGCATCGCTGTCGACACCGCCGCGGCGCGGCTGCTGGTCTGGCGGGTCGCCGACCTGATCGACCGGGGCGAGCCGTTCGCCACGGAGGCGTCGATGGCCAAGCTGTTCGCCAGTGAGGCCGCCGTCCGTGCGGCCAATGACGCCATCCAGGTCTTCGGCGGGTACGGCTACATCGACGAGTACCCGGTCGGCAAGTACCTGCGCGACGCCCGCGTCGCCACCCTCTACGAGGGCACCAGCCAGATCCAGCAGCTACTCATCGGGCGGGCGCTCACCGGCGTCAACGCCTTCTGAACCCGCGAGAGGAACCGTGAGCACATGGACTTCGGGCTGTCCGACGAGGAACGGGCCATCCGCGACACCGCCCGCGACTTCATCACCCGCGAGGTCATGCCCTTGGAGCAGGAACTGTTGCGTCGCGAGCGGGCCCACCAGCCCGGTCTGGAACGCTCCGAGCTGAGGGAGTTGCAGCTCAAGGCCCGAAAGTTCGGCTTCTGGGGGTTGGCCACGCCTGCGGAGTACGGCGGCATGGACCTGCCCGCCGTCGTCCAGTCGCTGATCTGGACGGAGATCGGCCGCAGCTTCGTGCCGTTCCGTTTCGGCGGCGAGGCCGACAACATCCTCTTCCACGCCACCGACGAGCAACGCAAGGAGTTCCTGCTGCCCACCATCGAGGGGGAGCGCAACTCCTGCTTCGCCATCACCGAGCCGGGTGCCGGCTCGGACGCGGCGAACATCCGGTTCAGCGCCCGCCGCGACGGTGACGACTGGATCCTCAACGGTGAGAAGACCTTCATCACCGGCGGCAACGAGGCCGACTTCGCCATCGTCATCGCGGTCACCGACCCGGAACGCGGGGCCCGCAACGGAGGGGCTACCGCGTTCCTGGTGGACCGGGCGATGGGCTGGCGATCGGAGTTCATCCCGACGATGGGTGAGGGTGGGCCCGCCTCGCTGATCTTCGACGACGTACGGGTGCCGCACCGCAACATCCTCGGCGAGGTGGGGCAGGGTTTCGCCCTCGGCATGCAGTGGATCGGCAAGGGGCGCTACACGATCCCCTCGCACGCCGTCGGCATCGCCGAGCGGGCGCTGCGGATGGCCATCGACCACGCCAACACCCGGGAGACCTTCGGGTCGAAGATCGGCACCAACCAGGCCATCCAGTGGATGATCGCCGACTCGGAGACCGAGCTGGAGGCGGCCCGCTGGCTGATCCTGCGGGCCGCGTGGACCGTCGACGCCGGTCTGGATCCGAGGCACGCCTCCTCGATGGCGAAGCTGTACGGCGCCGGGATGGTCAACCGGGTGGTCGACCGGGTCATGCAGATCCACGGTGGGATGGGCTACACCCGTGAACTGCCCATCGAACGCTGGTACCGGCAGGTGCGGCTGTACCGGATCTTCGAGGGCACCGACGAGATGCAGCGACTGATCATCTCCCGCGACCTGCTGCGCGGCTACACGAAGCTCGGAGGGCACCTGGGATGAGGAGCTTCGCCAGCCTCGACGAGTTGGCCGGCGCGGTCGGCGAGCGACTCGGCCCGGGCCCCTGGTTCCCGATCGACCAGCGCCGGGTCGACCTCTTCGCCGACGCCACCGACGACCATCAGTGGATCCACCTCGACCAGGAACGGGCGGCGGCCGGGCCGTACGGCGGCACCATCGCCCACGGGTACCTGACGCTCGCGCTGCTGCCCGCTCTGGTCGGCCGCCTGTACCGGGTGGACGGGGTGCGGATGGGTGTCAACTACGGCCTCAACCGGGTCCGTTTCCCCGCACCGGTACGCGTCGGCAGCTCGGTGCGGGTGGTCGCCACCATCGACCAGGTGAGCCCGTTCGAGGGCGGCGCGCAACTGGTCGCCACGGTGACAGTGGACGGTGACGGCGGCGGCAAGCCGGTCTGCGTGGCCGAGACGGTGAGCCGGCTGTACGCGGACCCGTCCCGATGACCGCGCTCTCCCCGGCGACAGTGCTGGCCGGGTCCGCCCACCGGCACGCCGACACCGTCGCCGTCGTCGACGGCCGGGTTCGCGTCACGTACGCCGAACTGTGGTTGGAGGCCCGCTGCTACGGTGCCGGGCTGCGGGCCGCCGGGGTGCGCGACGGCGACGCGGTCGCCCTGCTCGCGCCGAACGTGGTCGACTTCCCCCGGGTCTACTACGGCGCCCTCGCCGCCGGTGCGGTCGCCGTACCGGTAGGCGTGCCGGTCGCTCCGCAGGCCGTCCACCTGGCCCGCGACGCGCGGCTGCTGGTCTGCCATACCTCGCAACTGACGGCCGGGCGGCGGGTGAGCGCCCGGGTGGGCGTACCGCTGCTCACCGTCGGCCCGACCCGGGGGCCGTCCGGCGTACCCCGGTTGGAGGATCTCTGTGACACCCCACCCGGCGGCACCGCCACCTTCGCGGACCCCGACATCGACCCGGCCACCGAGCCGGACGGCACCGACGTGGTGCTCGGCTGTCTGCCGCTGGGCGGCCGGTTCGGCCAGGCCGTCGCGCTCACCGGCACCTTCCGGGCGGGGGCGACCCTGGTGCTGCTGAGCCGCTTCACCGGCCCGGCGGCGCTCGACCTGATGCTCCGTGAGGAGGTCACCGTCTTCCACGGCACCTCAGCGATGTACGCGGCTCTGCTCGACGCGGCGCGGGGCCGGGCGGCGCTGCCCCGGCTGCGCCGCTGCGTCAGCCGGGCACCCCTGCCGCCGTCCCTGCGACACCGCTTCACCGCTGCCTTCGACACGGTCGTCCAGGTGGCCGAGGGGGAGCGCGACTCGCCCGTGCCGGGCGAGCCCGCCGGCAGGCTGCGTCCGGCCCGGCGGATGCGCTCGCGTCGCCTGGGCTGCCACGGCGAGCGGCACCGGCGGGGGGCCGGAAACTAGGGCGGTGGCCCGGCGTGTGCTCGCCTACGATTCGCCCATGATCCGAACCGAGCCGCCAATGGCCGAGGTGCGGCTGCGCCCGATGACTGTCGACGACGCCGACCGGGTCCTGGCGATCTACCAGGCCGGGCTGGACGGCGGAAACGCCAGCTTCGATACCGTCGCGCCGTCCTGGGCCGCGTTCGACGCCGGTCGGTTGCCGGCACACCGGCTGGTGGCGGTCGACGGGGACGGCACGTTGATCGGCTGGATCGCGGTGACGCCCACCTCCTACCGGGAGGTCTACGCCGGGGTGGTGGAACACTCCGTCTACGTCGACCCGGCCGCCCGGGGTCGGGGGGTGGCGCGGCTGCTCCTCGACGCGCTCATCGCCTCGACCGACGCGGCCGGAATATGGACGATCCAGGCTGCCGTGTTCCCCGAGAACACCGCAAGTCTCGCCCTGCACCGGCGGGTCGGATTCCGGGTCGTCGGCACCCGCGAGCGGATGGGTCGGCACCACGGCCGCTGGCGCGACGTCGTCCTGCTGGAGCGGCGCAGCCCGGTCGTGGAATGAGCCGCGTCGACGGGGGCCGGCGAGCCGCCGGCCCCCGCCTGCCGGACTACGGGTACTGCTTCAGATAGACCGGGGCGCCGACCCGGTCCATGTCGGCCGCCTCGCCCACGCCGTTGACCACGTGGTCGATGGTGCCGGCACTGAGGTTGACAGTCATGATGTGGTGCAGCCGGACGCCGGGGCGTACCGGCACCTCGAAGCCGTTCTCGGTGCGGATCGACGGGTTGTTCTGGTTGAACACGTACACCCCGCCACCGTGCAGGGTGTGGTGGCGGACCCGGTCGCCGACCTTGTAGCCGGCCCAGCCGTTGACCTTGCCGTTGTGCCAGTCCGCCTGGGTGGGCGGGTCGTACGGCAGCTCGTTCTGGTAGAGGATCGTGGTGCCGTGCTCGCCGTTCCACACCGTGTTGTACCGCTGGAAGTGCTCGACGAACAGGCCGGTGGCGGTGACGTGGTCGCCGTTGACGACGACGCCGTAGCGACCGGTGTTGGTACGCCACCTGTCGGTGTCGCCGTTGACGCCCTCGGTGAAGCCCTCGACGCCGTGGTCTCCCCGCCACACCCAGGTGTGGTCGATCAGGACGTGGTCGCTGTTGACCTCCAGCGCGGTGTCCGTCCTGCCGATGTGCGGGCCGCCGACCCGGAAGTACACGTCGGACAGCGTGATCGGGTTGCGTGGGGTGCTCTGGTTGCGGCCGTTGCGCTGCCCGACCCGCAGCAGCACCGGCGATTCCTTCAGACCCGCGTCGACGGTGACCCCGGCGACGACCACGCCGGGCACCCCGGCGACGTTGAGGGGTACCGCGCCGTTCACCGCGGTGAGCGTGGCGTGCCCGATGCCGAGCACGATCGTGTCGGGCCGGCGGACCTCGATGCTGCGGGCCACGTCGTACACCCCGGGGGTGAGCAGCAGATGCCTGCCCCGGGCGAGTTCACGGTTGATGACCTGCACCGAGTCGGTCGGCTTGGCGACGAAGAAGTCGCTGATCGGGATGCTCCGCCCCGGCGTCGTCCCGGTACCCCAGGTGATGCCGCGCGTGTCGCGACGCACGGCGGGTACCCGGACCTGGTACTTCCCCTTGGCGTCGACGAAGAGGTACGGCTTCTCCCGGCTCAGCGGGGTGGTGTCGAGCGTGGTGTACGGCGGGTCGGGGAACCCGGCGTCGTCGGGTGCGCCGACCACTCCGGCGAACACCTGGTTCCACACCGCGTTGGACCAGCTCTCGACCTCGCTGTTGCGGGTCAGCCACTGCTGCTGGGAGCCGTTCGTGGTGGCCGGCAGCCGGGAGTCGGCGATGAAGCCGCCACTTGCGTACTGCGGCCCGTTCGTGCAGTAGTCCATGAGCGACAGTCCGCCGCCGCTGATGTCGAGCCGGCGCATCGACACGGCCTGGGACACCGCCCAGAAGTTGGCCGAGGCACGGCAGTCGTCCTGGCCGGCGGCGTTGATCCGGAGTGACAGGTTGCTCAGCGTGCGCCAGAAGTTGACAAGCGCGATGCAGTTGGCGGTGCCGCCCTCGGTGAGGCAGCGGTTGTACGCCTCGACCTTGCCGTTGATGACCACGTCGGTGGGGGAGGCGCCCAGGCCGGAGATCTCGGTGTAGTAGCCCACCTTGATCTGAAGCGGCTGGTCGGCGGTGCCGTAGTGGCCCGGCCGGAACAGGTAGGCGTGCCGGGTGGTGCCCATCTCGTTGTCGACCTGCGCGGCGTGCGCCGCGTCGAGGGTCGCCTGGATCTGGCTGACCGGCATGCTCGGGTCGAAGATCGTGACGTTGGGTCCGAAGGTGGGGCCGGCCGGTCGGGGCGGGCCCGCGCTGACCGGCGTGTTCGTCGCGACTGCGGCGGTGGTCAGCACCAGCCCGAAGGCCAGTGCCCGACCGAGTCGCCGATGCGGTGGTGGGGTCGGCATACGTTCGTCCTTCCCGTCGGGTCGACCGATGGCGACCTGACGACGCGGTGAACCACGGCGTGTGAGAGCGCTCTCTTGCGGAGCGGACTTGTATCACGGTGTGAAGAAACGGGGTCCAGATGTTTCTACCCCGTAACGCCGCCGCGCGCCATGCCTGGCCCGAATGAGTCCATGATCGAGACGTTCCGGCGGAACCGCCGCACCCGGACGGAACGCCACGGTCCCACCGGAACGTGCCCGATCACCGGGCCGGCGTCACCCGGCGACAGCTGCGGGATCGCGTCGTCGGCTGCCGCGTCGGCGGGCGAGCGCACCGACGACGATGTCGACGATCAGGAAACCGAGCAGGGGGACGCCGAACCAGGGCAGCGCCCAACCGACCGCGGCGACCACCGGTACGCCGAGCAGCAACGCCCACCAGGGCAGCCCGCGCAGGCCCCCGCGCGCCGGTGGCGTGCCGACCAGGGCCCGCCGGTCGTCCCGGGTCGGGCGGCGCTGCCACCACATCCGGTAACCCCAGACGATGACACAGAGCAGACCCACGGCCAGCGCGGCGAGCAGGATCTGGTTGACCACGCCGAAGAGCAGTCCCATGTGGGCCTGCACGCCGAGGGCGCTGAGTTTGGCCAGCAGGGACCAGTCGGCGTAGTCGTTGCGTGAAGTCACCGCGTTGGTGTCCGGGTCCACGGCGACCTGGTCGAACCGTACCGGCCAGACGTTGTCGGTCTGGGCGACCGCCCAGGCGGTGCCCGGCGCGCCGGGGCTGATCTCGACCGGCCCGGCCAGGCCCGCGTCGCGGGCCACCGCCAGGACCCGGTCGAAGGTGGCCGGGTCGGCTGCCGCCGACGGGGGCGCACCCCCGTGCTGGTGCTCGCCCCCACCGGAGCTGGGCGCACCGTCGAGCGTGGTGGACAACACCGGCCTACGGGCGTCGAGCGCGTCCAGCCCGGCGCCGAAATTCGCACCGGCGAAGCGGGACCAGGTCAGCCCGGTGGCGGCGAGAAACAGCAGGCCGATGGTGAGCCAGACGCCTGTGGTGGCGTGCCAGCCCCGGGTCCGCCGGACGCCCCTGCCGGTGGAGAGGTCCGGCACCAGCAGGTGCTTGGCGCGAGCGCGTCCGTTCTGCCGGCGACGCCACCACAGGATGACGCCGCCGAGCGCCAGCACCCAGAGCCAACTGGCGGCGATCTCGGAGTAGTGTCGCCCGACCTCGCCCAGGTGCAGGTTGCGGTGCAGATCGTCGAGCCAGGTGGTGGCCGGGGTGGAGCCGAACCAGGTGGTCAGCTGCCCCTGCACCGCACCCGTGTACGGGTCGACGTAGACGGTGTGCTGCTTCTCGCCCAACTCCTCAAGCGCGAAGACGACGCGGGTCGTCTGGTCGCCGGTACCCGGGGCCACCGACACCAGATCGCCACTCGGGTGGGCATCGCGGGCCGCGGTGACCTGCTCGGCCAGCGGCCGGGGCTGGTCGCCGACGCTGGCGACGGTGAGCTGGTCGCCGTAGAGAAGCTGATCCAGCTGCGGCGTGACGGTGTACGCCAGGCCGGTGAGCGCGGCCACCACCAGGAACGGCGCGATCAGAACCCCAGTGTAGAAGTGCAGGCGCAGCAGTAGTGCCGCCAGCGGCGAGGCGCGTCGCGCCGGGCGGCCGGGGGCTGCGGGTGCCGGGCCAGGGAGGGACTCCGGCGCGGACTCGCCGGACAATTCGGTCAGGGACATGCGGGTTTCCGTTCGGATCAGGGGATGCTGACGCGGACCTGGCCCGTGCCCTTCGGGTCAGTACTGCCTGCCGTCGCCCGGATGCCCGCCGCTCGATCACCTAGTCGGACGGCGGGCCGTGCTGGTTCCCGCGACGCCGACCCACCCGTTCGCCCACTCGCCCGGCCGGTACGCCCCCGACATCGGCCGGGTGCCGACGGTCCGGAAGGTACCCTCGGCCGGTGTTCTCGCCACACGGCCCGTCGCTACGGGAGTTGTGCGTCCAGGCGCTCACCTCGGTCGAGCGCGGCTATGACCTGCTGGCGCCGAAGTTCGACCACACGCCCTTCCGTACGCCGGACAGCGTTCTCCGCGCGACCGCGCAGGCGCTGTCCGACGTCGGGTCGTTCGACAAGGGGCTGGATGTCTGTTGCGGTACCGGCGCGCCCGGAGCGCTCTCTCGTCGACCTGTATCTAGCCCTTGAAGCGGCTGCACGCCATGCCTGCCGCCGGACCGATTTCGCCCGGGGGCGAGTAGACCTCGGTGGACCGACGTCGTTGCGCCCAACCTTGATCGTCTACGATCGGCGGCCGGTGCGGCGCACGACACGGAGGTTGGGTTGGCATGTGGCCGTTCAAAAAGCACCCGACGGAGCCGGTCCTGGACCCGACCTACGGTGACCCGCACCGCAAGGCCCTGATCCGGGCGCTGGAGAAGCGCAAGTGGAAGTGGGCCCGGGAGCTGCTCACCATGGCAGCCGACCCGGACGAACTGGCCTTCCTGATGGAGGCCGTCGGCGGGGTCGACGGGATCCAGGACTGGATCGGCGAATGGATCGACGCCGAACCGGAGTCGACGCTGCCGCTGCTGGTAGCCGGTTGTCACGCGGTGCACTGGGCGTGGGAGGCGCGCGGCGGCAAACTGGCCAAGTACACAAGTGCCGAGCAGTTCAGAGGATTCCACGAGCGGTTGCACTACGCCGAGGCGACGTTGCAGCAGGTGATCGCCCGCGAACCGGACAACGTGACGGCGTGGGCGTGGCTGGTGACCAGTTCCCGCGGGCTGCGCATCGGTGCGGTCGAGGCTCAGCAGCGGTTCGACGCGGTGACTCGACTGCACCCCGGGCACCTCGTCGCGCACGAGCAGCGGCTGCAGTACCTGTGCGCGAAATGGTCCGGTAGTCATGAGCAGATGTTCGACTTCGCCCGGGGCGCTGCCGCTGCGGCCGGACCCAACAGTCTCCTGCATGAGCTGGTGGCCGTCGCCCACATCGAGAAGTGGGACCGCACCGAACGAGCGGAGGCCAACGATTACATCGTCTCGGACGAGGTCCGGACGGAGCTGCTCGCCGCGGCGGAGAACTCCATCTTCCACCCGGATTACATCCCTGCCGGCCCGGGCTGGGCACCCCGGGTTGCGACGTTCGCGATGGCCTTCGAACTGGCCGACGAGTTCGACGCGGCCTGGCACGCGTTCGCACTGCTGGACGGCATGGTCACCGAGTGGCCGTGGATGATCCTCGGCGACCCGGTCGAGAAATTCACCGCCTCCCTCGACTACGTGACCGCGAACCGCAGCTGACGAACTGCGGTACGGCCCGACTTCGGCCGGAGCGGGTGACGGTCGGCAGGTACCCTCGGCCGGTGTTCTCGCCACAAGGCCCGTCGCTGCGGGAGCTGTGCGTCCAGGCGCTCTCCTCGGTCGAGCGCGGCTACGACCTGCTGGCGCCGAAGTTCGACCACACGCCTTTTCGTACGCCGGAAAGCGTGCTCGACGCGACCGTCGAGGCGCTGTCCGAACTCGGGCCGTTCGCGCACGGCCTGGACGTGTGCTGCGGTACCGGCGCGGGCATGCGGGTGCTCCGGTCCCTGTGTTCCGAAGGGATCACCGGCGTCGACTTCAGCGCCGGAATGCTCGCCCAGGCCCGCCGCGCGTACCCGGATGCCACCTGGGTCCGGGCCGACGCTCGGGCGCTGCCGTTCGCCGCGGGCTTCGACCTCGCGGTCAGCGCCGGAGCGCTCGGACACTTCCTGCCGACCGAACGGCCCGCGCTCTTCGCCGGGGTGTACCGGGCGCTGCGGCCCGGCGGACTCTTCGCCATCCCGATCGGCACGGCACCGCTCACCTCGGTGTCGCACTGGATGACGCGCGGATTCGACCTGGTCATGCGGGTACGCAACGTCGTCTGGCACCCGCCGTTCGTCATGTACTACCACAGCGCGCCGTTGCCCGCGCTCTGTGCCGACCTGACGGCGGCCGGCTTCACCGCGACGGACGCCGCCTTGCCCGCCCTGGGCACGCACCGCGACGGCAGCCCCCGTTTCCAGCTCATCCTCGCGCGCAAGGCTGCCGCGCACTGCTGAGACGTCGAACGCGCACTCCTGAGACGTTGAAAGGCCCCTCCCTCACACCTCGGGCAGGCCGACGTAGTTCTCGGCGAGGCTGGTGGCGTACGCCGGAGACGTGGTGACGTAGCGCAGGGTGGCCGACTGGAGCTTCGCCTCGTACGGGTCGTCGGCGTTGAGCCGGTGCAGCATCGAGGTCATCCACCAGGAGAACTGCTGCGCCCGCCAGACCCGGCGCAGTGCGGTACGCGAGTAGCCGTCCAGCAGGTCGGTGCTGCCGTCGGCGTACCAGGCGGCGAAGGCGTCACCGAGCAGGGCGACGTCCGCGAGCGCCAGGTTCATGCCCTTGGCACCTGTCGGCGGCACGATGTGCACCGCGTCGCCGGCCAGGTACAGCCGCTGCCACTGCATCGGCTCGACCACCAGACTCCGCAGCGGAGTGATCGACTTTTCCAGCACCGGACCCTCGTTGAGCGTCCAGTTCGGCACCGTCTCCAGCCGGGTACGCAGCTCGGCCCAGATCCGTTCGTCCGGCCAGTCGGCGATGTCCTCGTCGGCCGGGACCTGGAGGTACAACCGGGAGATCTGTGGCGAGCGCATGCTGTACAGGGCGAAGCCCCGCTCGTGGTGGGCGTAGATCAGCTCCTCCACCGCGGGTGGGGCGGCGGCGAGCACGCCCAGCCAGGCGAACGGGTAGGTGCGCTCGTAGGTGGTCAGCACCCCGTCGGGCACCGTCTGTCGGCTGATCCCGTGGTAGCCGTCGCAGCCGACCACGAAGTCACAGTGCAGCTCCTCGTCCCGGCCCTGATGCCGAAAGTGGATCACCGGTGCCGAGTCCAGCCCGGACAGGCGTTCGGCCGGTGCCTCGAACAGGATCGTCCCGCCCGCCGCCAGCCGGGCGGCGATCATGTCCTTGACCACCTCCTGCTGCCCGTACACGGTGATCGCCCGGCCGGTCAGCTCGGTCATCGGCACCCGGTGCGACTCGCCGTCGAAACGCAGCTCGATGCCCTCGTGCCGCAGCCCCTCCCGGTCCAGCCGTGCCCCCAGGCCGGTGTCGCGCAGCAGGTCGACCGAGCCCTGTTCGAGCACGCCCGCGCGCAACCGGTGCTCCACGTACTCCCGGCTGCGGCTCTCGATCACCACCGAGTCGATCCCGTGCCGGTGCAGCAGGTGCGACAACATGAGACCGGCGGGTCCCGCTCCGACGATGCCGACCTGGGTACGCATCCGTGCCTCCTCGCCGCCGATGGTGGTGGGGGCGACATCGTCACCCGACCTTCAGCCTGCCCGCTCCGGCCCCGCGCCGCCGCTGCCGGTTTCCACTCAGTGGAAGCCCGCTGCGGGCCGGTCGACGGCGACGGCGGCGTCGGTCGGCTGTCGTCCGGTGGCGGCCGGGCCCGCGGCGTCAGGCGGTGGAACGCAACGCGCCGGCTGCCGGGACCGCTGCGGTCTCGGCGAGCCGGGCGGCGACCCGTTCGGCGGCGGCCAGCAGCGCCGGCACCAGCCGTTGGGGCGCCGCGCCGAGGCTGTGCCCGACCACGCCTATCGCGGCCAGCACGGCTCCGTCGGCGTCGCGCACCGGCACGGCGACCGAGCAGGAACCGAGGGTCATCTCCTCGTGGGTCCGCGCCCAGCCGCGTTCGCGTACCGTGGCCAGCTCGCGGGCCACCCGGCCGGGCTCGGTGACGGTGTACGCGGTGCAGCGGCGCAACGGCCGGCGCAGGTGCGCGGCGAGGAATTCCGGCGGAGCGTACGCCAGCAGCGCCTTGCCGACGCCTGTGGCGTGCAGCGGCAGCCGCCCACCGGCCCGGGAGACGGTCGGCACCGACCGGTGCCCGGTGACCTTCTCCACGTACAGCGCCTCGTCGCCGTCGCGGACGGCGAGGTGCACGTTCTCGCCGAGGGCGGTGTACAGCTCCTGAAGGTAGGGCAGGGCCACCTCGCGCAGCCGGGTGTGCAGCGGCGAGAGCAGCCCGGCCTCCCACAGCCGTACGCCTATCGTGTACCTGCCGTCGGCAGCGCGGGCCAACGCCCGGCCGGTCACCAGTTCGGCGACCAGCCGGTGCGTGGTGGCCAGCGGCAGCCCGCTGCGCCTGGCGATGTCGCTGAGCGTCAACGCCGGGTGGGCCGCGTCGAACGCGCCGAGCACGGCCAGCACCCGCGAGGTCACCGACGCCCCGGGAGATCCCGTCCTGCCCGCCATGTCCTGCCTACCCGTCCTGCCTGCCCGCTCAGAACGGGTAGCGGGTGATGTCGCCCTGCATCGTGAGCCACTGGGTCTCGGTGAACGCCTCGATGTTCGCCGCCGCCCCACCGAAGCGGGAACCGGTGCCGGAGGCGCCGACCCCGCCGAACGGCGCCACCGCCTCGTCGCTGACGGTCTGGTCGTTGATGTGCACGATGCCGCTGGGAATCCGCTCGGCAAGCGCCATCGCCTTCATCACGTCGCGGCTCAGGATGCCCAGCGACAGCCCGTACTCGCTCGCGCCGGCGAGCGCCGCCGCCTCGTCCAGGTCGGAGAAGCTGAGCACCGGGGCGACCGGGCCGAACACCTCCTGCGCGTACGCCGGGGTGTCCGGGGTGACGTCGGCGAGCACGGTCGGCCGGTAGAACAGCCCTTCGAAGCTGCCCCCGGCGGCCAGTCGGGCACCCGCGTCCACGCTCGACGTGACAAGCGAGTGAATCTTGTCGCGCTGCGCCTCGTCGATGATCGGCCCGAGCGCCACCTGCTCCTTGGCGGGGTCGCCGACCGGCAGGTGGTCGGCCTTGGCGGCCAGCTCGGTGACGTACCGCTCGGCGAGGCTCTCGTGGACCAGGTGCCGGCCGGTGGTCATGCAGATCTGCCCCTGGTGCAGGAAGGAACCCCAGGCACCGGCCGAGACGGCGAGGTCCAGGTCCGCGTCGTCGAGCACCACGAGTGCGGAGTTGCCGCCCAGCTCCAGGTGCGCCCGCTTGAGGTGCCGTGCGGCGGCCTCGCCGACCTTGCGGCCGGCGGCGGACGAACCGGTGAAGCTGATCACCCGTACGTGCGGGTCGGCGACAAGCGCTTCGCCGGTGGAGATCCCGCCCGGCAGCACGTGCAGCAGGCCCTCGGGCAGCCCGGCCTCCTCGAAGACCCGGGCGATGGCCAGCCCGCCGCAGACCGCCGTACGCAGGTCCGGCTTGAGCACCACGGCGTTGCCCAACGCCAGCGCCGGGGCCACCGAGCGGATGGCCAGGATCAGCGGGGCGTTGAACGGCGAGATGACGCCCACCACGCCTACCGGTAGCCGGCGGGCGAGGCTCAGTCGCGGCTGAGCGCTCGGGATGATCTCACCGAGCGACTGCGAGGGCAGCGTCGCGGCCTCGTAGCACTCCTGGGCGGCGGTGCTGGTCTCCAGCACACCCTTCGGCGGGATCGACCCGGACTCGCGGACCACCCAGTCGCCGACCTCGGCGGCGTGCTGCTCCCACAACGCGCCGGCCCGGCGCAGCACGGCGGCCCGCTCGGCGTAGCTGGTGGCCGCCCAGGCCCGCTGCGCGGCGGCGGCCCGGGCGCTGGCCCGTGCCACGTCGTCGGCGTCGGCCACGCCGATCAGGCCGAGCTCCTCGCCGGTGGCGGGGGAGCGAACGGCGGCGGTACCACCGGCCGGCTGCACCCAGCCGTCGCTGTAGAGCCGGCCGTGCCAGGTGTCGGTGTCGAGCAGGGGCATGGTGATCCTCCTTGCGCCGCAGAACAGCCGGGGCCCTGGCCGGAGGGGTAGTTCCGACCACGCCTCACGCGTGCGGCGGTCCGTCGGCAGGCAGAGCCGGCCGCGCGCGACGCCTGTTCGCTTGCCGAACAAGCGTTCTCATCTAGGACATTTGCACGGGACTCGACTGGCGTCAACGGCTCGCCGCAACATTTCCGCAATAGGTCGGACGCGGGAATCCGGCCGGCCGGTACGCGTTGACGAACCTCACCGACCCGGATTACGTTCGAGATAAGTACGTCGGTCCGCATGCCGAACAGCGATCGGCGGGTGTTCGACACAGGAGGCAGGGAGGCTCATGGCGAAGCTCGTCCCGCTGGCCGACGGCATCGCGGAACTGGTCCGCGACGGGGACACGGTGGCGCTTGAGGGGTTCACCCACCTGATTCCGTTCGCCGCCGGCCACGAGATCATCCGGCAGGGGCGGCGCGAGCTGACCCTGGTGCGGATGACGCCCGACGTCATCTACGACCAGCTCATCGGTGCCGGCTGCGCGCGCCGGCTGGTCTTCTCCTGGGGCGGCAACCCCGGCGTGGGGTCGCTGCACCGGTTCCGCGACGCCGTGCAGAACTCCTGGCCCGTGCCGCTGGAGCTGGAGGAACACAGCCACGCCGGGATGGCCAACCGCTACGTCGCCGGCGCCTCCGGCCTGCCCTTCGCCGTGCTGCGCGGCTACCGCGGCACCGACCTGCCCCGGCACACCACGAACATCCGCAGCATCGACTGCCCCTTCACCGGGGAGACGCTGACCGCGGTCCCCGCACTGAACCCCGACGTGACAGTGGTGCACGCCCAGCGCGCCGACCGCGCGGGCAACGTGCAGATGTGGGGCATCACCGGAGTGCAGAAGGAGGCGGTGCTGGCGGCCCGCCGGTCCCTGGTCACGGTCGAGGAGATCGTCGACGAGTTGACCCCGGTGGCCGGTCAGGTCGTGCTGCCCGGCTGGGCGGTCACCGCCGTGGCACACGTACCCGGAGGCGCCCATCCCTCGTACGCGCACGGCTACTCGGTGCGCGACAACGCCTTCTACGTGGCCTGGGACGAGATCAGCCGGGACCGTGACACGTTCCAGGAGTGGATCGCACGGCACGTGCAGAACGCGGGAGCGAAGGCATGAGCGAGCGTCAGCGAGCGAATCATCAACTCAGTGCGTTGGTGCCTCAGGCCGGCCCGGAGCGCAGCGGAGGGCGGGCATGAGCACGGGGGACTACACGGCCGACGAGATGATGACGGTGGCGGCGGCCCGGCAACTGCGCGACGGCACCGCCTGTTTCGTCGGGATCGGACTGCCCAGCACCGCGGCGAACCTGGCCCGCGCCACCCACGCCCCGGATCTGGTGCTGATCTACGAGTCCGGTTGTCTCGGCGCCAAGCCGGACCGGTTGCCGCTCTCCATCGGTGACGGCGTCCTCGCCGACACCGCCGACGCGGTGATCCCGGTGCCCGAGGTGTTCAACTACTGGCTGCAACCCGGACGCATCGACGTCGGGTTCCTCGGCGCCGCGCAGCTCGACCGGTACGGCAACATCAACACCACAGTCATCGGCGGTGACTACACCGATCCGAAGGTGCGCCTGCCCGGTGCCGGTGGCGCTCCCGAGATCGCCGCCTCCTGCGGTGAGGTGGTGGTGATCGTCCGGCAGAGCCGGCGTACCTTCACCGAGCGCGTCGACTTCGTCACCTCGGTCGGCTACGGCGCAGGCCCCGGCGACCGGGCCCGGCTCGGGCTGCGCGGCGGTGGACCCCGCACCGTCATCACCGACCTCGGCGTCCTCGAGGCCGACCCGGACAGCTGCGAACTCACCCTCACCCGACTGCACCCGGGCGTCACCGTGGAGCGGGTCCGCGAGGCCACCGGCTGGCCCCTCGCCGTCGCCGACGACCTGAGCACCGGTGAGCCACCCACCGCCGAGGAACTCGCCGTGCTGCGTGCCCTCGAGGCGACGATGCGGACGGCGGCATGAGCGACAGGCCCCGGATCGGACCGTCGGGCGGTGCGATCGCCAGCGGGCACCCGCTCGAATCCTCCGGGTCGCGGATACTCGGATCGACAGAAGGGGAGGAGCGGCCGTGAGCCAGGACGCCGAGCGGAAACTGATCCTGCCGAGCTACCGGCGCGACGACGTCGACGCCCATCCGCCACTGCTCAGTCCTGGCTACCGGTCGACAGTGACCCGGGCGCCGCAGCAGCCGTTGACCTACCTGCCCCAGCGGCTCACCGAGGTCACCGGCCCGCTGCTCGGTGAGGGCCGCCTCGGCGAGCTGGACCACGACCTGACCCGCCAGCACGACGGCGAACCCCTCGGGCAACGGATCATCGTGCACGGCCGGGTCCTCGACGGCGACGGTCGCGCGGTGCCGCACACCCTCGTCGAGATCTGGCAGGCCAACGCCGCCGGCCGCTACCGGCACACCGCCGACACCTGGCCGGCGCCGCTGGACCCGAACTTCACAGGCGTCGGGCGCGCCCTGACCGACGCCGAGGGCCGCTACCGCTTCGTCACCGTGCAGCCCGGCGCCTACCCGTGGCGCAACCACGACAACGCCTGGCGGCCCGCGCACATCCACTTCTCCCTCTTCGGCCGTGCCTTCACCCAGCGGCTGGTCACCCAGATGTACTTCCCGGGCGACCCGCTGTTCTCCCAGGACCCGATCTTCAACTCGGTCCGCGACGAGCGGGCCCGACAGCGGATGGTGGCCCGCTACGACCACGCCGCCACCCGCCCCGAGTGGGCACTCGCCTACGAGTTCGACATCGTGCTGCGCGGCCGGGAGGCCACCGTGTTCGAGGACGAGGACGAGGACGACGATGAGTGAGTCGCTGGGCGTGACGCCCGCCCAGACCGTCGGGCCGTACCTGCACATCGGCCTGCGCTGGCCCGACGGGCCGTACGTGGTGCCGGAGGGCACGGCCGGGGCGTTCTGGCTGCGCGGCCGGATCGTCGACGGCACCGGCGCCGCGGTGGTCGACGCGATGGTGGAGAGCTGGCAGGCCGATCCCGACGGTCGCTTCGACCACCCGGACGATCCGCGCGGCGCCCGGCCACCGGCGGTCGCCGGCTTCCGGGGCTTCGGCCGGGCCGAGACCGACAGCGAGGGCTGGTACGCGTTGCACACCGTCAAGCCGGGGCCGCTGCCCACCTTCGACGGCGACACCGAGGCACCGCACCTGACCCTGTCGGTGTTCGGGCGGGGGCTGCTGCACCGCCTCGTCACCCGGGTCTACTTTCCCGGCGAGGCGGCCAACGCCACCGACCCGGTGCTGCGTACCGTCGACCCGCAGCGTCGTGACACGCTGCTGGCCCGACCGGCTGCGGACGGGTTCCAGTTCGACATCCGCCTTCAGGGAGAGCATGAGACCGTCTTCTTCGCCGTCTGAGGCACTGCTGCGCGGGCTCTCCGGCACACCCGACGTCGACGCCGAGATCGGCGACCACGCCCTGCTGCGGGCGCTGCTGGACGCGGAGGCGGCCCTGGCCCGGGCCGGCGCCGAGGTCGGGCTGGTGCCCGCCCCGGCCGCCGACGAGATCGTCAGTCAGTGCCGCGCCGAGCGGTACGACCCGGCCGCGCTCGGCGAGGCGGCCGAGGCGGCCGGCAATCCCGTCGTCCCGCTGGTGCGGGAGCTGACCGCTGCGGTCGACGAACCGGCCCGCCCCTGGGTGCACCACGGCGCCACCAGCCAGGACGTGCTCGACACCGCCCTGTCGCTGGTGGCGGTCCGCGCCGCCGGGCCGCTGCTGCGACACCTCGACGACGCCGCCGAGGCCGCCGCCCGGCTGGCCCGGACCCACCGTGACACGCTGATGGCCGCCCGCACCCTCGGCCAGCAGGCCGCACCTACCACCTTCGGGCTCAAGGCGGCCGGCTGGCTGGTCGGCCTGGTCGAGGTGCGGACCCGGCTGGCCCGGGCGCGCACCGGGCTGCCCGCGCAGCTCGGCGGGGCGGTCGGCACTCTCGCCACGTACGGCGCGGCCGGGCCGAGGATCGTCGAACGGTTCGCCGCGCACCTCGGGCTGGCGGCGAGCCCGCTGCCCTGGCACACCCGCCGCCAGCCCCTGCTCGACCTGGCCTCGGCCCTCGGCGGGCTGCTCGCCACCACCGGCAAGATCGCCCTCGACGTGGGCCTGCTCGCGCAGACCGAGGTCGGTGAGGTGGCCGAGGGGGGCGACGGGCGCGGCGGCTCCTCGGCGATGCCGCACAAGCGCAATCCGGTGGACTCGGTGCTGGTCACCGCTGCGGCCCGACGCGGCCCCGGACTCGTCGGCACGTTGTTCGCCGCCGCGGCGCAGGAACACGAGCGGGCCACCGGTGGTTGGCACGCCGAATGGGAACCCCTGCTCGAACTGGTGCACCTCGCCGGCGGGGCCGCCGCCCGTACCGCCCGGATGCTCGCCGGCCTCGACGTGCGTCCGCAGCGGATGCGGGCCAACCTGGACGCCACCGGCGGCCGGCTGCTCGCCGAGGCGGTCGCCGCCCGACTGGCGCCGGCCCTGGGCCGGGCCGCCGCCCACGATCTGGTGCGCCGTGCCGCCGGCCGGACCGACTTCCGGGCGGCGCTGCTGGCCGACCCGGATCTGCGCGCCCACCTGTCGGAACCGGACGTCGACGCCGCGCTCGACCCGGCCGGCTGGCTCGGCAGCACCGGGCAACTGATCGACCACGCCCTCGACCTGCACCGCGAGGCCCGGCCGTGACCGCCGGGACGACATCCCGGGGCGGACCGGTGACCCCCGGGCTGCACGCCACAGTGGACGGCCCGCCCGACGCCCCGGTGCTGCTGCTCGGCAGTTCCCTGGGCACCACCGGCGCGATGTGGCAGCCGCAGGTGGCGGCGCTGGCCGCCCGGTACCGCGTGGTCCGCTACGACCATCTCGGCCACGGCGGTTCGGCGGTGCCGGCCGGGCCGTACACCATCGACCTGCTCGGCCGGAAGGTGCTGCGGCTGCTCGACGACCTGGGCGTCGCCCGCGCCCACTACGCCGGGCTCTCCCTCGGTGGGATGGTCGGCATGTGGCTTGCCGCGCACGCCCCCGAGCGGATCGACCGCCTCGCCCTGATGTGCACCTCCGCATCGCTCGGCCCGGCTGACGGCTGGCGGGCCCGAGCCGCCACCGTCCGGGCCGGTCGGCTGGACAGCATCGCCGACGCGATAGTCGAACGCTGGTTCACCCCCGCCTTCGCCGCGTCCCGTCCGGACACCGTCGCCGCGTACCGGGACCTGCTGGTCAGCACACCCGCCGTCGGGTACGCCGGCTGTTGTGAGGCGATCGCCGCGATGGATCTGCGCCCGGACCTGGCCGCCGTACGCGCCCCGACGCTGGTGATCGGTGCCGCCGACGATCCGGCGACCCCGCCGGAGCAGGCGGCCGCCATCGCCGAGCGGATCCCGTCGGCCCGCCTGGTGGTGCTCGACGGCGCGGCGCACCTGGCAAACGTCGAGCAGCCCGAGGCCGTCACCCGGCTGCTCGCGGACCACCTCGATCCGGAAGGCGCGATGCGGAGATGACCGACGAGCAGCGGTACGAGGCCGGAATGACGGTACGGCGTCAGGTGCTCGGCGACGCGCACGTCGACCGGGCCGTCGCCGGCACCGACGAGTTCACCACCGACTTCCAGGACCTGATCACCCGCTACGCCTGGGGTGAGATCTGGACCCGCGAAGGGCTGGACCGGCGTACCCGCAGCTGCATCACCCTCGCCGTGCTGGCCACGCTGCATCACGACGAGGAACTGGCCATGCACGTCCGCGCCGCCCTGCGCAACGGCCTGACCCCCGACGAGGTGAGGGAGGTGCTGCTCCAGGTGGCCGTCTACGCTGGCGTACCGGCGGCGAACCGGGCGTTCAAGGTGGCCCAGGAGACTCTGCGGCAGGAGGCCCAGTGACCGACGAGGCGACGGCCCGCTCCGGCGAGTTCGTCCAGTCGTTGGAACGCGGGCTCGCGGTGATCCGGGCCTTCGACGCCGAGCATCCGCAGCTCACCCTCAGCGAGGTGGCCCGCGCCACCGGGCTGACCCGGGCCGCCGCCCGCCGCTTCCTGCTCACCCTCGTCGACCTCGGCTACGTACGCACCGACGGGCGGCTGTTCTCCCTGCGTCCGCGCATCCTCGATCTCGGTTACGCCTACCTGTCCAGCCTGAGCCTGCCCGAGGTGGCCCGGCCGCACATGGAGGCGCTTGTCGCGCAGGTGCACGAGTCCTGCTCCGTGTCGGTCCTCGACGGCGACGAGGTCGTCTACGTCGCCCGGGTACCCACCAAGCGGATCATGACGGTGGGGATCAGCGTCGGCACCCGGTTTCCCGCGTACGCGACGTCGATGGGCCGGGTGCTGCTCGCCGCGCAGCCGGCCGGGTGGCTGGACGACTATCTCGCCACGGCGCAGTTTCGGCCGCTGACCCGCCGCACCGTGACCGACCCGGCCAGACTGCGCGCCACTCTGACGAAGATCGCCAGCCAGGGGTACGCCCTCGTCGACCAGGAGCTGGAGGAGGGGCTGCGGTCCCTGGCCGCGCCGATCCACGGCGACAACGGCTCGGTGGTGGCCGCTGTCAACGTCTCCGCCCACGCCAGCCGTGGCTCGTTCGAGATGATCCGCAAGGAGCTGCTGCCTCCGTTGCTGGCCACCGCCAAGCGCATCGAAGAGGACCTGGGCGCCGGTCCCGGTCGCTGAGCCCGGTCGGGGTCCGGGTCCGGCGCTGCGGCGAATCCACCCGGTGCGGCCCGTCGGCGTACCACCATGTGGGGGGCGACGAACGGGGGGCGGGGTGCGCGAGCTGCTGCTGGTCATCACACTGGGCGTCGTCGTGCTTGTCGGCACCACCGTCGGCGGCCGGTACCGGGTGGCCCCGCCGGTGCTGCTCATCTGCCTGGGCGCCCTGGTGGCGCTGCTGCCCCCGTTCTCGCACGTGGTCCTGGCACCCGAGGTGGTGCTGGTGCTGTTCCTGCCGGCGATCCTGTACCGGGAGAGCCTGGTCACCAGCCTGCGGGAGATCAGGGCGAATATCGTGGTCATCGCCTTGCTGGCGATCGGCCTGGTGGGCGTCACGATGGTCGCGGTGTCGCTTGTCGTGCAGCGCTTCGGTGTCGATCCGGCGGTGGCCTGGGTGCTCGGCGCGGTGCTCGCCCCGACCGACGCCGCCGCGGTGGCCGGGCTGGCCAAGCGGATGCCCCGACGCCTGCTGACCACGCTGCGCGCGGAGAGCCTGGTCAACGACGGCACCGCCCTGGTGCTGTTCGCCATCGCGCTCGGCCTGCTCGGCGGGGGTGCCGCACCGACCGCCTTCGAACTCGTCGAACGGGTCGGCCTGTCCTTCCTCGGTGGCATCGCGGCCGGCGCGCTGGTCGGCACCGTGGTGATCCTGATCCGCAAGCGCATCGACGACCCGCTGCGGGAGGGCGCGCTCAGCGTGCTCACCCCGTTCACCGCCTTCTTCCTCGCCGACAGCATCCACGAGAGCGGGGTGCTCGCGGTGGTCGTCGCCGGCCTGATGCTCTCCTACGCCAGCCCCCGGGTGATCCGCGCCCGATCCCGGGTGCTTGCGCTGTCGTTCTGGGACCTGACCACCTTCCTCATCAACGGCGGACTCTTCGTGCTGGTGGGCATGCAGATCCCCCGGGCGGTGCGGAGCGTCACGAGCATCTCGCTGGGCCGGGCCGTCCTGATCGCGCTCGTGGTGGCCCTGGTGCTGGTGCTGGTCCGGATGCTCTGGCTGCACCTGATCGCCGCCGTGGCCTGGCTGGTGGACCGGCGCGAGTCGCGGCTCGCCCGCCGGGTCAACTGGCGGGTGCGTACGGTCGCCGGTTGGGCCGGCTTCCGTGGGGCGGTCTCCCTGGCGGCGGCGCTCGCCGTGCCGTTGACCGCCCGGGACGGCAGCCCGGTGCCGGAACGAGACCTGATCATCTTCGGCGTCGCCACGGTGATCCTGGTGACCATGCTGGTGCAGGGCACCACCCTGCCGCTCCTGCTGACCTGGGCCGGGTTGAGCGGTGACCCGGAACGCGTCGCGGAGTCGCGGCGGGCGCAGCTGGCCGCCACCCAGGCCACGCTCGACGCGCTGCCCGACATCGCCGACCGGGTGGGTGCCGAGGAGGAGATCCTGCACCGCCTGCGGGCCGAGTACGTGGGCCATCTGAGCGCGGTGCGGTCCGAGCCGGAGGACGACTCGTCGGCCGCTCGCGAGGTCGAGCGCCGACTGCGGTTGGCCGCCCTCGAACACAAGCGACGTGAGATCACCCGGATGCGCGACCGGCGGGAGATCGACGACACCGTGCTCCAGGAGTTGCAGGCCCGGCTGGACGTCGAGGAGATCCGCCTGCTGGGCCCGATGTCCTCCGAGTGAGTGTCTTGTCGGAGGTTCGGCCGGTCACACCCGCCGGGCGGGCCAGCTCATCCGGCCGGCGCACCGCCGGCCGGAAGCGCGAGCGCGACAGTGAGATCGAGCAGGCTGCGTGGATCGGTGAGTCGGTCACCGTAGAGCTGACGCAGCTGACCCATCCGGTATCGCACGGTCTGCGGGTGGACGAAGAGGTCGGCGGCGACGTCGTCGCGCCGGCCCTGATGCAGCAGCCACGAACGCAGCGTCTCGGTGAGCCGCTCGGCGGTGGCGGCGGGCAGCTCAGCGAGGGGTTGCAGGACCCGGGCACGCAGGTCGGCCAGCGCCTCGACGTCGGCACTGAGCAGCAGCTCCGCCAGGTGTTGCTCGGTGTCCAGGGGTTCGCCGTCGGCGGGCTGGGCGATACCCAGCGCGACCACCCGGAGCACCCGTCGGTACGAGGAAGAGACCCGGGCCCAGGGACGGGCCGGCCCCAGCACCGCGCGGCGGCCGTGCAGCACCCGGACGAGCTGCCGGCGACGGTCGCCGTGCATGTCCGGTACGAGCAGCACCGCGGTCTCCTCACCGGGCTCGCCGACCGGCAGCTCCTCGCTGCTCTCCAGGGTGTGCTCGCCCAGCAGGGCGAGCGCCCCGCGCAGTTTCGCCTGCGGCAACAGCGCCACGGTGAGGGTCTGTGGCACCGGCCAGTCGGCCCGCTCGGCGCTACGCAGCAGTACGTCCTCCGCGTCACCGGCCAGTAACTGCTGGGTGAGCCGTTCCAGGTTCCGCCGTCGGGCCCGGCCCACGCTCGCCAGCTCGTCGGCGTGCCCGGCCACACTGGCGGCGGAGAGCTCGTCGATGTACGCGAACATCAACTCGGCGAATTCGGCGACCGTGGCGGCGGGCAGGCCGGTGGCCACGGTGGCGGCGGCCAGCTCCCGCCAGGAGACCCGGGCACCCACCCGGTACGCGGCAAGCAGCGCGTCCACGCTCCGGCCCGACCGGGCCTCGCCGCTGCCCAGGGCGTACGCGGCCTCCAGCGCCGGGACCAGCGGGGTGCTCGGGTCGCTGACCTGCGGACGGTCGGTGGCCTGGGACTGTTCGAGTAGTTGCAGGAAGGTGCCCAACGCGATCTGCACCGCGTTCTCTATCTTGTCCCGCATCTGCCCGGTCAGGGTGCCCGAATAGCTGGGTACCTCGGCCGTGATGGCGGTGACGGTCTGCCCGGCTACAAGCGGTAGCCGGTCGCGCAGTTCACGGGCCACCCGCTGGTCCAGTTCGATGCGGGCCGCCCGATTGGTCGTTCCGGATGGTTCCGCCACGGTTGTTCTCTCCGCACAAAAGGGGTGGATCGCTTTACCTTCGCAGACCAAGAGTTTATGCCAGCGGGCCGCGACCATCGTCTTATGACCGCCACCGTCCCGCCACCGGGCACGACGAGATCTTTTCGGCGCCGCCTGTGGCGGCTCGCCGAGACGGTGACCACGCCGGCGCTGCCCAGCGACTACCTTGACCTGATCGCCCCGCTACGCGCCGGGGCCGACCTGCGCGGCCGGATCATCGACGTGCGCTCGGAGACCCCGGACGCGGCGACCCTGCTGATCCAGCCCGGCCGCAGCTGGCGCGGGCACGTCCCCGGCCAGTACGTCCGGCTCGGCGTCGACGTCGACGGGGTGCGTCAGTGGCGGGCCTACTCGGTCACCTCGGCCCCCGGCCGGCGTACCGACCCGATCTCGGTGACGGTGAAGGCGATCCCCGACGGTGTGGTCAGCAACCACCTGGTCCGGCGGATCCGACCGGGCACGATCGTGCAGCTCGACCAGGCGCGCGGCGACTTCGTGCTGCCGGAGCGGGCACCGTCGCGGGTGCTGTTCCTCACCGCGGGCAGCGGCATCACCCCGGTGGCCGGGATGCTGCGCTCGGGAGCGCTGGCCGGCAGCGACGTGGTGCTTGTGCACTCGGCACCCACCGCCACGGACGTGGTCTTCGGCGGTGAGCTGCGCGCCCTCGCCGAGCGCGGCGCCATCCGCCTGATCGAGCGGCACACCGAGGTCGAGGGCCTGCTGGACGTGGCCGAACTCGACACCCTGGTCCCCGACCACCTGGAGCGTCAGACGTGGGCGTGCGGCCCGCTCGGGCTGCTCGACGCGGCGGAGGAGCACTGGTCGGCTCGCGGCCACGCCGCACGGTTGCACACCGAGCGGTTCCGTCCCACCGTGATCACTGCGGGTGACGGTGGAACCGTCACCTTCACCCGATCGTCGGTGACCGTGGAGGCCGCCGGCGCCACCCCGCTGCTGGATGCCGGCGAGAACGCCGGAGTGCTCATGCCGTCGGGCTGTCGGATGGGCATCTGCTTCGGCTGCGTGCTTCCGCTGCGCCAGGGCGCTGTCCGCGACCTGCGCAACGGCCAGCTCACCACCGCCCTGCCGGGCGACGGCGTACGCGTGCAGACCTGCGTGTCTGCCGCCGCCGGCCCGTGCGAACTCGAGATCTGATCGGAGAACGACCGACGTGACTGTGATCCAGAAGAAGGCCGACAACCCGATCGCCCACCTCACCGCCGAGGACATCGAGACCCTCGGCAAGGAACTCGACGCCATCCGGGAACGCGTGATCGCCTCCCGGGGCGAGCGGGACGCCGCGTACATCCGCAAGGTCATCTCGACGCAGCGGAAGCTGGAGATCGGCAGCCGGGTGGTGCTGCTGTTCTCGCTCTTCCCGCCGGCCTGGATCGTCGGCACCGCCGGGCTCTCGGTGGCGAAGATCCTGGACAACATGGAGATCGGGCACAACATCCTGCACGGCCAGTGGGACTGGATGCGGGACCCGAAGATCCACTCGACCAGCTGGGACTGGGACCACGTCGCCCCGGCCGACCAGTGGAAGCAGTCACACAACGAGCTGCACCACCGCTACACGAACGTGGTCGGCAAGGACAACGACCTCGGCTACGGCATCATGCGGGTCGACGAGGACCAGCCCTGGCACCCGGCTCACCTGGGCCAGCCGCTGTACAACTTCCTCAACGCCTGCTTCTTCGAGTACGGCATCGCCGCGTACGACCTCGACCTGGGGAACAAGCTCAAGAACGGGGGCCACAAGGACCCCGAGTTCCGCACCAGGGTCCGCGCCGTCGGCCGGAAGATCCGCCGCCAGGTCCTCAAGGACTACCTGCTGTTCCCGCTGCTGTCCGGCCCGTCGTTCTTCCACACCATGGCTGCCAACTTCACCGCGAACCTGATCCGCAACTGGTGGAGCCACTCGGTCATCATGTGCGGGCACTTCCCGGAGGGGGTGGAGACCTTCGAGAAGACCTCGATCGAGGGCGAGACCCGGGGGGAGTGGTACGTGCGGCAGATGCTCGGCTCGGCAAACATCAGCGGTAGCCGGCTGCTGCACATCATGACCGGCAACCTGTCGTACCAGATCGAGCACCACCTCTTCCCCGACCTCCCGAGCAACCGCTACCAGGAGATCGCGCCGGAGGTGCGGGCGCTGTTCGACAGGTACGGGCTGAAGTACACCACCGGCTCGCTGCCCCGGCAGGTCTTCTCGGCCTGGCGGAAGGTCTTCCGGCTCGCCCTGCCGAACCGCCGCCAGCCGGTCGCCCCGGCCGCTCCGCTCGACGACTCCGACGACCGCCCGACCCGGGCCCTCGTCGCCGCGTGACCGCTCGCGGCGTCGCTGTCCGATCGCCTCGCGGCGTCGCTGCCTGACCGCCTGACCGGGCCCGTCGGCCAGCTTGTCGGCCAACCGGCCGGCGCGGGCGGTGACCGCGGCCTGCTGCTCGGCGAGCGCGGCCGGGACTGCTGAGCGCGGCCGGGACTGTGTTGTGCGCGCACTGTCGAGCTGAGAGCGCAGACGGCTCAGCTCGACAGTGCGGTGCCGGGTACTCGCCCGGGACCGCCCGACCGGCGGGTACTCGCCGGGACCGCCCAGCGTCTGGCCAGTTTCTCAGCGGCGGTTGGGATAGTTCTGGGCGGACTGGCGCCCCTTGATGAAGGCCAACACGATCACCGCGGCGAGCGCGATGACGCCGATGATGACCAGCCAGCGGACCGCTTCGAGGAGCAGCCCGAGCAGGACCAGCGCCCCGGCGACCACGCCGACGACCCAGAGCAGGGCACGCATCTCCACCTCCCACCCGGCCGCCCGGCCCATCCGGGCGCGGTTGCTGGCCGGATACCCGTTTCGGCCCGGATCATGCCGGGTGCGTGGGTGCGCGGCTGGAATTTCGGCCCGGATCATGCCGGGTTTGCACATGCGTAGCTGGTTCAGTCCGAAAGCTGCCCCAGATAAACGGTGTTGGCCGACTCGCCGCCGGTGAGCGGGTTCGGAAACCGCACCACGTGACTGTGGTGGATGGGGAACACGGCGGCGAGGGCGGCTTCGAAGTCCGGGTCCGGTGGATCGTCCGACCAGAGGGCGAAGACCCCGCCCGGATGCAGCAGCCGCGCCAGTCGGCGCAGCCCGTCCGGCCGGTAGAAGGCGGCGTGACTCGGATGCAGCGGGTGTCGGGGGGAGTGGTCGACGTCCAGCAGCACCGCGTGGAAGCGACGCCCGGCGTCGTCGGGGTCGAGGCCGTCCGGACCGGCCACCCGGGCGAAGAAGTCGGCCCGGACCAGCCGGGTACGCGGGTCCGTGGCCAGCCCGGCGGCGAAAGGCAGCAGGCCGCGCCGGTGCCAGTCGATGACGTCTTCGACCGCCTCCACCACAAGCAGGGAAGCGACCCGGTCGTCCGCCAGGGCGGTACGGGCGGTGTAGCCGAGGCCCAGTCCGCCGACGACGACGTCGAGGCGGTCGCCGGCCAACGGCGCCAACCCCAACCGGGCCAGCTCGATCTCACCGGCGGTGAACAGGCTCGACATCAGGAACTCGTCGTCGAGCTTGACCTCGTACACGTCCAGGTCGAGCCGGGGATCGCGACGCCGGCGCAGACTGATCTCGCCGATCGGTGTCGGTCGCCAGGCCAGTTCCTCGAAACGTACGGTCACCGCCGGCATGTTACCGGCCGGCGAGCCGCCGCCCGTGGTGTGACGCACGGTCCTCGGGACATCGACGCAGCGCATATCCTGTGCCCCGATCGTCTCGCCGGAGGGGAAACGATGCCGTCGCGGCAGGACCAGCTGCACTCGTACCAGTTCACCATCCAGCGGACGGTGGCCGCCCTGGTGACCCGGGAGCCTGATCCGGCGCAGTCGCCGTTGCGCCGGCTCGCCGGAGCCGGGATGGCCAGTGTGCTGGTGGCGGCCATCGGGCTGGGCGGCGCCGCCCTCTACGGCCTCGTCACCGGTGGCGGCACGAAATGGCGCGACGCCGGTGTGGTCATCGTCGAGAAGGAGTCCGGCGCCCGGTTCGTCTACCGGGACGAGAAGCTGCACCCGGTGCTCAACTACGCCTCCGCGCTGCTCATCATCGGCGCGCAGCGGCCGAGAACCGTACTGGTGTCCAGCCGGTCGATCGACGGGGTGCCGAGAGGGCTGCCGTTGGGCATCCGCGACGCTCCCGACTCGCTGCCTCCGGCGGCCCGGCTGGCCACCGCGGCGTGGACGGTCTGCTCGGTGTCCCGGACCGGGCACGGACCGGAGACCCGGTCGGTGCTGCTGGTGGGGACCGGCGACACCGGCGGCCGGGCGCTGGGCCGGGACGCGCTGCTGCTCCGTGGTCCCGACGGCCGGCTGCACCTGCTCTGGCAGCAGCGGCGGCACCTGATCCGGGACACCGACCGGGTGCTGGCCGCGCTCGCGACCACCCGTTCCCGGTCCGTCCCGGTGGCCGCCGCCCTGCTCAACACGGTGCCGGCCGGTACCGACCTGGCTCCGCTGAACCCGCCCGGCCTGGGCCGGCCGTCCAGCCGGGTCGCCGAGGCCCGGATCGGTGACGTGCTGGTGGTGAGCAACTCCGGCGGAGGGCGGCAGTACGCGGTGGTACTGCGCGACGGGCTGGCCGGCATCACCGAGCTACAGGCCGGCCTGCTGCTCGCACGTACCGGGCAGCGGGAGCCGGAGCAGGTCAGCCTCGGACGGTTCGCCGCCCTGCCTCAACTGCCCGACCTGGCCCCGGTCGGGCCCGACGCGCCGCCGGCCGGCCCGCCCCGACTGGCCACCCCCGACTCGTCGGCGATCTGCGCGCGAGTCGGCGATGACACCGGTCCGGTCGAGCTGCGGCTGGGCGTGGACCTGCCGGCCCTGACTCCGGCGCCGGAACAGCCCACCGATTCGACCACCGCTGACCACGTGCTCGTGGAGCCGGGGCGGGGCGCAATCGTCGAAGCGGTCGCCGCACCGGGCGCCACCGGCGGCGCGATCTCCGTGGTGACCGACCTCGGCCGCCGGTACGCGCTCGCCAGCCCCGACGTGACGGGCATGCTCGGCTACGGTGACGTGCGACCGGTCCGGCTGCCCGCCGGGGTGGTCAGTCTCGTACCCGCCGGCGCGCCGCTCGACCCGGACGCGGCCCGCCAGCGCGCCGCTCCCGCCTGACGCGCTCGGACGCCCTGCGGAAGTGGTAGGAAATTTCTCGGCGTGCGTTGTCGAATCCGGTGACTCCCGCTCGTCGCACTGACGACAGCACGTCAGACAAACATCAAGGAGCACCCACATGCGTACCCTGATCGCCACCGCGTTCGTCTCGCTCGACGGCGTCATCGAGGCACCCGGCGGAGAACCGGGCTACCGCAACTCGGGCTGGACCTTCAACGACATCGAGTTCGACGAGGCCGCCTACGAGATCAAGGCCCGCGAGCAGGACGAGGCCACGGCGATGATGATGGGCCGGGTCAGCTACCAGGCGTTCGCGCCGGTGTGGCCCAAGATGACCGTCGAGTTCCCCGGCTACAACGCGATGCCGAAGTACGTCGTGTCGACGAGCCTCAAAGAGCAGGACCTGGTGTCCAACTGGGGAGAGATCGTCATCCTCCGGTCGCTCGACGACGTCGCCGCGCTGAAGCAGACCGAGGGCGGGCCGATCAGCATCCACGGCAGCGCCACCCTGAACCGCAACCTGTCCGACGCCGGCCTGATCGACCGCTACCACCTGCTGGTCTTCCCGGTTCTGCTCGGCGCGGGCAAGCGGCTGTTCTCCGACACCGACCGGGACAAGCAGAACCTCAGGCTCGTCGAGAGCGAGTCCTACGCCAACGGTATCCAGAAGCTGGTCTACGACGTCGTCCACTGACCAGCCGACCGGCCAGGTCGGGTCCGCTCCCGTCCCGCCTGAACGTCGTGCCGTGCTGGGTGCATCTGTTGTCGCTCTGACGACAACAGATGCACCCACAGCGAAACCTGCGTCCGGGTACGGAAGCGGGTCAGCGGCTGGGCACTGGCCGGATGCTCATGGCGATGGCGTCGGCCACCTGTTCGGGCGGCTGGGACGCGTCGACCACCTGAGCGCCGGTCACGGCGGCGAAGCTGGTGAGCGCCCGGGCGACATGATCGTGTCGCCACTGGCGGGCAGCGACATCCATCTGGTCGGCATCGATACGGGCACGCAACTGCTCCTCGGGGAGCGTGAGCACGACCTCGCGCACCTCGACGCCCACCGCACGGATACCGTCGAGGATCTCCTCGCGGTAAGCCGGGTTGATCAGGCTCATCGGCGCGATCCAGGGGTGCGGATACTCCCGGGCGAGACCGCTCATCGTCTCGACGACGAGGTGACGCCACAGTGGAAGATCCTGGAAGTCGCCGGTCGGCGAGGTGATGAACGGGGTCAGCAGGTAACCGACGTACTCGGGGTCGAAGATCTTGGCGTCCGGGAGCCGCTCCACGAGCAGGCCCGCAGTGGTCGTCTTGCCGACGCCGAAGGCCCCGTTGATCCAGACAATCATGCCGAGGATGCTCCCACGGCCGAACCGGCGTGACAGGGCCGCCGGGTGGGACGGCTCAGCCGTGCCAGGAGTGCCAGAGGGCGGCGTAGGCGCCACCGGCCCGGACCAGTTCGTCGTGGCTGCCGAGTTCGGTGATCCGGCCGTCCTCCAGCACCGCCACCCGGTCGGCGTCGTGCGCGGTGTTCAGCCGGTGCGCGATGGCGATGACGGTACGCCCGGTGACCACGGCGGCGAGTGCCCGCTCGGTGCGGCGGGCGGTCGTCGGATCGAGCGCGGCGGTCGCCTCGTCGAGGATCAGGGTGTGCGGGTCGGCGAGCACCAGTCGGGCCAGCGCGAGCTGCTGGGCGTCGGCGGCGCCGAGTTCGCGGGCGCCGTCGCCGACCTGTGTGTCGAGTCCGTCGGGCAGGTCGGCGTACCAGTCGGCGCTCACGGCGACGAGCGCGGCGCGCATCTGCCCGTCGGAGGCGTCGGGCGCGGCGAAGGCGAGATTGTCGCGCAGCGTGCCGATGAAGACGTGGTGTTCCTGGGTGACCAGGGCGATCTGGCGACGCCGCTCGGCCGGGTCGAGGTCGGTGATCGGACGGCCGTCGAGGCTCACCACGCCCTCGCGGGGCGCGTCGATTCCGGCGAGCAGCCGGGCGAGGGTGGACTTTCCCGCGCCGGAAGGACCGACGATGGCGAGGCGTTCACCGGGGCGTACCGCCAGGTCGATCCCGTGCAGCACGTCGTGGCCGTCGGCGTACGAGAATCGGGCACCGCGCACGACGAGCCTGCCGGACCGGGCGTTCGCCGGACCGCGTGGGCGCGGTGTCCCGGTGGCGACCGGGGCGGCGGCTGGCTCGGCCTGCTGACCGACGCCGAGCACGCGGGCGAACGACGCCAGGCCGCGTTGGGCCTGCTCCATCCATTGCAGCAGCCGGTCCAGCGGATCGATCGACTGCTGAAGGTAGAGCGCGGCAGCGACCACCTCGCCGAGGGTCACCATGCCGCGGTCCAGCAGGAAGCCGCCGAACAGCAGCACCGCGGCGATCGGCAGCGCGTAGCTCGCCTCCACCGCCGGGAAGAAGACCGACCGGAGGGCCAGGGTCGCCCGGCGGGTGGCCCACACCCGGCCGATGCGCTGCCTGCCGTGTGCGATGCGGTCGGCACCGAGGCGGAACGCCTCGACGGTACGGGCGCCCTCCGCGGTCGTGGTCAGCGTCTCGGTCAGCTCGGCGGTGGCGGCCCCCTCGGCGAGGTACGCCGGTCGGGCCCGACGCAGATACCAGCGGGTGGCCGCGACGATCGACGGCAGCCCGGTCAGGGCGACCAGGCCGAGCAGCGGATGCAGCAGGAACACCGCGCCGAAGAGCAGCGTCAGCTGGGTCGAGGCGATGACCATGACGGGCACCACGTCTCGGACGGTGCTGCCGACGGTCGTCACGTCCACCGAGCTTCGGGTGGCGAGTTCACCGGTGCCGGCCCGTTCGACGACGGAGATGGGCAGGTCGAGCGTCCGCGCGACGAATCCCTCGCGTAGCCGGGCGACGGCACGTTCGCCGAAGCGGTGACCGGCGTACTGGGCGTACCGGGTGAGCAGCCCGTGGGCCAGCACGCAGCCGCCGATCGCGAGCGCCAGGCGGTCCACGGCGGCGGCACCGGCACCGGCCGCGACCTCGTCGACGATCCTGCCCAGCAGCCACGGCGTGGCGAGCCCGGCGACCGCGGCGGCGCCGTGCAGCACCAGGACGACGGCGACCGCGCGACGGTCCGCGGCGAGGAGGCCCAGCGCGGAGCGGCGGACGATCTGCCGGTCCGCAACGGGCAGCCCGCTCACCGCAGCGACCCGTCCACGTCGGCGGACACGCCGTCCCGGGACACCAGGGCCCGGTAGCTCGGGTCACGGTGGAGCAGCTCGACGTGGCTGCCGGCGGCGACGATCCGGCCCTGGCGCAGATGCGCGACCAGGTCGGCGCGACCGAGCAGCAGCGGTGAGCTGGTCAGCACGACAGTGGTGCGCCCGGCCCGCGCCGAGCGAAGTCGCTGCGCGATGCGCGCCTCGGTGTGCGCGTCCACAGCCGACGTCGGGTCGATCAGGATCAGCACGTCCGGCTCGGCGAGCAGGGCCCGGGCCAGGCGTACGCGCTGTCGCTGGCCGCCGGAGAGGGTCCGGGCCCGGGTACCGACAGGCATCGCGAGCCCCTCCGGGTGGGCCTCGACGACATCCTCCGCCGACGCCGTACGCAGGGCCACCCGCAGGTCGGCGTCGCTGAGGTCGGCCCGGACGCCCAGGATCTCGCGCAGCGTCCCGGCGAAGAGATAGGAGTCGTGGTCGGCGACGAGGATCCGGGCCCGCACCTCGTCGAGCGCGACGCCGGTCAGCGGTACGCCGCCCCAGGTCACGTCGCTGGCGACGAACCTACCGAGGCGGTCGGCCAACGCGATGGCCTCGGCCGGGTCGTCGGCGGCGACCGCCAGCAGCCGCCCGGCGGGTACGGTCAGGCCGGTATCGGGATCGTGCAGGTCGGCGGGCCGGTCCGGTGCGGGCTGAGCTTGCGTCCCGCCGACCGGCGACGGTGGGCCGACCACGTCCGGCGTCAGGTTGAGCAGCGCGACGATCCGGCGGGCGGCGACCCGACCCCGGATCAGCTGGTAGCCACCTTCGAGCAGGAACCACACCGGCACGATGAGGACCGCCACGTACCCGTAGACGGCCACCATCTGCCCGATGGTGATGTCACCGGCCGAGGCCATCCGCGCCGCCAGCCACACCACGGCGGCCAGGAACAGCCCTGGGATGGCGACCGTCAGCGCCTCGATCCAGCTGTTCACGGCACCGACCCGGTACCCCTCGGCCAGCAGCCGCTGCGAGCGTTCCGCGTACCGGCGGGCGAACAGTCCCCGCCCACCGACCCCGGCGAGCACGCGCAGCCCGGCCACGATGTCGGCGGCGCGGGTGGTGAGCATGCCCTGCTGGTGGCGGTAGACCGACTCGACCCGTTCGAGGCGGCGCAGCAGCGGCCCGACGACGAGCACCACCGCCGGCACGCCGAGCAGCACGAACACCGCCAGCAGCGGGGCGACCGACCACAGTACGAAGGCGACGAACACGTACGCGATGACGGCGCCGACGCCCGGCCCGGTCATCGTCAGTACCGCCGACGTGTGGGTGATGTCGGCGCCGCCCACGGTGGCGACCTCCCCGGCGGCGAGCCTGCGGGGCAGCACAGCACCGATCCCGGACAGGTGACGCAGCAGGACGCCGGCGGAGCGGGCCGACGCGTCCTCCCGGACGAACGTCATCGTGCGGTGCCGCATGATGCCCAGGTACGCCAGGCACATCCCGGCCACGACGATCGCGGCCACCCACCACAACAGCGTCCGGTAGTCGGCGGCGCGCAGTCCGTCGTCGATGGCCCGGGCGACGAGGTACGGCCGGACCGACAATCCGAGCATCCAGGCCGTGCCGATGAGGCCGCCGCGCAGTACCCGCCACGGTTGGCAGCGGACCAGCCACCAGATGTACCTCAGTGGCCCCCTCGTGTCCGGCGTGCCCGGCTCGGCATGCGGGAGCTGTGGGGGCATCCGTTCAGGTTACGATCAGGCTCGCAACGCCTGCACCCCAGTATCGCCAGGAGTGTCCGACTCGCCGGCCAGGGGGAGTGGCGATCAGGCGGGGCGACGCAGGATGGTGACGGCGAAGTCCGCGTCGTCGCGCCACGGGCGCAGGTCCCAGGTGGCGAAGCGGTGCTCCAGACGCAGCCCGGCACCGACCGCGTCGGCGTCGAAATCGGTGAGCTGGTACCCCCGGTCGGTGCCGAATCCGACCGCGACCACGCCGTCCGGGCGTAGGTGGTCGGCGACGCGGCGCAGCACCTGGGGTTCGGTGCCGGCGGCGACGAAGGCCATCACGTTGCCGGCGAGCACCGCAGCGTCGAACGGCTCTTCCTCGCCGGCCGTCGTGAGGTCCAGTTCGGCCAGGTCGGCGACGAGCCAGCGGGGCGTGGGGTGGTCGGCGCGGGCCGCGTCGATCAGGACCGGGTCGGCGTCCACCCCGACCACCGTGTGGCCCCGCCTGGCCAACTCGGCGCCGACCCGGCCGGTGCCGCAGCCGGCGTCGAGGATCCGGGAGGCCGGCGGCACAAGCGTGTCGAGCAGTCGGGCCTCACCGGCCAGATCCGCCCCCTCGGCCGCCAGCTGCCGGAACCGGTCGACGTACCACTGCGAGTGCTCGGGACCGGTGTCGGTGGCCCGTCGGGTCCTGCTGCTCATGCGCTCGCTCATGCCTGCACCGTATCCGGACTGCTCAGGGGAGCCGGGCGACGGTCACGAACTCGTTGTAGGTGAACACCTTGCCGGCGACGCGGTGGAACGGGAAGGAGTACTGGCGCAGCACGGTCAGGCCGAGGTCCTGGCAGGTTTGCGCCGTCTCGCCGAAGCCGACGAAGCGGACGTGCGAGGGGTCGCTGTGGTAGCCGCGCTCCTGCGGGGTGATGAACACCGCCCGGCCGCCGGAACGGACGAACGGCAGGTACCCGGAGACCACGTCGCGCGCCTGCTGGGCCGGCATGTGTTCCAGCAGATGTGCGGCGAGCAGCGAGTCGAACGCGTCCGGACGGGCGTGTTCGGATCGGAAGAACTCCTTGACCGTGTACGCCTCAAGCCCGAGTTCCCGGGAGTGGGCCACCGAGGTGGGATTGTGGTCCACCCCGACCGCGCCCGGGCCGAGGTTCATCAGGTTGCGGCCGAGGCCCGAGCCGACGTCGAGGGTCCGGCCCAGCCGCAGCCGTCGCAGGTTCCACCGGTAGGGCGCCTGCACGTCCAGCAGCCGCTTCCAGCGCGCCCCGCTGAGGCGCCGCAGCCGCTCGGTGTAGCCCTCACCCTCCGTGTTCGTCGGACCCTGTCGTGCGTGTCCCATCGACCGTCCCCACTTCCTCGTACCGCTCGTCCTGAACCACCCCCATGTACCGTGACCTGCGCCGCGATCGTCCTAGCGTAGCTTCGGGCGCACCGCTACCATGTTGTGACACATGGTGAACCAAACTGTTCCGTCGGCCGGGCCGGGACCGGCTGCGAGCGCCGGTGCCGTCAGCGAGACCGTTGCGGAACGCAGCCGGCTGTGGGAGTTGGCCCGGGGCGTCCTCGACGGCAACTGGGAACACGACCACACGGTGCCGTCACGCACCCTGTACCCGCATCAGTGGAGCTGGGACTCCGCCTTCATCGCGATCGGCTGGGCCCACCTGCGTCCCGACCGCACCTGGTCCGAGCTGACCAGTCTGTTCCGTGCCCAGTGGCGTGACGGCCGGGTGCCGCACATCGTGTTCAACCCGGCCGTGTCCGGCGGTGCCTACTTTCCCGGGCCCGGATTCTGGTCGTCGGACACTGTCGAGGGAGCGCCCCCGGTGGCCACCTCCGGCCTGGTACAGCCGCCCGTGCACGCGCTGGCAGCCTGGCACGCGTACCGCCGGATGCCGTCGGAGCAGGGGCTCGCCGCGCTGCGTCGGCTCTACCCGCACCTGGTGGCGCAGCAGCGCTACCTCGCCAACTGCCGCGACGTCGGTGGCGCCGGGCTGGCCAGCATCGTGCACCCGTGGGAGTCCGGACTGGACAACAGCCCCGCCTGGGACGCACCGATGTCCGCGGTGCCGGCGGAGGCGGCGGTGATGCGGGCGTACCGGCGGCGGGACACCGTGCACGCCGATCCCGCGCACCGACCCACCGACCTGGACTACGCGCGGTACGTCACGATCGTCACCGCGTACCGGGCCGGCGGTTACCGCGACGACGGGCTGGCCGGTCGGCATCCGTTCCTGGTGGAGTGTCCGCTGTTCAACGCGGCCATGGGCGCCTCGGAAGTCGCGCTCGCCGGGATCGCCGAGGTGATCGGTGCGGACCCGGGCCCGCACCGGGAGCGGGCGGTCCGGATCACCGAGGCCTTGGTGACCCGGCTGTACGACCCGGACACCGGCACCTTCCACCCACGTGACCTGCGTACCGGCCGGCTCACCCCGGCCCGTACGGTGCTCGGCCTGACCCCGCTGATCCTGCCCGACCTGCCGGCGCGACAGGTCCAGGCGGTGCTCGCCGAGGCCCGCTCGGCCCGCTTCGGTCTCGCCGCGCGGATGGACCGGCCACTGCCCAGCCACGACCGCACCGCCACCGACTTCGAGCCGCTGCGCTACTGGCGCGGTCCGAGCTGGCTGAACATCACCTGGTTGGTCCGGCGTGGACTGCTGGTGCACGGACACGACCGGTTGGCGGCCGGGCTGCGCTCCTCGATGATCGAACTGGTCGCGGCGGCCGGATGTCACGAGTACTTCCACCCGGACACCGGTGCCGGCCTGGGCTCGTCGGCGTTCAGTTGGACGGCGGCGCTGCTGCTGGACGTGCTGGCCGACTGACCGGTGCCGGGTGCGCGGTCCACCCGGCGGCGACCCGTCGCCGGGGTGGCGCGGGAGGTGGCACTGCCCGGCGGCAGGTAGGTTGCTGTCCAGGGTCGGCCGGCTGCCGCGCCGGTTCCGGGTGCCACCGCTACCGGTTGGCCCGGTTGAACGGGAGGGCGCAATGAGCCGGGACAGCTTCGACGAGCAGCTCGACCGGCTCACCGGCGTCCTGGCGTTGATGAGCCGGGAGGCCGGTGCGGCGATCCGGGGGGCCAGCACCGCTCTGCTCGAGGTGGACCGGGGTGCGGCCGAGACGGTGCTCGCCGGTGACGCCGTGCTTGACGCCCGGCGGGCCGAGGTCGAAGCGATGATCCCCGAGGTGCTGGTACGGCACCAGCCGGTCGCCTCGGACCTGCGACTGGTGGTGTGCGCGCTGCGGATCGCCGGTGCGCTGGAACGGATGGGTGACCTCGCGGTGCACGTCGCGAAGGTCGCGCTGCGTCGGCATCCGGTGGGTGTGGTCCCGGAGCCGGCGATGCCGGTGATGACGGCGCTGGCTGAGGCGGCGGCCCGCGTCGCGGACAAGAGCGCGCTCGTGCTGGCCACCCGGGACCGGCTCGACGCGATGCAGCTCGGGCTGGACGACGACGAGGTGGACGCCGCCCAGGAACGCCTTCTGTCGCTGCTCGTCTCCGGCTGGCCGTACGGGGTGGAGTCCGCGATCGATCTGGCCCTGCTCGGCCGGTACTACGAGCGTTACGCCGACCAGGCGGTGAACGTCGGACGCCAGGTCGTCTACCTGGTGACCGGCACCATCCGCCTCTGAGCGGGCCCGCGAAGCCCAGCCACCGGCGCGCGAAATTCCGGACATCCGGTACGCCGCACCCGCAACGTCACATCCTGGCTCCCGATTGGCCACCACCGAGCTGGCAAGTTCATTTTTCGTTCACCTGGGTCCGGGAGTCCGGCTACCTGCGCCTCCTAACTTGACTCGCGTACGGCCCGGACGGGCTGATGCACCCCGATAGAGAGGCTTACCTGGTGAACCGCAACGTGCTTTCGCGGCGCGTCCTTGCCGGCGTCGCGCTTGCCGCGCTCGCGCTTACCGGCTGTGGTAGCAACGACAACAGCTCGGAGCCGGGCGGCGGCGGCGACAGCGCCTACGCCGACCTGTCCGGCGAGTTGAAGGCGTCGGGCGCCAGCTTCCCGGACGCTTACTACCAAGAGGTCATCGAAGCCTTCAAGAGCGAGGCCTCCGATGTGACGGTCAACTACAACTCGACCGGCTCGGGCACCGGCAAGAAGCAGTTCGGTGAGGGTCTTGTCGACTTCGCCGGCACCGACAGCCTGGTGAAGGACACCGACGGCGTCGCTGCGGGTTCGTTCCTCTACGTCCCGACGGTGGCCGCCCCGATCACGGTCTCCTACAACCTCCAGGGCGTCGACAAGCTCCAGCTCAGCCCGGAGACGCTCGCCAAGATCTTCCAGACCGACATCAAGACCTGGGACGACGCGGCCATCAAGGCCGACAACCCGGGTGTCGAGCTGCCCAACACGCCGATCACCGTCGCGCACCGCTCGGACGGCTCCGGCACCACCAGCAACTTCACCAAGTACCTCGACGCCGCTGCCGCCGGCACCTGGAAGCTGGGCAGCGGTGACACGGTGGCCTGGCCGGCCAGCACCCAGGGCGGCGAGAAGAACACTGGTGTCGCCCAGATCGTGCAGCAGACCAACGGTGGCGTGGGCTACGTCGACCTGAGCGACGCCAAGGCCACCGGCCTGAAGTTCGCCGCCATCAAGAACAAGGACGGCCAGTTCGTCGAGCCGTCGCTGGAGGGGACCACCGCCGGCCTGGAGGGTGCCGAGATCGCCGAGGACCTGAGCTACAACCCGCTCAACGCCGCCGGTGCCAACGCGTACCCGATCACCGCGCCGACCTTCATCATCGTGAAGACCTCGTACGGCGACGCCGCCAAGGCCGAGCTGGTCAAGGGCTTCCTCACCTACCTGCTCAACGACGGCCAGGAGTTGGCCGAGGAGGTTGACTTCGCACCGCTGCCGGCTTCCCTCAAGGAGAAGGCGCTGGCCCAGGTCGAGAAGATCCAGGGCTGATCAAATCAAGATCGCTAGGGCGTTCCAGCTGGGGACGGGATCACGTCGATCCCGTCCCTAGCGGGGTACCTGAGCTGGAGTGAAGATGACCTTGACGAACAATCCCCCCGCCGCCAAGCCGACGTTGACCCAGCGCGGCAGCAGCGCCCTCGGCGACCGTGTCTTCTCCTGGTGGACGCTCGGCACCGGTCTGCTGGTGCTGGCGATCCTCGGGCTGATCCTCATCACCACCGTCCGGGAGGCCTGGCCCGCGTTCGACGCGATGGGGCTGCGCTTCATCACCGAGCGGGTCTGGGACCCGAACCCGGCCACCGGCGACGCCATCTTCGGTGCGCTGTCGTTTGCGTACGGCACCGCTGTCTCGTCGCTCATCGCGCTGCTGTTCGCGGTGCCGGTCTCGGTCGGCATCGCGCTGTTCCTGACCGAGTTGGCCCCGCGCCGGCTGCGCGGCCCGGCGGTCACCGTGATCGACCTGCTGGCCGCCGTGCCGTCGGTGGTCTTCGGTCTCTGGGGCATCCTGGTGGTGGCCCCCGCGCTGGTCCCGATCTACCAGTGGATGCACGACGTCTTCGGTGGCATACCGCTGCTCGGCCGCCTCTTCGGCCCGGTCGGCAGCGGTCGCAACTTCATGACCGCCGGCCTGATTCTGGCGATCATGGTCACCCCGATCATCACCTCGATCACCCGCGAGGTGTTCAGCACGGTGCCGCGTGCCGACAAGGACGCCGCGCTCGCCCTGGGCGCCACCCGGTGGGAGATGATCCGGGGCGCGGTCTTCCCGCACAGTTTCGGCGGGGTCGTCGGCGCGGTGATGCTCGGTCTGGGCCGGGCGATGGGCGAGACGATCGCGGTGGCCCTGGTCATCGGCGGCGCCACGAACATCACCGCCAACCTGTTCGCCCCCGGCAACTCGATGGCCGCCGTCATCGTGCAGCAGTTCGGCGAGTCCACCGGCACCTTCACCGCCGCGCTCATCGGTCTCGGCGTGGTGCTGTTCGCGATGACGGTGCTGATCAACGTGCTCGCCCAGGTGGTCGTCCGTCGGGCCGAGGCCCGGATGAAGGGAAGCCTCGCGTGACTCTCACCGCACCACCCGCCGCCCGTCCGGCTGCCGGCGGGCCGGACCTGACCCGGGCGGCGCTCTCCGGCCGCCGCCGGTTCACCAACCATCTCGCCACGTCGGCCATCTGGTTCGCCGTGCTGCTCGCCGTCATCCCGCTGGCGCTGGTGACCTACACCGTCATCGCCAAGGGCGGTGGGGTGATGAGCCTGTCGTTCCTGAACGAGGACATCCCGAACTCCTACCGCCGTGAGGGTGGGGGCATGGGCCCGGCGATCGTCGGCACGCTGCTCATCACCGGGATGGCCGCGTTGATGGCGATCCCGCTCGGTGTCTTCGGCGCGATCTATCTCAACGAGTACGGCAAGCAGCGGCCGCTGGCCCGGGTCATCAGGTTGATGTCCGACGTGATGACAGGCGTGCCGTCGATCGTGATGGGCTTGTTCATCTACATCTCCTGGGTGCTGCTCGTCGGTGAGCAGACCGGTTTCGCCGGCGCATTGGCGCTGGCCTGCCTGATGCTGCCGGTGGTCATCCGCAGCAGCGAGGAGATGCTGCGGCTGGTCCCGGACGAGCTGCGGCAGGCCAGCATGGCGCTGGGTGCCCGCAAGTGGAAGACCACGCTCACCGTGGTGCTGCCGGCGGCGATCTCCGGGATCACCAGCGGCTCGCTGCTGGCCGTCGCCCGCGCGGCCGGTGAGACCGCGCCGATCATCATCGTCACCGGCATCGTCTTCTCACCCAACTGGAACCTCTTCGACGGCTCCAACACGGCGCTGCCGGCGCAGATCTTCCGCAACGCCAGCCAGCCCTTCGAAGCCGCCCAGGACCGGGCCTGGGGTGCGGCGCTGACGCTCATCGTGATCGTGCTCGGCTTCACCATCATCGCCCGATTCATCTCCAGCCGGTTCGCCATCAAGGAGCGCTGACATGGCCAGCAACGACACCAACCTCACCACCCGCCCGTCCGTGGCGGTGCACGCTCCCGGCACCACCGTCTCCGGCGCGGACTCCGCCAACGCGTCAGTGATGCAGTTGCGCGACGTCAGCGTCTACTACGGCAGCTACGAGGCGGTCCGCGGCACCAGCATGCCGATCCAGCAGAACCAGGTCACCGCGATGATCGGGCCGTCCGGCTGCGGCAAGTCCACGGTGCTGCGGGCGCTCAACCGGATGAACGACCCGATCCCGGGTGCCCGGGTCAGCGGCGACGTCCTCTTCCACGGCCAGGACCTGTACGCCAAGGACGTCGACCCGATCCAGGTGCGCCGGCGCATCGGCATGGTGTTCCAGAAGCCCAACCCGTTCCCCAAGTCCATCTACGACAACGTCGCGTACGGGCTGCGGATCAACGGCATCAAGGGCCGCCTCGACGACCACGTCGAGGAGGCGCTGACCAAGGCCGCGCTCTGGGACGAGGTCAAGGACAAGCTGCGCAAGAGCGCCCTGGCGCTCTCCGGCGGGCAGCAGCAGCGGCTCTGCATCGCCCGGACGATCGCCGTGAAGCCCGAGGTGATCCTGATGGACGAGCCCTGCTCGGCCCTCGACCCGATCGCCACGGCGAAGATCGAGGATCTGATCTTCGAGCTGACGAACGACTACACCATCGTGATCGTCACGCACAACATGCAGCAGGCGGCCCGGGTCAGCCACTACACCGCGTTCTTCACCGCAGAGGTGGACGAGGCGCAGGAGCGGCACGGGCGACTCGTCGAGTTCAGCCAGACCGGCAAGCTGTTCACCAACCCCGCGGACAAGCGCACGGAGGACTACATCACCGGCCGCTTCGGCTGAGGCCGAACGCGACGGTCGACGGTGGGTCGCCGTTGGTCAAGGGTGACCCACCGGGCGTGGCTGGCTCGTCGTGACGTCGAGCCGCGTCCGTTCGCCCGTCGCCGACCTGTAGTGCGGGGGATCGCCCGGTGCGACCGAGGTGTCGCGGCGGGCCTGAACTGAACCGGAGCCGGTGTGCGATGAACAATCTCGTCGAGGCCACCAGGGGTGACCATCGATCCGACGGGCGTTTCGTGCTGCTCGTGGTGGACGACGACGAGAGCGTCGGCGCCGGGTTGGTCGCCCAGTTGGCCGACCACCTGGTACGTGGCCACCACTTCGCGCACGCCGCCGAGGCGCTGCTGGCCGCCGGGGCGCTGCAACCGGACGCGGCAGTGGTCGCCGCCGGACTGTCCACCATGAGCTGCACCGAGTTGGTGCGGCTGCTCGCCCGCCGGGCGGGGATTCCCACGGTGGTCGGGGTTGGCGACGAGGACGGTGGCGTCGCCGCCGCCGCGCTCAAGGCCGGTGCCACCGCCTGCGTACGGCGTCCCTACCGGGCCGAGGAGGTGCTGCCCATCCTGCGCGCCATCCGCCCGGAAACCTCAGGCGCCCTCGACCCGCCCATCGAGCTGGGCGGGCTGCGGGTGGACCCGGCGACGTTCGAGGCGAGTCTGGACGGCCGGACCGTGGCCCTGCCGTTGAAGGAGTTCCGGCTGCTCTACTTCTTCATGAGCCACGCGGAGCGGACGGTCACCCGCGAGCAGCTGCTCGCCGCCGTCTGGGGCGGTATCTCCGACGACACGTCGAACACCCTGACCGTGCACATCAAGCGACTGCGGCGGAGGCTGGCACTGGACGGGGACCAGGCCCCGATGATCGTGACGGTACGCGGCCTGGGCTATCGGTTCGTGCCCGCCCAGGCCACGGCAACGCCATCGACGTCGTGAACGTTCCGGCGCTGCCGCCGTACCCGCCGTCGGCGGGTACGCCAGCGGAGGGGATGGTCCTGGTGGCGGTCCCGCTGGCGTACGTCCCGCACGTGGCCCGGTTGCTCGCCGACCTCGACGCCCGGCAGCGGGTGGGACCGGTGCCCCGGCGGCGGGCGGATCCGGCGTCCCGCCCCGCGGAGTCCGGCTGGACGGTCGAGGATCTACGCCGGCTCAGCCAGGGGCGCAGCGCCACCCACCGGACGGTCACCGCGGTGCTAGACGCGCTCGCCGCCGAGCCGGAGCGGCTGTTCACGGTGGGTGACCTGGCCGAGGCCACCGGACGTCCCCGCAAGAAGATCATCGGTGCGATGGCGGGGTTGACCCGGCTGCTGAAGGCCCACTACGACTACGCCGGCCGGGGATTTCCGTTCGACCGGGTGCCCGGACGGCCGGAGGCCCCTCGGGAGCTGTGCTACACGATGGACCGGGCGCGCGCCGCACGGTGGCGGGAGGCGCGGCAGCGAGGCCCGGAGGCGGCCGGGGAAGCGGGCGCGCGGCCAGACCCGTGACCAGTCGGCCGGCCCGGGCTCAGCTTCCGGCGACGCGCGCGGCGTCACCGCGTCGGTTGCCGGCGGCGACCTCCAGTCGGCGGACCTGTTCGATCACCGCCACCACGACTGCGTGCCCCTCCGGCGACAGGCGGGCGTCGACCAGCCGTAACGCCACCTGCCTGATGTACGGGTCGGCCAGCAGGTGCAGGAGGTCGTCGTCGGGCGGCTCCCGGTCGGTGGGTCGTCCGGTGAAGAACGAGGGTGGACGACCGAAGAAGGCGGCTATCGCCTCCACGACGGACCGTCGCGGGTCCGGTGCCCGGCCCTGGCGCAGGTTGTTGAGGTGGGTGTGGGAGATCCGGCAGCCGCGACGGGTCAACTCGCCGGCCACGTGGCGGACGCTGTACGGCTTGCCGGTCGGGTCCGGGGTGGTGCGGAACAGCCAGTCGAGACGCTCGGCGAAGGTCTCGCCGGGGTGGTCCGGCTCCTCAGGCATGGAGGCTCCTCGCACGGCGGAACACCAGATTTACACGAGGACTGGATACGGAATCCAGCATTGACAGGACTCCTTACTGTACGCGTACGATGGCATTCGTCTGGCAACCCCAGCGGCCGGCGGTTCCGGCCCGGCGGGTTGCCAACGTGGTCTTTCGGGCACGCACACGTGGTGGCGAACGGGGGCGCGACGTGTCGTGCGAGCCGCGCACGGCGGCCGAGAGACCGCCGGGCGGCGCTCGTCCCGCCGGCCTCGCTGATGGTCGGTCCCCGACGGGCCCGCCCGGGCACCGTACGGAGCCGTCCGGGCCGGCACCGGCCACCACGGGCGGGCGTTTGTCCGATGTCGGCGAGGGTATCCAGCGCGGCGCTGACGACAGGAGGGCGCCGTGCGGTTTCCGCTTTTCGTCGCCGCGGTGTCACGCCGTTCCGGGCTGGCGCCCGAACCCGCGGCCAGCGTCGCGCGTGCGGTGCTGCAGACCGTCGTGGAGCGGATGACCGGCTCCCCGCCGATCGACCCGACCGGGTATCTACCGAGCGAACTGACCGACGCCGTGTCGCCGGGCGGGCCGGCGGACTTCCTGCGCCGGGTCGGCGAACGGGCCGGGGTCGACGAGGGTACGGCGGCTGCCGGGGCCGCGGCCGTGTTCGCCACCCTGCGCGAGACGGTGACCGTCGGCGAGTTCCAGGAGATGGTGGCGCGGCTGCCGACCGCCGGCGGTGGCACCGACCCGATCGTGGGGTGAGCCGCGAGCGCCACGCGGCGCAGGTGGGCCCACTCCCTGCCGGTCGGGGGACAGGTGGCAGCGGATAGGCTGCCGCCGTGGCAGGTCTGTTCAGGAGTGTGGCGTCCCGGGTCGGCGCGGTGATCCCGAGGCCGCGGGCGGCCGGGCCGTCCCCGGCGAGGCTCGCGCGGCCGCGTCAGGTCAGCGCGTTGCAGCGCCGTGAGTTGTCGTACGCCCCGGAGCCCGACGGCCAGGCTGACCCAGGGGAGATCGTCTGGACCTGGGTGTCCTACGAGGACGACCCCCGGCAGGGAAAGGACCGGCCGGTCCTGGTGGTGGGCCGGCACAGCCGCACCCTGTTCGGGCTGATGCTCTCCAGCCAGGGTGACCGCCACGGCGACCGGCACTGGCTGGCCCTCGGGCCGGGCGAATGGGACCGTGACCGGCGTCCGAGCTGGGTGCGCCTGGATCGGGTGCTGACCATGCGGGAGGACAGCATCCGGCGGGAGGGCGCGGTGCTGGACCGGGCCCGGTTCGACCGGGTGGGTCAGGCCCTGCGCGCCGGCTACGGCTGGCGCTGACCGCCCGCCTCGCCCGGTTCGCTGCGGAGTCGGTGGTCTCAGCCTGACCGCTTCGCCGGGTCGACCGCGGCGTCGCGGGCGTCCGGCGCCGGGTACGGCTGCTCGGCGAGCAGCCGGGCGAGGTGGGCGCTGTTGAGCGCCAGCGCCTTCGTCGTCCGACCGGTGGTGTCGGGCTTGGGGCGCGCGTCGATGTAGTCGGTCTTGTGCAGCGCCTCGCCGACCCAGTAGGTCGCGCCGGCTGCCGGGCAGCTGAAGCCGACCTCGTTGAGCGCCTGCTGGACCTGGCCGATCGTGTGGTGCGCGCCGTCCTCGTTGCCGACCACCGCGACCGCGCCGATCTTGCCGTAGGTGAGCAGCCGTCCCTGCTCGTCGGTCTCGCTGAGTTCGGCGTCGAGGCGTTCCAGGACCATCTTGCACACGCTTGACGGCTGGCCGAGCCAGATGGGTGTGGCGATCACGAGGATCTGCGCGGAGAGCAGCTTCGCGCGGATCTGTGGCCAGCCGTCCCCGTCGCCTTCGTCGGTGGAGACACCGAAGCGGACATCGTGGTCCACCACCCGGATCAGCTCGCCCCCGACCCCCTGCTCGCCGAGGGCGTCGAGCACCTCCCGTCCCAGCACCTCCGAGCTGGACCGGGCGGGGGAGCGTTTGAGGGTGCAGTTGAGGACCAACGCCCGGATGTCCGCCATGATCTTCCCTCCGCCGTACCAACCTGATTCCGGCGGAGTACCCAGCTCTGGACCGGCGACGCGTGGGCCGGGGTCGCAACCGGGGTGGCGTCAGCACTCGGCGAGGTACGCGGTGTCGCGCAGTGCCCGGCCAGGTCGGCCGCTGCCGAGCGCCTTGGCCTCGTACATCGCCGCGTCGGCGCGGTTGAGCGCCTCGTTGAGCTGGCTGTCCTGCACGGGGGCCAGACCGACCGAGGCGGTCACCCGGAGCGTGACGGCGCCCATCGGGATCGGCGCGGCGAGCATGTCGTACAGCCGTCGGGTGGCGTGGTCGATCCACCGTCGATCGAGGGTCGGGCTGGCCAGCAACCCGGCGAACTCGTCGCCACCGAGGCGGGCCACCAGGTTGTCGCCGGCGAAGGTGGCGAGTCGCTGAGCGACGCTGACCAGCACCTGATCGCCCGCGGCATGCCCGTACCGGTCGTTGATCTGCTTGAAGTCGTCGAGGTCGAGCACCACGGCGATCAGGTGGTAGCCGGAGCGGTCGGTGAGCAGGGTCGCGGCAAGGCGGTAGAAGGCCCGCCGGTTGGGCAGCCCGGTGAGTGGGTCGTGGCTGGCGGCGTGCCGTTCGGCGGTGAGTTCGGCCTGGAGCCGCCCGATCTCCGCTTCGGCCCGCACCGCCCGGCGTCCCAACTGCCAGGAGGAGAGCAACGCTCCTGCGGCGCAGATGCCGGACGCGACGGTCAGCGGATCCGGCACCACGATCTCCCTTCTCCGCGACACACGCCCGGCGCCGATCGGCGGACGCTGCCAGACACCTCGTTTCCCCTGATGGTCGTCAGGTTCGCGGGACAGAACGTGAGCAGGTAGGCGTCACGCACGTGCGTTATCATCCCCGGTGTCCATTGCAGATGCAATAGCAGATGCACGTGCATAACGAGCCGACACCGTCCCTCAAGCCGCTACCGCTCCTCCCACGGCACCGGCGCCCATCGGAGAGAACAGAAGCCCTCATGCAGCAGCCGCCAAACGGTGTTCCCGTTAACCACTTGCCTCCCCTCGCCTGGCAGAAGAGCCGGCGCAGCAATCCCAGCGGAAACTGCGTCGAGCTGGCCGAACTGCCCGGTGGTGCGGGCATCGCCCTGCGTAACTCCCGGCATCCCGACGGACCCGCTCTGATCTACACGGTGGACGAGATCGCCGCGTTCGTGCTCGGTGCCCGGGACGGTGACTTCGATCATCTGATCGGCTGACCCCACATCCCATCGACGGGATTCGTCGAGCACGGGATGGGCGGTTCACCTCACTGACGGTTCATGGCATGCTTACACGTCGGTCGAGTCGGTCCACCGGTTCGGCCGCTGACGGCATGCGGAGGACGGTAGGTGACAATGGTTTCCGCCGAGGAGGGCCCGGCGGCCGGCCCGACCGTGCTGCGAATGCTGCTGGGTGCCCAGTTGCGGCGGCTGCGAGAGTCGCGGGGCGTGACCCGGGAGAGCGCCGGCTGGGAGATCCGATCCTCGGAATCGAAGATCAGCCGGATGGAGCTGGGCCGGGTCGGGTTCAAGGAGCGCGACGTCGCCGACCTGCTCACCCTCTACGGCGTCACCGCCGAGCAGGAGCGTGCGGCGATGCTCAAGCTGGCCCGGGACGCGAACAATCCGGGCTGGTGGCACCGGTACGGCGATGTCCTGCCCTCGTGGTTCCAGTCGTACCTCGGCCTGGAAGCCGCTGCCGCTCTCATCCGTAGCTACGAGGTCCAGTTCGTCCCGGGCCTGTTGCAGACCCCGGAGTACGCCCGAGCCGTGGTGCTGCTCGGTCACAGCACGGCAGGACCCGAGGAGATCGACCGTCGGGTGGATCTGCGGATGCGCCGACAGGAACTGCTGGCTCGGCCGCGCCCACCGCGCCTGTGGGCGGTCGTCGACGAGGCGGCGCTGCGCCGGCCGATCGGCGGCCCCGAGGTGATGCGGGGTCAACTGGAGGCACTGCTCAAGGCGACCCGTACGCCGAACGTCCGGCTCCAGGTGATCCCGTTCGCCGCCGGTGGGCACGCCGCCGCCGGGGGAGCCTTCACCATCCTGCGTTTCGGTGACCAGGACCTGCCCGACATCGTGTACATCGAGCAGTTGACAAGCGCCATCTACCTCGACAAGCGCGAGGATCTCGACTTCTACGCGGTGGCCATGGAGCGGCTCTGTGTCGAGGCCGAGCCGCCGGAGCGCACCCCGGAGATCCTCGAACGAATGATCGCCGACCTGGCCCCCCACTAACCACCCCCGCTCCCACCCCCACCCCCGCTCGCACCCGCCCCGCGCGTAACCGCCCGCGCGGGGCGCTGCCGTGCGCGTCGATCATGAAGTTGTTGTTGTCGGTAAGCGCTTGCCCCGGCAACAACTTCATGATCGACGCGTGGGTCGGGTGGGTGTGGGGTGGGGTGTTGACGGGGTGGGGGAGTGGGGGTTAGTGTCTGGATCGATCCAGTTGCTGGATCGATCCAGAAGGGTGGTGCGGGGTGAAGCCGACGTTGCGGGCGGTGGCTGAGGCGGTCGGGGTTTCGCGCAGTACGGTCTCCAACGCCTACGGGCGACCGGACCAGCTCTCACCCCAGTTACGGCAGCGCATCCTGGAGACCGCACGGCAGATGGGTTACCCGGGTCCCGACCCGACCGCTCGGTCGCTGCGGCGGGGTTTCGTCGGCGCCATCGGTGTGCTGTTCACCTCCCGACTGTCGTACGCGTTCACCGATCCCTTCGCCGTCCGGTTCCTCACCGGGGTGGCCGAGGCGGCCGAACGCCACGACAGCAACCTGCTGCTGGTGCCGCTGCCCGATGACGCGGCGGGCGCGCGCACGGCGGTGGAGAACGCCGCCGTTGACGGGTTCTGCGTCTACTGCGCCGGTGACGAGGAGGGAATCCTCGACACGATCCGCGGCCGTGGACTGCCGTTCGTCACCACCTCCTCGCGTCCCCGTGCCGACGACCTCTGGGTCGGCATCGACGAGCGGGCCGCCGCCCGGTCGGCCGCGGTGCACCTGACCGCCCTCGGCCACCGACGGGTCGCCCTGCTCGGCCACGATGTCCTGCCTGACGCACCGGCCGGGCAACTGCGGGTCGCCGACGTGGCCGACGTGCCGCATCCCACCACCCGTGACCGGCTGGCAGGCTTCGCCGACGCCTTCGCGGCGGCCGGCGTCGCCTGGGCCGACCTGACCGTGCTCACCGCCACCGACAACACCCGCGCCGCGGGTGCCGCCGCCGTCAAGGCGCTGCCGAACCTTCCCGAACCGCCCACCGCGGTGCTGGCCTGCTCCGACGTGCTCGCCCTCGGTGCGCTCGACGTGCTGCGCGGCGGTGGCGAGCGGGGCGTCTCCGTGACCGGCTTCGACGACATCGCCGAGGCCGAGGCGGCCGGCCTGACCACCATCCGCCAACCCGGCGAGGCGAAGGGCCGCAGCGCCGCCACGCTGTTGCTCGACCCGCCCGTGGACGCCGCCGCGGGCCAGATCCTGCTGCCCACCACGCTCGTCGTCCGGAGCAGCTCCGGACCGGCCCCGAGGAGTTGATCATGGAACAGCCCACCGGATTCGTCATGGCCGTCGACGCGGTCACCCGCCATGTCATGTCCGCCCGGCCGGACGCGCCGGTCCGACCCGACGTACCCCGACCGGCGCGGCTGGCGGTGACCCGCCGGCTCGCCGCCGGGGCGCTGCGCCGGCTCGCCGACCAGATCCAGCCCCGCCCGGTACCCGCCCCGCCCGCCTGCCGTACGTAGGGCGGGTGGCGATGTCCCAGCCCGCCGGAAGGCAGCCTGGGACATCGCCACCCGCCGGCTGCGCTCCCGTTCGCCCGCCGTACGACCGGTCCGAGACCTGGGTGGTGCGGCGGGTGGTGCAGCAGGCAGACTGGAGACCCATGTCGCCGTTCACCCCCAGCCTGCGGTTGCACGACCGCTACGTGCTGCACGACCGCATCGGCCTCGGCGGAATGTCCGAGGTGTGGCGCGCCGACGACGAGGTGCTCGGCCGGTCGGTCGCGGTGAAGGTCCTCGCCGGGACGTTCGCCGTCGACCCGGAGCTGCGGGCCACCCTCCGGCGGGAGGCCCGTGCCGCGGCGCGCCTGGCCCACCCGCACGTCACCCAGGTGTACGACTACGGCGAGGCGGCCCTGGCCGGCGGCAACGTCGTGCCGTACCTGGTGATGGAACTGGTCGACGGGCGGAATCTCGCCGACCGCCTGGCCGACGGCCCGCTGCCCTGGCGGCCGGCCCTGCGGATGGCCGCCGAGGTGGCCGCCGCCCTGGCCGCCGCGCACCGCCTGGGGGTGGTGCACCGCGACATCAAACCGGGCAACGTGATGCTCACCGACAACGGTGCCAAGGTGCTCGACTTCGGCATCGCCGCACTCGCCGGGGCACCGCCGCCCGGCGCCCGTCCGGCAGGCGGTGCCCTGATGGGTACGCCCGCGTACCTCGCGCCGGAGCGGTTGAGCGCCGACCCGCCGCATCCGGCCAGCGACGTCTACGCCCTCGGCGCACTGCTGTACCGCACCCTCACCGGTGACGTTCCGCTACCGGTGCGTAGTTGGCAGGACGCGGTGAGCGTGCACGCGAACCGTCCGGCCGTGGCGCCCCTGCGGGTGCCCGGGCTGCCGGCCGACCTTGCCGAGCTGGTGCTGGCGTGCCTCGATCCCGACCCTGACCGACGCCCCACGGCCGGGCGACTGGCCACCCGGTTCCGCGCCGCCGCCACCGAAACGGTGGGACCGTTCACAGTCGACCCAGCGGCCACCGGACCGGCCGCCACCGGAGGTGCTCAGCATCCGGCGGTGGACGCCACCCGGCCGCCGCCTCACCATCCGCCGACCCTGATCGAGCCGGCGGCCCGCGTCGCGGCCGTCACCCCCGTCGCCGGGCCACGGCCCGCGACGGGCGGACCACTGCGCGGCCGCCCCCGGCCGCTTCCCGGACGGCCGCCGGGCCGGCGGGGGCGTACCGGCCCGCCCGCGGGCGCGCTTGTCACGTTCGTACTGGTCCTGATCCTGGGTCTGGGCGCGGCGCTCGTCCTCGGCGACCGGGGCGACGGAGAGCCGACCGCCGCGCCCACCACGTCGGCGGCCGCCCCGCCGACGTCGTCCGCACCTGCCGCGTCACGACCCGCCGCCACCTCGCCGGCCGCCCGGCCGGAGCCGGTGAGTCTGCGACGTGCGGCTGTCGAACTCATCGCGTTGCTCACCGAGGCACAACTCACCGGAGAGATCGACCGCAAGGCCGCCGACCGGCTGCGCAAGGAGCTGACCGACCTTGCCGGTGGCAGGCCGAAGGACCAGGAGAAGCGACTCGAGGATCTGCGTGAGCGTCTCGACGACGAGGTGGAACGTGGTCGGATCCCCGCCGACTTCGCCGACCGGGTCGACGACGTGCTGGACCGGTTCGAGGCGACCCTGCCGGCGGACTGACCCGGTCCGATGTCGACGAGCGCCGCCCCGTGGCGGAGGTCAGGTCAGGGTCGCCTGGACGAACTCGTCGGGTGCGGTCCCGGCGCGGGCGAGCACCGAACCGTCCGGCGCCCAGATCGCCGACCGTCCGGCCGTCTCGGCGAAGCCGCCACCTGTGGCGCCGGCGAAGCTGGCGACCGCGACCACGACGCGGTGGGTGGTGGAGATCCGCGACGCCCGCTGGTCCGGCACGTGCGCCTCCGCCGCTGAGTCGACGATCGAGGCCGCGTACACGTCGACGCCGGCAGCGCAGGTGCGCGCCGCGTGTTCCACCACCCCGGTGTCCTTGCAGATCGCGAGGCCGAGGCGCCATCCGTCGACGTCCAGCACGGCCGGTGCCGGTCCCGGGCGGAACCGGCGAGCCTCGACGTCGCCGAGCCACATCTTGCGGTACGCCACCCGGGTCCCGGTGCCGTCCACCGCGAGGGTGGCGATGTGCTCGCCGGCCACCGGCGCACCGACAAGCGCCAATGTCCCCGTCGCCGCACACGCCGCGACCAGCGGTGCGAGCCGGGAATCCGCGGGGTCGACCGGCGGGGCGTCGAGTTCGTAACCGGTGAGCGACAACTCCGGGAAAACCACCACCCGGGCCGCCGCGGCACGGACCAACGCCGCGTGCGCGGCCACGTTCGCGTCGACGTCGTACGCCGTGCACCGGGACTGGGCAACGGCGATGCTCAGCGGAGGGCGTGACATCTGCGTAGCTTAGCGACCGGAAAAAGTCGACGCCGGTGCAGCGACTCTCAGGTGAGGTTCGTAGCGTGTGGGGCATGATGCATGTCCGGAACGCTTCGCCAGTGTTCGTCGGCCAGTCCGCTCCGCCCGAGGACGGCCTTGTCGGTTTCGTCACCGACCTGGTGGAGCGGCTCGGCGGTCCGGGTGCCGGGCTGGCTGTGGCACTGGAGAATCTGTTCCCACCGATTCCCAGCGAGGTGATCCTGCCGCTCGCCGGGTTCGTCGCGGCGCAGGGGCGGATGAGCGTCATCGGAGCCATCTTCTGGACGACGCTCGGTTCGTTGCTCGGTGCCCTGGCGCTCTACTGGGTCGGCGCCGCGCTGGGCCGGGAGCGGACGCGGGCCATCGCGGCCCGGCTGCCGCTGGTGAAGCTCAGCGACATCGACCGGACCGAGGAGTGGTTCCTGCGGCACGGCGTCAAGGCCGTCTTCTTCGGACGGATGATCCCGATCTTCCGAAGCATGATCTCCATTCCGGCCGGGGTGGAACGCATGCCGCTGCTCACCTTCGCGGTCTACACCACGCTGGGCAGCCTGATCTGGAACACCACATTCGTGATGGCGGGCTTCCTGCTCGGTGACAACTGGCACCTGGTCGAGGGGTACGCCGGTATCCTGCAGAACCTGGTGATCGTCGCCACGGTGCTGGCTCTGGTCTGGTTCGTCGTCACCCGGTTGCGCCGTTCCCGCCGAGCCGGCGGCCTGCGGTCGAACGACAGCGGGGCCGGCCTGACCGATTCGACGCCCACCGCGGTGCCCGATCCTGACGGGCGGGGCACCATCTACCGCAGCGTCTGGTCGGACGGTCACCATCGGACCGACCAGGACCACAACCGCTGAACGTCCCCTGCTGGTGCGAGCCGGTCAGCCGGCCGACGTCGTGCCGGCCGCGCTGAGGAGGGTCGAGATGGTGGAGGGGCGAGGCGCCTGGGCAGACGCGGTCGGCGTGGTGGAGTTGCCCGGCGGCGTGCGGATGCGGGGCCGCCGGATCGGTGACCCGCCCACACCGGCCGACTTCAGCCTGCTGCTCGCACCTGGTCCGGTCCCCGGTTGGGCGTACCGGCGGGTCCGCTGGCCGGATTTCTGGGTTCCGCTGGACCGGGCGGACGCGCTGGACGCCTTCCATGAGGCGCTGCGCCGTGGATACGCCGGCGAGCGGGTGGAGGTGGCCTGTCGGGGTGGCACGGGGCGGACCGGCACCGCGTTGGCGGCGCTCGCCATCCTCGACGGGTTGCCCGCTGAGCGGGCGGTCGACTGGGTACGCGCCGCCTACCGGCCGGGTGCCGTGGAGACCCCTTGGCAGCGCCGCTGGCTACGCCGCCTGGCACCGTCACCGGTACAGGAGGGTTGACGCACGGCCAGCGCGTCCGGTGGTCAGGCCACGGGCGACCGGAGCCGGCACGCGGGCGCGTACCGGCTCCGGCGGTGCTCAGCCGGTGACGTAGTCGCGCAGGTGGTGAGCGGTGAGCGTGTCACCATGCGCCACCAGGTCGGCCGGGGTGCCGGTGAACACGATCCGTCCGCCGTCGTGACCGGCGCCGGGGCCGAGGTCGATCAGCCAGTCCGCGTGGGCCATCACCGCCTGGTGGTGTTCGATGACGATCACCGTGTTGCCGGCGTCCACGAGCCGGTCGAGCAGCGCGAGCAACTTGTCGACGTCGGCCAGATGCAGTCCGGTGGTCGGCTCGTCCAGCACGTAGGTGCCGGCCCGGTCCGCCATGTGGATGGCCAGCTTGAGTCGTTGTCGCTCGCCGCCGGAGAGCGTGGTCAGCGGCTGGCCGAGGGTGAGGTAGCTCAGCCCGACGTCGGCCATCCGGTCGAGGATGACCCGGGCCGGGCCGCTGGGAAAGAAGTCCCGGGCCTCGGCCACCGACATGCCGAGCACCTCGCTGATGTTGCGGCCACGCAGCCGGTAGGTGAGCACCTCGTCGGTGAACCGGCGACCCTCGCACTGCTCGCAGACGGAGGCGACGCCGGCCATCATCGCCAGGTCGGTGTAGACCAGCCCGATGCCCTTGCAGGTGGGGCAGGCGCCCTCGGAGTTGGCGCTGAACAGGGCGGCCTTGACCCCGTTGGCCTTGGCGAAGGCGGTGCGTACCGGGTCGAGCAGGCCGGTGTAGGTGGCCGGGTTGCTGCGCCGGGAGCCACGGATCGGGGCCTGGTCGACGACCACCACACCGTCGCGGCGGTGCAGCGAGCCGTGCACCAGGGAACTCTTGCCGGAGCCGGCCACCCCGGTGACCACTGTCAACACCCCGAGCGGGATGTCCACACTGACGTCGCGCAGGTTGTGCAGGTCGGCGTGCCGGATCGCGAGGTGACCCCGGGGCGTGCGGACCGGTTCCCGCAGCCGTACCCGGTGGTCCAGGTGGCGGCCGGTGAGCGTGTCGGAGCGCCGCAGGCCGGCCACGTCCCCGGTGAAGCAGATCCGACCACCGTCGGCGCCGGCGCCGGGGCCGAGATCGACCACGTGGTCGGCCACCGCGATGGTCTCCGGTTTGTGCTCGACCACGAGCACCGTGTTGCCCTTGTCCCGCAGTCGCAACAGCAGGTCGTTCATCCGGGCGATGTCGTGCGGGTGCAGGCCGACCGTGGGTTCGTCGAAGACGTACGTGACGTCGGAGAGGCTGGAACCGAGGTGCCGGACCATCTTGACCCGTTGCGCCTCACCGCCGGAGAGGGTGGCCGACTCGCGATCGAGGCTGAGGTACCCGAGACCGATCTCGACGAGCGAGTCCAGCAGCTCCCGCAGGTTACCGGTCAGCGGGGCGACCGACGGGTCGTCGATTGCCCGGATGAACTCGGCCAGGTCGCTGATCTGCATGGCGGCGCACTCGGCGATGTTGCGGCCGGCGATGCGGGAGGACAGCGCCGCCGCGTTGAGCCGGGCGCCGCCGCAGTCGGCGCAGCTGGTGAAGGTGACCGCCCGGTCGACGAAGGCCCGGATGTGCGGCTGCATGGACTCCCGGTCCTTGGCCAGGTAGAGCCGGCGCACCTTGACGATCAGACCCTCGTAGGTCAGGTTGGTGCCACCCACCTTGATCTTCGTGGCGGGCTTGTGCAGGAAGTCCTCCCACTGCTGCCGGGTGTAGTCCTGGAGCTTGACGTCCGGGTCGAACAGGCCCGAGCCGACGATGGTCTGCCAGTACCACGTGTCGACGGCGAAGTTCGGCACGGTGATCGCGCCGTCGTTAAGCGATTTCTCCACGTCGACAAGTTCGTTGACGTCGAGATCGGAGACCCGGCCCAGGCCCTCGCAGGTGGGGCACATGCCCTCGGCCAGGTTGAAGCTGAAGGCACCGGCCCCGCCGACGTGCGGGTCACCCAGCCGGCTGAACACGATGCGCAGCATCGCGTACGCGTCGGTGGCGGTGCCGACGGTGGAGCGTGAGTTGGCGCCCATCCGCTCCTGGTCGACCACGATGGCCGGGGTGAGATTGCGCAGCGAGTCCACGTCGGGCCGGGAGAGGCTGGGCATGAACGACTGGAGGAAGGCGCTGTAGGTCTCGTTGATCAGCCGCTGGGACTCCGCGGCGATGGTGCCGAAGACCAGTGAGGACTTGCCGGACCCGGAGACACCGGTGAAGACGGTGAGCCGGCGCTTGGGAATGCCGACCGAGACCGCCGCTAGGTTGTTCTCCCGCGCTCCGCGTACCTCGATGACGTCGTGGTTGTCGGCGGCGGACCGTGCTGGCTGCTGCATGCGAACCCTTTGCGAGATCGTGGACGGACTTCCGCCCGGAACTGGCTTCCGATGGCCTGGCCGGATTCAATTGTCCCATTAACCTGCATGTGGAGACTTTTGCGAGAAGTGCAGCGCAGGTGCCGACCGATACATGCCCGAAAGTCTCAAACCGACGTGAGAGGCTAGGCTGAGCTGGTGGTGGGTCGTCGCAGTACCGAGAGGCTGCGGGCGGTGGATCTCGCCGCGACGGCGGGCGTCTCCGTTCAGCAGGTGCGCAACTACGTCGACCTTGGCGTGCTGCCCCAGGTTGAGCGCACACCGAGCGGATACCGGATCTTCACCGACGCGCACGCGCGGGCGCTGACAGTGGCCCGGGCGGTGGCCGACGGGCACGGCTGGACGCGTACCCGCGAGATCATGGCGGCGATCCACCGGGACGACCTGCCGACCGCGCTGGCGTCGCTGGACGCCGGACACGCCGAGCTGGACCGCGAACGGGCCGAGATCCGGATGGTGCTCGGCGCCTTCGAGACAGTGGTCACCAGCCCGCGTCCGCGTACGGCCGCACCCCGCCGGGCCGTCCGGGTCGGCGTCGTCGCCGACCTGGTCGGGGTACGCACCTCGCAACTGCGCTCGTGGGAGGCCCGCGGTCTGCTGCGCCCGGTCCGCGAGGCGGGCACCGGCTACCGGGTGTACGACGAGGCCGAGCTGCGGGCCGCCCAGGTGGTGGCGCTGCTGCGCCGGGGCGCGTACCCGTTCGAGATCATCACAGCGGTGCTCGACGAGATGCGGACCACCGGGAGCCCGCAGCGGGTCCGCGCCGAGCTGGCCCGCCGGGAGCAGGAACTGCACCGTCGCAGCCTGCGTCGGCTGGCCGCCTCGGCGACACTGCACGACTATCTACGCCACCTTGCCGACTGACCTCCGGGCGGCCTCGGCCGGCGACACCACGGCTCCCCGTTCGGTGACTCAGCGCAGCACCAGCAGGTCGAGACAGTCGACGATCGGCCCGTCGGTGGTGCCGACTGCCGCCCGCAACCGGGCCATGCCCGCCGCGTACTCGGCCTCCGTGATCAGCTGTAGCGGGGTGTGCGCCCGCCGGTCCATCCGGTCGGCGTACTCGGCCAGGGAGCCGGCGACGGTCTGGGCGACCGGCTCCACGGTGCTCACCGGAAATCCGGCCCGGGCGAAGGTGGCCCGGACGGCGGCCAGCCCGGGATAGGTGTCGAGGACCCGCAACGCCTCGGGAAACCAGCCGAAGAGCGCGATCCGCTGATGCCGCCCCGGAAAGGGTGACCGGATCAGCACCGGGGCACCGGGCCGCAGCACCCGACGCAGTTCATGCGCCATGCCGTCCAGATCGTCGACGTGGTGGATCATCGTCGACAACCAGGCACCGTCAAGGCTGGACGTGGCCAGCGGCAGCGCGGCGGCGTGCCCGCCGAGCAGCGGCCGGTACGCGCAGCGGGACCGCATCGCCGGGGCCGGCTCCACCGCGAGCACCCGCACCCCGTACCAGTCGGCGAACGCGCCGGCCCAGATCCCGGTGCCGGCGCCCAGGTCCAGCAGAGTTGAGCCGGGGCGTGGCCGCAGATGGTGCGCTACGGCCTGCCGCCACCGGACGAGCCCGTCCCGTCCCGGCTCGCGGCCGGCGGCGAAGGCAGCGGCGGCGGTGTCGTCGTACGGAATCAGAGCCACGGCCACCACCTCGGATTCGCCGCCGGAGGTCCGGCCGAGCGGTAGTAGAGGTTGTAGTCGGAGCACGACAACCGGTCAACAGAATGTGGTCGATCACGCACTGCCGGTGGGTGACGGCAGCTCGCCAACACCCACCGGCGGGTTTGTGCGGTCAGTTCGCCGAGCAGGGCCTGGCCAGGTTGACCAGATCGGCGGGTCGGTTGCCGTCGACCCGGCCGATCGCGGTGGCGATGCGGTTGATCGCCGCGACACGCCGGTCCTCCAGCGGGCCGATGATGGCGTTGCGCACGAAGTTCGGGCCACCCTGGGGGTTGGCGGCCTGCTGGGCGAGGCGGGCGTTGGCCTCGGCGATCTGGCTGTCCAGGTTGGCGAGTTCCCGCTGCACCTCCGCCGCGGCCTGGCCCGGCACCGCCGGGAGCCGATCGGCCACCGTGGGGCAGCTCACCCGCTGGGCCACGCCGGCACCCGCGTTGCCGTTCCCGGCGTTGCCGTTCCCGGCGGTGCCGTTGCCGGCGGTGCCGTTGCCGGCGTTGCCGTTTCCTGCCGTGCCGTTGACGGCGCTGGGTACGCCTGCGGTGTTGAGGCCGCAGGTGGCGAGGCTGGCGAGGTCGGGGCGTTGGCCGCCGGCGCGGTTGATGTTGATGCCGATGCGGTCGAGTGCGGCGGTGCGCTTGCTGGCCAGGGGGCCCAGGATGGCGTTCTGGATGAAGTTGGCGCCGCCCTGGGGGTTGGCGGCCTGCTGGGCGAGGCGGGCGTTGGCCTCGGCGATCTGCTTGTCGAGGTTTGCCAGTTCCTGTTCGACTCCGGCCACGGCGGCGGCGGGCACATTGGACAGCTTGTCCCGTACCGTCGGGCAGTTCGCCGTCTGCGGCCCGGCAGCGTCGTCGGCGGACGCCAGCGTCAAGCCGCCGCCCAGGAGCACCACCGCCAGGACACCGACGCCGCCAAGCTTCAAAGCAGCGTGCTTCTGGTGCTTCTGCGTACGCCTGACCATGCTCTTCTCCTCATGATTGACCGCCCGACGGGACGGCCCCTCGGGGCCCGTCGGCTGATGCGCAATGGGGTGCCCGGAAGGCCATCGACAGCGGCGGCCGGCCCCGCCCCGCATGCCGAGGACCTTCACGGGTGACGTCGGACCGAGCTGCGGGAGCGCTCCCGCCGCAGGTCCGGGCGTTTCATGTGTTCGGTCGTGGATACGGGGGGTGCGGGCGATCGGTTCAACAATTCCCAGCGAAGATCGCAGGCTTCGCCCGGCCGGTCCCGGCCGGGCGGGGGGTGGGCGTCACCGGGGATCCTGCCGTTAGTCTGCGTGTTCATGAGAGTCCGGGCCCTGGCCGTCGGCTGCGTCGTCCTCGTCGCAGTGACGATTCCCGCGACTCCTGGTGCCGCTGCGATCACTGTTGGTTCCGGACGGGTCGCCGCGGTCGCCCTCCCGACCCCCGCCCCCACGCCGCCGCCCGCGCCGGGCTCTGTCGCGCCAGCCCCGACGGCGGTGCCCTGCCCGAAGGCGGTGGCGCCGAAGGTGGTCCGGTCGCCGAAGCCGACACCGCCACCCTCGGTTCCGGAGCATCGGGTGGTCGGCGGAGACGTGCTCGCCACCCCCGGGTTGATCGTGCCGCCGGGAGTGCCGACGCCGCCGAAGGTGACGGCGACGTCATGGCTGGTGGCCGACCTGGACACCGGTGAGGTGCTGGGTGGCTGTGGTCCACACGAGTACGCGACCCCGGCCAGCGTGCAGAAACTGCTGCTGGCCGCGACCATGCTGCCGAGACTCGATCCGGCCCGGGTCGTCACGGTCACCCGGGAGGATCTGGACATCGCCCCGGGCAGTTCGGCGGTCGGCCTGTTGCCGGGCGGCCGGTACCGGGTGGAGACGCTCTGGCTGGGACTGCTGCTGCAGTCCGGCAACGAGGCGGCGAACGCACTGGCCCGCCTCGGCGGTGGCGCCGAGGGCGTGGCCGGCGGAGTGCGGGCCATGAACGAGCAGGCCCGGCGACTCGGCGCCCAGCAGACCCACGCGGTCACCCCGTCCGGGCTGGACGCTCCCGGACAGTTCACAAGCGCGTACGACCTGGCCCTGATCGCTCGGGCCTGCTTCGCCGACCCGGCGTTCCGCAGGTACGTGCTCACGGAGCGCACCCGAATCCCGGCGCAGAAGGCGTTGCGGGCCAAGGGCTTCGAGATTCAGAACGAGAACCAACTGGTGTACCGCTATCCGGGTGCGCTCGGCGGCAAGACCGGCTTCACCGACTACGCGCGGCACACCTACGTCGGTGCCGCTGAGCGGGGCGGTCGCCGACTGGTCGTCACGCTGCTCGGTGCCGAGCCACGGCCTCGACGTGGCTGGGAACAGGGCGCCGCGCTGCTCGACTGGGGCTTCGCGCTGCCGCGGCAGATGAGCGTCGGCCGGCTGGTGGAACCGGGGGAGTTGGACGCCGAACCGCCACCGGCGGTGCCTGGGCCCGCCGACGCGGCACCGTCGGCCGGCCCCGCCTCGACCGCCGACGGTCCCGGTGCGGGCATGTTCGTGGCGCTGGCCGTCGGTGCGGTCGCGATCGCGTTGGCTGTCCTCGCCGGACGACGGTCCCGCTCCGCTGTCACCGATCTTCCCGAATAGATCGGGCGCGACGTCGCCCTCGTGCGGCGTCGCGAGCCGAGATCCGCGCTGGCCGGTCGCGGCTGAACCCACGTGCTGGTCGATTCGCCGGACTCGCCGGAATTCACCCGATAGTGTCGCTGATTGTGAGAGTTTCCGCGCATGCAGTGGCGGTGGCGGTCGCACTGCTGACCGCGCCCCTGGTGCCCGTCACCGGAGCGAATGCGGCAGCGCCGGCGCCGTGCCCGCGTACGGCGCCGCCAGCTCCCGGTCCCACGCCGCCGGTGACGCCCTCACCGGATCCGGTGCAGCGGGCAGTCGGGGGACCCCGGCTGGCCACCTCCGGTCTGGTCGTGCCGCCGGGCGTACCGAAGCCGCCGAAGGTGGCCGCCACCTCGTGGCTGGTGGCCGACTTGGACACCGGCGAGGTGCTGGGTGGCTGTGGTCCACACGAGTACGCGACCCCGGCCAGCGTGCAGAAACTGCTGCTGGCCGCAACAATGCTGCCGAGACTCGATCCGGCCGACGTCGTCACCATCACCGCCGGTGATCTCGACATCGAACCGGGAAGTTCCGCGGTGGGACTGGTGGAAGGCGGCAGGTACCGGGTGGAGACACTCTGGCTGGGGTTACTGCTGCGTTCGGGAAACGAGGTGGCGAACGCGCTGGCCCGTCTCGGTGGCGGCGCGGACGGCATGACCGGCGGGCTGCGGGCAATGAACGAGCAGGCGCGCCTGCTCGGTGCGTACCAGACCCACGCGGCGACCCCCTCCGGGCTGGACGGTCCCGGCCAGTTCACAAGCGCGTACGACCTGGCCCTGATCACCCGGGCCTGTTTCGCCGACGCGCGCTTCCGGCGCTACGTGGCCACCCGGGAGGCGACCATCCCGGCCCAGCCGAAGCAGCGCGCCAAGGGCTTCACCATCGACAACGACAACCAGCTGCTCTACCACTATCCCGGCGCGTTGGGCGGTAAGACCGGCTTCATCGACCTGGCCCGGCACACCTACGTCGGTGCCGCCGAGCGAGGTGGGCGCCGGCTCGTGGTCACCCTGCTGGGCGCGGACGTGATCGACAAGCGGGGCTGGCAACAGGGCGCGGACCTGCTCGACTGGGGCTTCGAGTTGCCCCGGTCGGCCTCGGTCGGAGTGCTGGTGAGCCCGGGTGGGGCCACCGCCTCGGCACCGCCGGCCTCCGTACCTCCGCAGGCACTGCCCGGAGGCGCGTCCGGCGCGGAGGCAGCGCAGTCGGCCACCTTCGCCGGCCGCCTACGGACGGCCTCGCTGATCGGCCTCGCCGTCGGTATGACGCTGCTCGCCGGCGGTCTGGTCGGCCGCCGCCGCTGGCGGCACCGTACCGCCGGGACGCGCGCCGGCCGGCACTGAGGTGGCACCGCCATGCTTCCGGGGACGGGTGAGCCTGGCGGTGACGGCGGCTCTTGCGGTCGTGGGCGGCGGCTGCGGGCGGGGTGACGAACCGGCGCCGGTGCCTCCACCGCCGTCACCGTCGGTGTCGCCGGGCTTCGTCGTACTGTCCGATGTAGATCAGCGAATCCTCACCGACATCCGGTACGCCACGGCGTACAACTTCGTCGGCCGCCGCGTCGACGGCTACCAGGAGCCGTTGTGTCTGCTCACCGCCCGCGCCGCCGAGGCGCTGCGTGGCGTCCAGAACGCGGCGCTCGCCGCCGGCCGCAGCCTCAAGGTGTACGACTGTTACCGCCCACAGCGGGCCACCGAGGATTTCCTGGACTGGGCCGGTCAGCCGGGGCAGGAAAGCATGAAAGCCGAGTTCTATCCTCGGGTGGCCAAGGCGGAGCTGGTGGACCGCGGCTACCTCGGTGCACCCAGCTCGCACAGCCGGGGCAGCACCGTCGACGTCACCCTGGTCGACGTGCCGGCAGCCGAACCGGCCCGACACGAACCCGGCCAGCCGTTGGTGGCCTGCACCGCACCTCGTGCGCAGCGCTTCGCCGACAACAGCGTGGACATGGGTACCGGCTTCGACTGCTTCGATCCGCTGTCACACATCGACTCGGAGCGCGTCGACCCCACCGCTCGGGAGAACCGGCGGCAGCTACGGCGGCTGATGGCCGACGGGGGTTTCGTCAGCTACGACCAGGAGTGGTGGCACTTCCGGCTCCGCGACGAACCCTGGCCGGACACCTACTTCGACCTGCCGGTGACCCGCTCCTCGGCCGGCTGACGCAGGGACGAAGACCGTCGACCGACGCCCCAACCGGTGGTGACAGAGCGGGGTATGCCGTGGGCAGAAAGGCTCGCGGTCCGCCGGAGGTCGTGGGCATGCTGGCGAGGTGAGGACGGACTTCAGCGGTGAGGTGGCGACGTACTACGCCAGGCACCGGCGTGGTTACCCGCCCGAGGTGCTCGACGCCCTGGCCGCCGCGTACCGCCTCGGTGTCGACGACACCGTGCTCGACCTCGGCTGCGGCACCGGCCAGCTGACCCTTCCGCTCGCCGCCCGGGTGGGCTCCGTCATCGGCGTGGACCCCGAGCCGGACATGTTGGCCAAGGCCCGCGAGGCCGCCCTCAGCGCGGCGAGAGCCAACGTCACCTGGGTACTCGGCGCCGACCGGGATCTGCCCGCGCTGGGCCGACTCCTCGGTGACCGGACGGTCGGCGCGTTGACAGTCGCCGTCGCTGTCCACTTCATGGACCGTGACACGCTGTTCACCGCCGCCCGGGCGCTGCTGCGTCCCGGCGGCGGGGTCGCCGTGGTCACCAACGGCGCTCCGTTGTGGTCACAGGACACCGAGTGGTCGGCGGCACTGCGCGACTGCCTGGAACGGTTCTTCGGGCACCCCGTCAGAGCCACCTGCCAGACCGATGAGGCAGGTCGCCGGCTCAACCGGGACGCCCTCGTCCGGGCCGGCTACCGCTACGCCGAGTCGGTCGTGCAGTACGACGCACCACTCACCGTCGACGACATGGTCGGTGGTGTCTTCTCCGCTCTGTCGGCTGACCGGCTGCCCTCGGCATCCGGGCGGGCCGCGTTCACCGCCGAGGTCCGCGCCGCCCTCGGTGGGCGGAACGACGTCACCGAGCGGGTTCGTGTCTGGTTGCAGCTCGGCACCATCGACTGAGCATGATCGCGCTCGCCGGCCGGGTCAGCGGCGACGGGGGGAGAGGCCGGGACAGCTACCGGCACCACTGCTCGACCCGGCGACGTGTGGGTTGCGCTCATGTCGGCGGTGACGCAGGTCACGCTAGCGTCGCCGTACGCCGACACCACCGCCGGCGCTCACCGACCCCAGGGAGCGTCATGATCAAACCTGTCTCGCGGCTGTTCGCCGCCGCCGTCGCGGCCCTGCTGCTCATGCCGGTGGCACCCGCCCAGGCCGCCGGCACCCCGCACACCAAGACCCCCGTGTCCGGAAGCCTGTCGACGTACCGCATCTCGGGCGTGTACGTCGCCGGCGTCTCCTCCGGCGCCTACCTGGCCAACCAGCTCCAGGTGGCCTACTCGCAGCGGATCAGGGGAGCGGCGCTGTTCGCCGCCGGTCCGTACTACTGCGCCCAGAACAACGTCGCACAGGCGCTGTACGGCTGCGGCGACGACATCTATCCGACCCAGCTCAGTGCCCTCCAGGCGTACACCCGGACCTGGGCCGGATACGGCTGGGTCGACCCGGTCAGCGGGCTGTCCGGCGAACCGGTCTACGTCTTCCACGGTGGATCCGACGGCACCGTGAAGCGGTCGGTGAGCGACGATCTGGTCCGCTATCAGCAGCACTTCGGCGCCAGCGTCCAGTACGACAGCGGCTCCTCCGCCGGGCACGGCTGGGTCACGCCCTACGGCACGGTGGGCTGCACGGCCACGGCCGCGCCGTACCTCAACGACTGCGGCACCGACCCGCAGCACACCTTCCTGCGCAAGCTCTTCGGGTCGGTCCAACCGCCCAACACCGGTCCACTCGGCGGCACGCTCGTGCGGTTCAGTCAACACACCTTCGCGGTGAATGGCTGGGCCAACGGCCTGAGCATGGACGCCAACGGCTTCGCCTACGTCCCGTCCTCCTGCGCCTCGGGAGCGAGTTGCCGCCTGCTGGTGGCGTTGCACGGTTGCCTACAGGGCCACAGCCGGGTCGGTACCGCCTTCGTGGACCGGGCCAACCTCAACCAGTACGCCGACACCAACGCGACGATCGTGCTGTACCCCCAGGCCGTCGCCGCGCCCAGCAACCCGAACGGCTGCTGGGACTGGTGGGGCTACCTCGGTGCCACCAATTACCCGATCAAGGGCGGCGCCCAGGTCGAGACGGTGATGAACATGGTGCGCCGGCTGGGCGGCTGATCCCCGTCTCCGCCGCCCCGTAGGCTGTCGCCCATGATTGCCGTACGTCAGCACGCCGACGACGCACGGTGGGTGGCCTCACCGGCCCCGGTGTCCGCACCGGGGCCGGTCGCACGATGAGGGGTCGGCCCGTGCCGGCTCCGCGAGGCGGGTCGGCCCGCACCACCCGTGGTGCCATGCTTGTCGAATTCTGCGCCCGGCTCGCCGCATCCCGCACCTTCGAGATCACCATCGTCGGGTTCATCCTCGCCAACGGGGTGGTCCTCGGCCTGGAGACCTACCCTGACCTGGGTCCGGCCGGCACCGCGCTGCACGCGCTCGAGTGGGCCTTCCGGGTGGTCTTCGTCATCGAGATCACCGTCCGGATCCTGGCGTACGGTCGCCGCCCGCAGGACTTCTTCCGGCACGGCTGGAACGTCTTCGACTTCCTGGTGATCGCCGCGATCTTCATCCCCGGCCTGCACGGCGACTCGGCGCTGCTGCGGGTGGTCCGGGTGCTGCGGATCGTGCGGCTGGTGCGGTTCTCACCTGGCCTGCGGACCATCGTCTCCGCGCTGTGGCGCAGCCTGCCCGGCATCGGTGGCTTCTTCGCCCTGGCCGTGGTGACGCTCTACGTCTACGGCATGGCCGGCTGGTTGATCTTCGGCGAGGTCTATCCGGAGCAGTACGGCGACATCGGCAAGTCGCTGCTGACGTTGTTCGTGCTGCTGTCGCTGGAGACACTGCCGGATCTCATCGAGCAGGGGATGGAGTTCTCACCCTGGACGGTGCTGTACTACGGCAGCTTCGTGGTGATCACCGTCAACCTGCTGCTCAACATCCTGGTCGCGGTCTTCGTCAACTCGATGGAGGAGGCGCGCCGGCTGGAGATGACCGAGGGACTCGGCCCCGGCTACGACTCAGACGGCGACGGCGTGCCCGACGAGGTGGACCGGATCGCGATCAGCCAACGCCTCGACGACCTGCGTACGCTCATCGTCGAGCTGGAGCGGGAACTACGCATCGACCGCGACGACGGACGGCCGCGGCGCATCGGAAGGTAGTGACCGCCGTCGAGCGGTACGCGTCCGCGTTTGATCAGAATCACGACGGATGCGGATAACGGCTGTCACAGGATAGGGTCGTTACACCGGCTGATGATCTTTGGGGAGGGTGCGTGCTGGCTCTGGTGGCGGTCCATGCACTGACAGCTGTGATCGCCCCGGCGCTGGTGCGACTCTGGGGACGCAACGCCCTCTACCTGGTGGCGCTGGTCCCGGGCGCGACGCTGGTCTGGGCGCTCACGCACACCGCCGGGGTACGCGACGGCGAACCGGTGGTCGAGACGGTGGCGTGGGTGCCGCAGCTCGGTCTGGAACTCTCCCTCCGGATGGGCACGCTGTCCTGGCTGATGGTCGCCCTGGTCGGTGGGGTCGGCGCGCTGGTGCTGGCCTACAGCGCCCGCTACTTCCGAAACGACGATCCGGGTCTCGGCCGCTTCGCCGCCGTCTTCGTCGCCTTCGCCGGTGCGATGCTCGGCCTGGTGGTCTCCGACGACCTGCTGCTGCTGTACGTGTTCTGGGAACTGACCACCGTCTTCTCGTACCTGCTGATCGGTAGCGACCCGGCGAAGCGGGCCAGCCGGCGGGCCGCCATGCAGGCCCTGCTGGTGACGACGCTCGGCGGCCTGGCGATGCTCGCCGGGTTCGTCATGCTCGGCCGGCACGCCGGCAGCTACCGCTGGTCCGAGATCGCCGGGAACCTGCCCGGCGGCGGCTACCTCGCCGTCGCCGTGGTGCTGATCCTGCTCGGCGCGCTCAGCAAGTCGGCGATCTTCCCGTTCAGCTTCTGGCTGCCGGGCGCGATGGCGGCACCGACGCCGGTCAGCGCGTACCTGCACGCCGCCGCCATGGTGAAAGGCGGCGTGTTCCTGGTCGCCCTGATGGGACCGGCGCTCGCCGAGGTCACCCCGTGGCGGCCGGTGCTGCTGACCGCCGGCCTGATCACCATGTTCCTCGGCGGGTGGGCGGCGCTGCGCCAGGTCGACCTCAAGCTGCTGCTGGCCTACGGCACGGTCAGCCAGCTCGGCCTGCTGATGGTGATCCTCGGCGGCGGCACCCGCGACACCGCCTTGGCAGGTGTCGCGATGGTCCTCGCGCACGCCCTGTTCAAGGCCACCCTCTTCCTCACCGTCGGGCTCATCGACCACGCCGCTGGCAGCCGTGACCTGCGTGAACTCAGCGGATTGGGGCGGCGGGCACCGGCGCTCGCCGTGGTGGCCGGGGTGGCGGCGGCCTCAATGGCCGGTCTGCCGCCGATGGCCGGATTCGTCGCGAAGGAGGCCGCCGTCGAGGCGCTGCTGCACGGCGGCGGGGTCGACGTGGTGGTGCTGGCCGGCGTGCTCCTCGGGTCGGTGCTTACCGTCGCGTACACGCTGCGGTTCCTCTGGGGAGCCTTCGCCGCCAAGCCGGACACCCCGGACACCGAGATCGCGCCCGTGTCGTGGCCGTTCCTGGCCCCGGCGGCGGCGCTGGCCCTCGCCGGAGCCGCGGCTGGAGTGCTCGCCCCGGCGGTGGACCGGCTGCTCGCCCCGTACGCCGATCTGTATCCCAGCGCCGAGCCGGGCTACCACCTGGCGCTGTGGCACGGACTGACCCCGGCGCTGGGGCTGTCGGTACTGGCGGTGGCCGGCGGCGCCGCGCTGTTCCACCTGATGCGCCGCGAGCGGGTGCGTGCCACGCTGCGGCTGCCCTTCGACAGCGCCACCGTCTACACCCGGGTCATCGGTGCCGTCGACCGACTGGCGGTGGAACTGACCGGTGCCACCCAGCGGGGCTCGCTGCCGTTCTACCTCGGCGTCATCCTGGTGGTGCTGGTGCTGCTACCCGGCGGGGCGCTGCTGATCGGGGCGCCCTGGCCGCAGCGGTTCCACGTCTGGGACACCCCGCTACAGGCGGTCGCCGCCGCCGTGGTGATCGTGGCAGCGGTGATGGCGGCCCGTGCGTTGCGCCGGCTCACCGCGATGATCCTGGTCGGTGTCGCCGGCTACGGCACCGCGTTGCTGTTCGTCCTGCACGGCGCACCCGACCTGGCGCTCACCCAGTTCCTGGTGGAGACCGTCACCATCGTCATGTTCGTGCTGGTGCTGCGCCGCCTCCCGGTCAAGTTCTCGGAGCGTCCGATCCGGTCCAGCCGGCGCGGCCGCGTCGCGATCGGCGTCGCCGTCGGTGCGGTCACCGCATGCATGGCGTACGTCGCCACCGGCGCCCGCCAGGCCGTCCCGGTCTCCGTCGGCTTTCCCGACGAGGCCGTGTCGTACGGCGGTGGGAAGAACGTGGTGAACGTGACCCTTGTCGACATCCGGGCCTGGGACACGATGGGCGAGATCGCCGTGCTGGTGGTGGCCGCCACCGGCGTGGCCAGCCTGATCTTCCGTCGGGCGGGCGACCTGCACCGGCGTGCCGACATTCCCGGCGACGGGCGGGCGGAGTACAACCGCCCGCGCTGGCTGACCACCGGTGCCACCACCCGCGCCCAGTCGGTCATCCTCCAGGTGGTGACCCGGCTGCTGTTCCACGCCATCGTCATCTTCTCCATCTACCTGCTGTTCAGCGGCCACAACGCCCCGGGCGGCGGCTTCGCCGCCGGCCTGGTGGCCGGTCTCGCGCTGGCCGTGCGCTATCTGGCCGGCGGCCGTACGGAACTCAACGGTGCGGCGCCCGTCGACGCCGGTGTGGTGCTCGGTGCCGGCCTGTTCGTGGCCGTCGGCACCGGCGTCGGCGCGATGCTGCTCGGCGGCCAGTTCCTGCAGAGCGCGCTGCTCGACTTCCACCTGCCGGTGCTGGGGCATGTCCATTTCGTCACGTCGGTCTTCTTCGACGTCGGTGTCTATCTGATCGTCGTCGGCCTGGTGCTGGACATCCTGCGCAGCCTCGGCGCGGAAATGGACCGCCAGAGCGAGACCGAGGATGCCGAGATCCGGGAAAGGGAGCTGGTGTGAGCCCCAACCTCACCTACGTGATCGTGGTCGGCGTGCTCGTCGCCGCCGGGGTGACGCTGCTGCTGGAACGCAGCCTCACCCGGGTGCTGATGGGTGTCATCCTGCTCGGCAACGGCGCCAATCTGCTGCTGCTGACCGGTGGGCGGGCCGGAGGGCCGCCGATCGTCGGCACCACCGATCCGGAACAGATGAGTGACCCGCTGCCCCAGGCGATGATCCTCACCGCCATCGTGATCACCCTCGGTATGACGGCGTTCCTGCTCGCGCTGGCGTACCGCAGCTGGCACCTCAACGGGCACGACGAGGTACAGGACGATGTCGAGGACCGCCGGATCATGGATCTCGCGATCCGCGACGAGGGACCGGGCACCGCCGACATCGAGGGCGGCACCGGCGACGGTGACGACGACGAGTCGGCCGACGCGCGACCGGTCGCCAACGTGGTGGAAGCAGGGCGGGCCGGATGACGTACCTCGTTCCGCTGCCGGTGGTGATGCCGCTGCTCGGCGCGGCACTGACCCTGCTGCTGCTCGGCCGTCCGCACGCCCAGCGGTGGGTCAGCCTCACCGTGCTCACCGCCACCGTGGCGGTGGCGGTGACGCTGCTGGTCCAGTCCAGCCTGCACGGCCCGCTGGTGCTGGAGGTCGGCGGCTGGGTCGCCCCGCTCGGGATCGTGCTGGTCGCCGACCAGTTGGCGGCGCTGATGCTCGTGGTCTCGGCCGCGGTGACGCTCTGCGTGCTCGTCTACTCCATCGGGCAGGGTATGGCCGACGGTCACGAGGAGACCCCGCTGTCGGTCTACCACCCGACCTACCTGGTGCTGACCGCAGGCGTCTGCAACGCGTTCCTCTCCGGCGACCTGTTCAACCTCTACGTCGGCTTCGAGATCCTGCTGGTCGCCAGCTACGTCCTGCTGACCCTGGGCAGCACCGAGAACCGGATCCGCGCCGGCACCACCTACGTGGTGGTGAGCCTGCTCTCCTCGGTGATCTTCCTGATCGCGATCGGCCTGGTCTACGCCTCGACCGGCACGCTCAACCTCGCCCAACTCGTCGACCGGCTGGACACCCTGCCGGACGACCTGCGCCTGGTGTTGCAGGGCATGCTGCTGCTGGCCTTCGGCATCAAGGCGGCGGTCTTCCCGCTGTCGGCCTGGCTACCCGACAGCTACCCGACGGCTCCGGCCCCGGTCACCGCGGTCTTCGCCGGCCTGCTCACAAAGGTCGGCGTGTACGCGATCATCCGTACCGAGACGTTGCTGTTCCCCGGTGGACGCACGGCCACACTGCTGCTGGTGACGGCGGTGCTGACCATGGTGGTCGGGATCCTCGGCGCGGTCGCCCAGTCGGACATCAAGCGGTTGCTGTCGTTCACGCTGATCAGCCATATCGGCTACATGCTCTTCGGGGTGGGGCTCACCTCGTCGCTCGGACTGTCCGCGGCGATCTTCTACGTGGTGCACCACATCACCATCCAGACCACCCTCTTCCTCGCCGCCGGCCTGGTCGAACGCCGGGGTGGCAGCACCGCGCTGGACCGCCTCGGTGGCCTGGCCCGACTGTCTCCGCTGCTCGCCGTGCTGTTCTTCGTTCCCGCGCTGAACCTCGCCGGCATCCCGCCGTTCTCCGGATTCCTGGGCAAACTCGGCCTGATCCAGGCGGGCGTCGACGACGGCGGTGTGCTGGCCTGGATCCTGGTCGCCGGCGGACTGCTCACCAGCCTGCTCACCCTCTACGCTATCGCCCGGGTGTGGAACCTGGCCTTCTGGCGGACGCCGCACGCGGACATGCCGGCCGGCGACGACGCCGAACAGGCGGCCCGCACCGAGGGCGCGGTGGAGCCGGACCGGGGTGGCGGCGGACAGTCAGGAGCTGTGCTGCCCAAGCTGATGATCGCGCCGACGCTCGCGCTCGTGGTCCTCGGCCTGGCGTTGACAGTGGTCGCCGGCCCGTTGTTCGACCTCAGCACGGACGCCGCCGACGACCTGCTACGCCGGACGCCCTACGTCGATGCCGTCTTCCCGGGAGGTGCGCCGTGAGGCCCGACCCGATGACCTCGGCGGAGCCGACCGAGCCGCTACGGCCGCCGCTGACCCGCGCGGCCCGGCGCCGTAACCGGGTCATCGCGGTGACCGCGCTGGTCGCCGTCTGGGTGCTGCTCTGGGGCACCCTCTCCTGGGCCAACGTGATAAGTGGTCTGGTGGTCGCCGCCGTCCTGCTGGCGGTCTTCCCGCTGCCGCCGGTGACCTTCGCCGGCCGGATCCATCCGCTGCCGATGCTGCGCTTCTGGCTGCGGTTCCTGCGTGACCTGGTGGTGGCCTCCGCACAGGTCGCCTGGCTGGCGCTGCGGGTCGGCCACACCCCGCAGAGCGCGATCATCGCGGTGCGGCTGCGGGTCAACACCGATCTCAATCTCACGCTGAACGCCGAGGCGTTGTCCCTCGTGCCGGGCAGCCTGATCCTGGAGGCCGACCGCCGGACCGGCACGCTCTACATCCACGTGCTCAACGTGGCCAGCCGGGACGAGGTCGAACGGTTCCGTCAGGGCGTGCTGGAGCTGGAGACCCGCATCGTCGAGGCCATCGGTTCCCCCGACGAGCTGCGCCGGGTCCGCGACAACGCCCAACCGCCGCCGCCCGACATGGAAGGGGCATCCGCATGACCGCGGTCGCCGTGACCGTCACCGTGCTGCTCGCCGTGGCCGGTGGGCTCACTCTCACCAGGATCATCCGCGGTCCGTCGATCCTCGACCGGGCCGTGGCCACCGACGTGCTGCTGGCCGTCATCGTCGCCGCGATCGCCACCGAGGCCGCGTACAGCCGGGACGCGACCGCGCTGCCGGTGCTCGTCGTCCTCGCCGTGCTCGGATTCGTCGGCTCGGTGAGCGTCGCGCGCTTCGCCGCCCGACGCCACGACGAGTCCACGTCAAGCACGTCGGACGGGAGCCAGACGTGAGCCTTGAAGTGGTCTTCGACGTCGTCGCCTCGGTCTTCCTGATCGCCGGGGCGTTGCTCAGCCTTGCCGCCGGAGTGGCCCTGGTGCGCTTCCCCGACCTGCTCACCCGGATGCACGCCGCGGCCAAGCCGCAGGTGCTCGGGCTGCTGCTGGTGCTGGTCGGGTGCGCGCTGCGGCTGCGTACCGGAGTGGACATCACCACGCTGGTGCTCGTCGGTGCGTTCTCCCTGGCCACGGCCCCGGTGGCGGCGCACATGGTCGGCCGGGCCGGGTACCCGACCGAGGACATCCGCACCGACCTGCTGGTCACCGACGAACTCGCCGCCCACCTGGACCGTATCGCCGATGAGCGGGAGAACTCGGCGCGGGCCTGACCAGGCCCTCGACCGCCGCCCCGGCCCGGCGGCGTCGGCGGCCCGCTCAATATCCATTGCGGGTGCGGCCGGTCCTCCATAACCTTTCCGGCATCAGGTCGATCACGACGGAGCCGGGAAGGAGCATGCCGTGCGAGAACTGAACCGCAGCCAGGTCGGTCGGCACCTCTGGTGTCCCACCGTCGCGCCCGCCGGCAGACCGGCCCTCCTTATGGCCGGCGGGTCGACCCGGCGATCGGCACACCGCCGCTAACCGGCTCGACCCGCCGACGATCCCGAGGCCGCCCCACCCAGGGCCGCCTCCCGCATCTCTCTCCACCCCGCTGCTCACCCGCGGTCACCGATCATGCAGTCGTGCACCCCGTCAAAGGGAGCAGAAGCTGCGTATCACCGACCATGCTGCGTGATCGGCGGGCTTCGCCTCAGCACTCAGGAGAACATCACCATGGGCTTCAGCCTGCTCGCGGGGACGCGGGCGCCGGTACGGGTGTGGACCGACCCGTACGGCATCGAGCCGCAGGCCGCGCGGCAACTGCGCAACATCGGCGCGCTGCCGTGGGTGCAGGGTGTCGCGGTCATGCCGGACGTGCACTTCGGCAAGGGCGCCACCGTCGGTTCGGTGATCGCGATGCGGCAGGCGGTCTCGCCGGCCGCCGTCGGAGTCGACATCGGCTGCGGCATGTCGGCGGTGCGTACCTCGCTGACCGCCGCCGACCTGCCCGACGACCTCGCCGGGCTGCGCCGGGCGGTCGAGGACGCCATCCCGGTCGGCTTCGCCCAGCGTGACGAGCCGGTGGACCCGCGCCGGGTACGAGGGCTGGAACAGCGTGGCTGGGGTGACTTCTGGCGGCGCTTCGCCGACCTCGACCGGCGGGTGGCGCAGCTGGAGACGCGGGCCCGGCGGCAGCTGGGCACCCTCGGTGGCGGTAACCACTTCATCGAGGTCTGCCTTGAGCAGGGTGGCGCCGACACCGGTCGGGTCTGGCTGATGCTGCACTCCGGGTCCCGCAACATCGGCAAGGAACTGGCCGAGCGACACATGGCGGTGGCCCGCAAGCTGCCGCACAACGCCGACCTGCCTGACCGGGACCTGGCGGTCTTCCTCACCGGTACGCCGGAGATGGACGCCTACCGCCGGGACCTGTGGTGGGCGCAGGAGTACGCACGGCGCAACCGCGCCGTCATGCTCGCCGTCCTGATGAACCTGGTGCGGGAACGGTTCCCGCAGGTCAGCTACGACGATCCGATCAGCTGCCACCACAACTACGTGGCGGAGGAGACCTACGAGGGGGTGGACGTGTTGGTGACGCGTAAGGGTGCGATCCGTGCCGGCCTCGGCGACCTGGGCATCATCCCCGGTTCGATGGGCACCGGCTCGTACATCGTCCGTGGCTCGGGCAACGACTGGAGCTACTGCTCGGCCTCGCACGGTGCGGGCCGGCGGATGTCCCGGGCCCAGGCGAAGCGGACGTACAGCACTGCGGACCTGGCGGCGCAGACGTCGGGTGTGGAGTGCCGCAAGGACGCCGGGGTGGTGGACGAGATCCCCGGCGCGTACAAGGACATCAACGAGGTGATGGCGCAGCAGGATGACCTGGTCGAGGTGGTCGCCCACCTCAAGCAGGTGATCTGCGTGAAGGGTTGAGGTGCGGTCGGCGCCCGTCGGGGGGCGGGCGCCGGTCGTACCCCGGCGGAGGTTCGAGGAAAACCGTTTGACAGCGAACATATTCTGATCCTCCGTACTTTCGGCGGACCGTGAGTCGCGAGGGGGCCCTGCCCTCTCGACACTCAGGAGCCGCAATGCGCCGGGCGCCCGCCGTCACCTTCCTCCTCGGCACCGTCTTCCTGGACATGCTCGGGCTCGGCCTGATCGTGCCGATCATGCCGGCCCTGATGACATCGGTCACCGAGGACGCTGCCGCCGCTGTGTTCTGGTCCGGCCTGCTCGGCTCGGTCTACGGCCTGTTGCAGTTCGTCGTCTCGCCACTGCTCGGGCGGCTGTCCGACCGGTACGGCCGGCGTCCGGTCCTGCTCGCGTCGTTGACCTGCCTCGGCGTCGACTGGCTGGCCCACGCGGCGTCGCCCAGCCCATGGACCCTGCTGGTGTTCCACGCCGCCGCCGGTGCGTGCGCGGGAACGTACACGGTCGTCAACGCCTACATCGCCGACGTCACCGAACCCGGTGCGCGGGCGCACGCGTACGGGTTGATCGGTGCCGCGTTCGGGCTCGGCTTCGTCGCCGGTCCGATCCTCGGGGGCCTGCTCGGCGCGGTCGACGTACGCCTGCCGTTCGCCGCCGCCGCCGTGCTCTGCTTCGCCAACGTCGCGTACGGCTGGTTCGTCCTGCCGGAATCCCGACCCGGCGACCCGAACACCCCGTTGACCCTACGGCTGGCGAATCCGGTCGGCGCCATCGCCGCCGTCCTGCGCCGACCGGTGCTCGGTCGCCTCGCCTGCGCCCGATTCTGCGCCGACGTCGCCCGGATGACGCACCAGTCGACCTGGACGTTCTTCCTCACCCACAAGTTCGCCTTCAGCACCACCCAGATCGGCGTCGTGCTGGCCGCCTCCGCGCTCGCCGGCGCGGTCTACCAGGCCCGGGCCGTCGGGCCGGTGGTGCGGCGTCTCGGTGACAAGCGCGCCGCGGTGGCCGGTAGCCTCCTCGGTCTCGCCTCGCTGGCCGCGACGGCGTTCGTGTCCGTGCCGTGGCTGCTCTATGTCCTGATGGCGGTCGGCGTGCTCGGCTCGCTCGCCGGTGCCGCCGCGCAGTCCTGGATCTCCCGCACCGTCCCGGCCGACGAGCAGGGCACCGTCCAGGGTGCGCTGACCGGCATCGGTGCCGTCGCGGAAACCGTCGTACCGGTCACGGCCGGGGTGGCCTTCGGCTGGTCGCTGACGTACGCGTCACCGGGATCGGTCTATCTTGGCGCGGCCGTCTTCGCGGCCGGGGCGGCGCTGCTGCTGGCCGCGACGCCCGACGTCAGGGCCTAGGGGTGCGCGACACCCCGATAGACCGCCATGGCCACACCCAACCCCAGGAAGTGGCTGCTGAGCAGGAGCACCGTCCCAAGGACGAGCCCGGTGACCCGGGCGTACGGCTTGAGTGGCGGGGTCGAGGCGACGGCTGTCATCGCGGCCCTGACCGGGCCCCAGCAGTACGGCCACGCGGTTCCGACGAGCGTGAGGGTCGCGAGCGTGATCGTGTTGCTCAGGTTGCTCTCGAAATCCAGGAAGGTCGTCGCCGGAGCGTCCGGGTCGCCCGCTGGCTGTCCGTCCATCATCGTTGCCATCCGCAGGCCCAGCAGCGTACCGAGAATCGCGCCGATGGCAGCCCGGTTCCCGATTGCCGTGATGAATCGTTTCGTCGGCTCGGACTTCCGCGCCACGATCAGGCAATAGGCGGCCAGATTCAGGGTCGAGAATGACAGGAATGCCACAACCGCCAGGCCCGCGGCGACCACGTAGCGGGCCGGGGCGTCCACGGTCGTGGGGTCAGCGACGTATCGAGGTGCCAACCAGCCGGCCAGGATGAGCCCGGCGAGCAGGAGCATCGCCAGCGCCGGGCCGGGTTGCGCGGCCCGTTCCATCACCGAGTTGTACCGCGACCGGTGCTCGCCGGAGTCGTCGCGAGCGGCCGGGCGCTCAGGCGGCTGCGGCCGACGGGCACCGTCCCGAGTAACCGGAATGCGTGGCTGTTCCGTTCGACTCCGCCGCCGCGCGCGTTGCCTGCCCATCCGGCCTCATTTCGATGCTTGCCGCCGTCGCGACAATTCGAAGTGGGTGTTGAACGCCGTCAGCCTACTACCGCCATTCAACGGACCATTCGATTGACGTCGGTGAGGCACCAATCAATTCGCGCCCTGGACCGGCCGCTCACCCTCACTCCGTACGTCGCCACAGCCAGCGCAGTGCGTCGGGCAGGAGGACGCCACAGTGGTTGGGGCTGTGGCCACCGTCGCCGAGTACGAGCCGGAAGTCGTAGCCCGCCTCGGCGAGGGCGGCCGCGACGCGCAGGTTGTGCGAGAGCCAGTTCCGGTGCGGCTCGTTCCAGTGCAGGTCCCGGTGACCGGCCTGCATGAAGATGCGTATCGGCTTGCGGGTGTCGCGGGCGATGAGCCCCGGGTACGGATTGCCGTCGGGCATCTGCGCGAAGCTGGACAGGCAGCACAGCACCCGACGGAACTTGTCCGGGCGCAGCCAGGCGGCGGTGAACGCCGCGTTGCCGCCGCTGCTGCCGCCACAGATGGCCCACCGGTCCGGGTCCTCGGCGATCGGGTAGCGCGTCGTGACCTGCGGGATGATCTCGGTAAGCAGGAAGGTGGCGAGGCGGTCGTCGAACGCGTCGTACTCGATGTTGCGGTTCTTCGGTTGCTCGGCGTCGACGACGACGCCGGGGTCGACGAACAGGCCGATGGTGACCGGGATGTCGCAGCGGTGGATGAGATTGTCCAGCACGATCGCACCCCGGACCTCCCCGCCCGGGTCCAGGTACCACTGTCCGTCGAGGAACACGACAAGCGACGCCGGCTGCGAGGGGTCGTACCGGGCCGGCAGATGGACCCAGAATTTCCGTGACGTGCCCGGATAGATGGTGCTGTCATCCCAGTCGAACTCGATGGTCTGACCGATCGGCCGGCCCGGCTGTCGGTGGGAGTCGGGGCCGTGGAGGTAGCGGACGTCCGACTGGTCGACGGCGAGGGAACGGAACGGCACCTCCACGGTCACCTCGGCGACGCTACGAGCCACCGTCGGACCGGGCAACCGCATTCGGCGTCGGCCCCGGCACCGTCGCGGACGCGGTCAGGGCGGTGATGGCGCGGCGAATGCGGTCGGCTGCCGCCGGGTCTTCTCCGTCGGTGAGTGCGACGTGGTGCAGGACCCCGACCACCGTCACCGCCAGCGCCTCGGTGTCGGCGCCTGCGGGTAGCCGCCCGATGTGCTGCTCCGCGACCAGGTATTCGACGACCGCGCGTTCGAGTGCCCGCAGGGCGGCACTTCCGCTGCCCAGCACCGCGTCGACCGCTGCCGCCAGCGGTGGCCGGTAGGCGAAGAGCCGGGTGACGGCCAGCATGGTGATCAACGGGGTGGCGAGCAGTGTCTCGCTGAGGTTCACGTCGACGGCGCCGGTGCCGGCGCGGTCGGGGAGCCCGGCCGCGTTGGCGGCGATCTGAAAGCTCCGGTCGACCGCGTAACCGGTCAGGAAATCGTCGAAGTTGGCGAAGTGGGCGAACAGCAGCCCGGTGGCGACGCCGCCCGCGCGGGTCACGGCTCGGCTGGTGAGCTCGCTGGGCCCCGCCGCCGCGATCACGCGTTCCGCGGCGGCGAAGAGGTGCTGCCGAGGCTCGGTGATGGCGACTCCGCGGGGCATGCCGGCAGTCTACGCGGGTTGCGTACGGATGAGCATGCGCTCATCATGGTTGAGCAAACGCTCATACCTGACTCTGGGGGCTTGAATGAGGCAAACCGTGATCGTCGGTGCCGGCATAGCCGGCCTCGCCACCGCCCTGCGACTGGCGCGGGACGGTTGGCAGCCGATCGTCGTGGAACGCGCTCCGGCCCGGCGCAGCGGTGGCTACCTGGTGAACCTGCTCGGTGCGGGGTACGACGCCGCCGAGCGGCTCGGTCTGGTCCCCGCCCTCGCCGAGCGGGCGCTGGGCCTGTTCACCACGGTGCTGGTCCGGGCGGACGGCCGGCCGAAGCTCACCGTGCCGTCGGCGGTCGCCGAGGCCGCGCTGGGGCCTCGCACCCTGACGGTGTTCCGGGGCGACCTGGAGGACGTGCTGTACGAAGCGGTACGGGACCGGGCCGAGATCCGCTTCGGCACCACGGTCGAGTCCGTCGACCAGAACGCCGACCGGGTACTGGTCACATTCAGTGACGGCACCACCGAGAAGGCGGACCTGCTCGTCGGCGCCGACGGCGTGCACTCCGCGACCCGCACGACGGTGATCGGTCCCGGTCGCCGGGTCGACCTGCCGTACGTGGTGGCAGCGTTTCCGCTGGTGCGGCCGCCCCAGGCCGTACCCGTCCCGTCCGCCACCACCTTCATCGGTCCCGGGCGCACGGCGGCGATCGTCAACCTGGGCCCGCGACGGTCTTCGGCCTTCTTCACCTACCGCTGTCCGGACCCGGATCGGGACCTGGAACACGGGCCGGCCCGTGCGCTGCGCGCGGCCTTCGGAGATCTGGCCGGCGGCGTCCCCGAGGCGCTCCGTGACCTGGAGGCCGACCCGGACAACGCCTACTTCGACCGGGTCAGCCAGGTGGACGTGGCGCAGTGGAGCGTCGGTCGGACGGTGCTGCTCGGTGACGCGGCCTGGTGCGTCAGCCTCTTCGCCGGGCACGGCGCGGCCCTGGCGCTCGCCGGTGCCGACCAGCTCGGCACCGCCCTCGGACGGCACGGCGACGACATCCGGTCAGCGCTGACGCAATGGGAGGCCGGCCTCCGCTCCGAGGTCGTGAAGCGGCAGGCGCTCGCCCGCCGGGGCATGTACCAGTACGCGCCACCGAGTCGCCTGCACGTCTGGCTGAACGAGGCCACGGTCCGGGCGATCACCCTGCCCGGAATCCGTGGCCTCGTCCGTCGCGGCATCGAACGCCAGAACCGCTGACCGGTGCGGCCCGGTCCCGGCCCACGGCCGCTCAGCCGTACGGGTTGAAGGGGATCCCGGCGGGCTTGGCGGCGTTGAGCAGGTACTCGAACGAGCCATCCTTGATCTTGATGGTGGCCGCGCCGAAGTTGGCGTCCATCAACCGGGTGCGCAGCTCGGTGCTGGGCCAGCCGTTCCAGTCCACCACCGGCGGGTAGTGCCAGACGTGGTAGTGGTTCTCCGGCGGCTCGTCGTTGTTGTTGGCGAGCCGGAAGAAGTGCGTCGACGCGCCGTCCTTGTGGTAGACGACCTTCGGATGGGTGCCGTCGAACCGTACCTGGGCGCGTGGATAGGTGCGCTGGCTGCTGTGTTGCGTGGTGCTCACGTACTCGACCCGGTTGGCCGCCTGGTCGACCCACGAGACGACGTGCTCCCAGTCGTGCCGATGGCCGCCGAGGCCGCTGCCGTGCACGGCCTGGTCCTTCTCGAAGTAGCTGGCGTAGACGATCGCGCACCACCCGTTGTTGCACTTGGAGCGGGCGTACGTCTGCGACATGTCCAGATCGGAGCGGTCGCGGCAGCTGCCGTTGATCGCCCCGGTGGTCTTCAGTCCGCCGTTGATCGTGCCGTCCGGGCTGATCGCCGACACGGCGTAACAGCCGTCGGTGTCGTAGTCGTAGGCGGGGGAGAACGACGACTCGTAGCCACCGGCGTTGTGCGGCAGGTTGGGCAGTGAGTTCGCGTGGGCCGGTGCCGCCGGGACCAGGACGCCCAGCGCGGCCAGCCCGGCGACGAGTCGGGCCAGCCAGCGCCGGTCGCGCCTGGGCGGCCGGCCGGGAGAGTGGACGGCGGCGAGCGCCGGTGGGGGAGATGACGGCGATGACACGGGATCCATTCGTCGCCTTCCTGGGTCGGAGCGCCTCGTCCTGCGCGCCCTGTCGATGCGTGACCATCTATATCCCACGGCGGGACGGGGGCGGTCAACGACAAACGCGAAGACGATTCATTAACGGTTCGGTGTGCCGGTCGTCCTCGGTGTCACCGAGCCCGCGGCCGGCGACCGGGCTCACCTCGTCGCGCACCTGTCGAGCAGCACCGGCACTCCGTCACCGGTCAGGTCCGCGCAGTAGCTTCGACGCCCGGTCATCGCCATCGTCAGGGCGAGCGTGGTACCGGACACCAGGGGTCCGGAGCCGGTGGTGAAGGGCCCGTCGGTCGCCGCCAGACGCAACCCGCCGATCCGGCCCTTGGCGAGCACTGTGAGGTCGGAGCCGGCGAAATACTCGGCGACCCGGGTGACGGTCTCGATCGGGTACTGGTGGTCCAGTCCCAGCGGGCGGCGGATGTCCTCACCATGCACGACCTGCTCGCCGAGCATCGCCAGCACCGGCAGAGGCGGCTTTGTGGTGCTGGTGATGACCCGGCGGAACCTGTCGAGGGTGTCGTCCGGGGTGTCGCCCAGTTGCTCGGCCAGCCGCATGAGCACCTGTCGGTCGAAGTCGAATCGGCACCGGAGCACGCCCAGCATCCAGCGCGCGGGAGTGAGGCTCGCCGCCGCGGTGAGATGGGCGAGGACCTCACGCACCGTGAGCCCCGTGCACAGCGACGGCGTGGTCCACCCGTCGGCGGCCAGGCCGGTGAGATCGTCGGCCAGTGCCGCCCGTTCCGCATGGACCAGCGGCCAGACGTCGGTGCGGTCGTGTCTCGGTGTGTGCTCGCTCATGCGGTGGACCTCCTGTGGTGGCCGCCGTCGCGCCGGCCCCGTGCGGTAGGGCCGGTGCGCACGGGTCAGACCTGCCGTGTCGAGAGAGAGGACTCCCGGCGTCGGGCAGAATCGTCGCTCGTGACGGACCTTTCTGCCGACCGGGCCGCCGGCACCTCGCCCGTTGCCGACGATCCGGACCTCGTCCGGGCGCGCGCCGGGGACGACGCCGCGTTCGATCGGCTGGTGGCACCGCTGCGCCGGGAGCTGCACGTGCACTGCTACCGGATGCTCGGCTCCGCGCACGACGCCGACGACGCCCTCCAGGAGGCCCTGCTGCGGGCCTGGCGGGGAGTCGAGCGGTACGCGGGACGTGGATCCCTGCGATCGTGGCTCTACGCCATCGCCACCCGCACCTGCCTGGACGCCGTCGAGACCCGACGCCGCCGCGCACTGCCCGTCGATCTGGGGCCGTCCAGCGACCGGGCCGTCCTCGACGGCGTCGGCCGGACCGAGGTGGCCTGGCTGGGCCCGTACCCGGAGACGGGGATCACCGGGGGACCGCCCGGCCCGCACGCCCGCTACGAGCAGCGGGAAGCCGTCGAACTCGCCTTCGTCGCCGCCCTGCAACACCTGCCCGGCAATCAACGGGCGGCGCTGCTGCTCTTCGAGGTTCTCGGCTACTCCGTCGCCGAGATCGCCGCGATGATGGACACCTCGACCACGTCGGTGAACTCGGCGCTGGCGCGGGCCCGCAGGATCGTCGCCGAGCGGGTGCCGGCACCGATGCAGCAACAGACGCTGCGCGACATCGGAGACGCCCGGCTGCGCCAGGTCGTCACCGCCTTCACGTCGGCGTTCGAACGTCGTGACGTGGACGCCCTGGTCGCGCTGCTGACCGAGGACGTCACCTGGTCGATGCCGCCGCTGGCGGAGTGGTACACCGGACTCGACGCCGTCACCGACTTCGCGGCCCGGGTGCCGATGGCCCGCTGTCCCAGCTGGCGGCACCTGCCCACCAGCGCGAACGGCCAGCCGGCAGTGGCCTTCTACCTGGGTGCCGACCCGGCAGCCGACCATCACGGCTGGTCGATCACCGTGCTGACGCTACGTGGCGAGCGGGTCGCCGCGATCACCTCGTTCCTCGGCGGCGACCACCTCGCGGCGTTCGGGCTGCCGTCCAGCGTCGCCGCACGGTGACCAACCCGCCGAGAGCCCACCTGCCCGTCACCGGTCCGGGCCCGCGCCGAGCCTGATGAACCACTGCTATCGGGCGGCGGCCAGGGTCACCGGTACCGCGACCACGTTCCGGCGTGAACCGTCATCGGCGGACACCTCGTACACCTCGATCGTGCCGGTCTGCTCGCGGGACAGCCGGTATCGCACGGCGACCCGGTAGGCACCCCGGCAGCCGGAACCGCAGGTGGCGGTGGTGAAGGTGGTGGCGAGCTGACGGCCGGTGGCGTCGAGCACCCGGACGCTTACTGTCGCCTCGAACACGTCAGCGGTCCCGGTGACGGTGACCGGGCTGGTGACCCGGTCACCGATGACCGGGCCGGTCACCACGATCGGCGGCAGCAGGTCGGCGTAGTCGGTGCGGTCGACCGGCGCGGCGGTGCCGAAGGCGACCCGCTGGACGGTGGGGAACTGGGTGAGCGTGTAGACCACCTGGGCCGCCCGCAACCGGCCGGTGACCGGATCGGGGGCGGCGGCCAGCCGGACCGTGGCGACACCGGCGGCGATCCGGCTCACCTGCGCGCCGTCGGGCAGCAGGGTCACCAGACCGGCGGCGGACTCGGCGGTGGTCGGTCCGGCGGCCAGTTCGCTCAGGGCGAGCCGTGAGGTGGCCACCGTGGCGGGCCGGGTGCGTCGGGTCGGTGCGAGTCGCCCGTCACGGACGTACCACAGTTGCAGCGTGAGGGTCTCCGGCCGGCTGTCGCCGGTGGTGCCCGTGCCGGTGCCCGGCGTGGTCGGGGCGGGGGCGTCGGTGGGCGGCGGCGCGGTGGTGGCGGGCGGGCCGACGCTGGTGGGGGCCGGCCCGGTCGGTGCGGCGGCGGTCGGCGCCGGGCCGAGCGAGCCGGACCGCGACGGCGCGCATCCGGCGACCAGCAGCAGGGCGATCACCGCCGCGAGTCGGCGGCGGCTCATCCCGGGCCGCCGGTCGGCTCGGACCCGCGTGCGTCGGGCCGACCCGACGACGCCCGTGTCGACCCGGCGTTCTCCGCCGCGGTACGCGCCGACGGGACCCGTTCCGGCGCGATGTCGGGCAGGTCGAGGCGGAACCGGGTGCCGGCACCGGGGGCGCTGTCTACGGTCAACCGGCCGCCGAGCAGCCGAGCGTTCTCCAGGGCGATGGCCAGACCGAGCCCGCTACCGCCGCCCGAGCGCGCCGAGTCGACCTTGTGGAACCTGTCGAACAGGCGTGGCAGATGCTCGGCCGGGATGCCCGGCCCCTGGTCGTCGACGTCGACGTGCACCCGGTCACCGGAGCGGACCGCCCGCACCCGGACCTCACCGGCGCCGTGTTGCACCGCGTTGGCGATCAGGTTGCCCAGCACCCGTTCCAGTCGACGCGGGTCGGTGCGGAGCCGCAGCGGGCCGTCGCCGACCGTCACCCGGTCCGACCAGCCGCGCGCGGCCACGATTCCGCGCACCAGGGCCGGTGCGTCCACGTCGGTCACGCTCACCGCCTCCCGCCCGGCGTCCAGCCGGGAGATCTCCATCAGGTCCTCCACCAGTCGGCGCAGCCGGACCACGTCGGTGACCAGCAGCTCGCCGGCGCGTCGGGCGTCGCCGGGCAACTGGTCGAGGTGGTCACGCAGCAGCGAGGCCGCGCCCACCAGAGCGGTCACCGGGGTACGCAGCTCATGCGCGACGTCGGCGGTGAAGCGCCGCTCCCGTTCCTGTGCGCGGTGCAGGGCGGCGATCTTCGCCTCCAACGCCTCGGCCATCTCGTTGAACGACGCGGCCCACCCGCTGAACTCGTCGCGCCCGCCCACCGGCAGCCGGGTGGCGAGCAGACCTTCGGTGATTGCCCGCGCGGCCCGGCTGGCCCGCCCCACCGGCTCCAGGGTGCGTCGGGCCAGGGTGTGCCCGACCGTGGCGGCGAGCAGCACCACAAGCACCCAGCCGCCCGCCAGGGCATTGCGCAACTGCTCCAGCCCGGCGGCGAGGTCGTCCTCACCGGTGATGACGTACAACTCGGCGGCCGAGCCTGGAATCCGTCCACCCACCACGAGCAACCGCGTCGGCCCGGAGCTGCGCTGATACCCGAGCTGCCCGGCTGCGACGGTGCTCCGCAGCCGCTCAGTAAACGGTGGTGCGTACGCCGGGTCCGAGGGCCAGGTGTCACCGTCGACCAGCACCACATGCCGGCCGCTGCCCTCGAAACTGGTGAGCAGTTCGCTGCGGCGCTGCTCGGTCAGTGGCAGGAACTGTCCGGCCAGCACCAGCCGGTACCGGGCGTCGGCCGCGGCGGCGTGCAGCGACGCGTCGTAGCGTGCCTGGTGCAGCAGCAGGTACGACCCACCGGCGAGCACTCCGGCGGAGATCCCGGCGACAAGCACGAACGCGATTGTCAGCCGGCGGCGCAGCCGACCGGGTCGGACGGTCCGTGGGTCCGTCGCCGGTGCGGGCCTGCTGCCCATCGTCGTCGCCGGTGCGGGCTTCCTGCCCATCGTCGTCGCCCGCTCATCCGGCGACGAGCTTGTAGCCGGCGCCGCGTACCGTGCGGATCAGCCGAGGGTTGCCCGGGTCCGCCTCGACCTTGGCCCGCAGCCGCTGCACCGCCACGTCGACAAGTCGACTGTCACCCAGGTAGCTGTGGTTCCAGACGCGGTCCAGCAGCAGCTCGCGGGTGAACACCTGCCCGGGCCGGCGGGCCAGCTCCAGCAGCAGTCGGAACTCGGTGGTGGTCAGCGGTACCTCCTGACCGTCCCGGCGGGCCACGAACGCGCCAGGGTCGATCTCCAGGCCGCCCACCCGCAGCGGACCGGGCTCGGGCGGCACCACCGTACGGCGCAGCACCGAACGGACCCGGGCCACCAGTTCGGGCAGGTCGAACGGCTTGCGCAGGTAGTCGTCGGCGCCGCACTCGAGGCCGACCACCACGTCGATGGTGTCGGTGCGGGCGGTCAGCATGAGGATCGGCACCGCGCTGCTGCGCCGGATCTCCCGACACACCTCCAGGCCGTCGAGGCCGGGCAGCATGACGTCCAACACGATCAGGTCGACGGCGCCGGCCCGCCAGGCGGCCAGGGCCTGCCGGCCGTCGGCCACGGTGTCCACCCGGAAGCCGGCGCGGCGCAACCCGAGAGCGATGACCTCCCGGATGGAGGCGTCGTCCTCGACCACCAGCACGCGGCCGTCCATGATGCATCCAGCGTAGTCCCGGGAGGCCGGTGGGTCGCTCGTCGGGACGGGCGGGGACGGGGGGCCGGCCGGCGCCGGCCCCCCGTCGCGGCGGTCGGTCATTCCTGCCACTGGTGCGCCACGTCGAGCACGATCCGGCTGTGGCCACCGGGCCCGGCCAGGACGAACACCCGGAACGGCAACCGGGCGCGGACCCCGACGGCGAAGGTGCTGTAACCCTCGAAACTGCCGCCGAAGACCACGTCCCGCAGGGTCTGGTAGCGCAGCACGTTTGCCACGTGCTCGCCGGTCCGGTACGGCACCGTCGCGAGGTGCTCGTCGTCGTACGCGGGGGCGCGCAGCGAGACCCGCAGCAACGCGTCACCGGCGGTGTACGGCGACAGCGCCAAGCCTTCACCCTCGGTGTACGTCTCGCCGTAGCCGACGGCGTAGCCGGTGACCGGGCCGTTGAACTCGAACACCACCCGGTCGTAGCAGTCGTGCCGGCCGGTCCGTACGTCGATGAGTGGTGCGGAGCTGAGTGCCCCGGCGGTCTTGTCGCCGCTGCCCCAGGTGATCCCGCAGTACGGCGCGCCGGTCGCCGCCTGCCTGACCGCTGTGGGTGCGGCGGTGGTCGGCGTGGCCGTCGCGGCGATCAGCGCGGCGAGCGCCACGATCAGCGTGGTGATGGTCCTTCTGATCCGCATCGTCATCTCCCTTCCGCCCCGCCGCGACGTACCGCGCGAGCGGGTGTGACCTTGTCGGATCCACAGTCGTGCCGGTGCGCCACCGTGGTTTCACGGTGGCGTAACGCGCGGGTAACAGCGTCGGGCGGTATGACGCTTTCGCGATGACAACCACCCGAGGATGACCATTAACATTCACGCACATCGATAGCGGCGTGCCGGTGCGCCGCTCAGTCCGCAGGGGAGTGCGTGATGATCCGACGACAACTGCTGCGCGCGGCCACCGCCGCGCTGGCGGCGGTGCTGGCGGCGACGGGGCTTCAGGTGGCCACCGCCACCGGTGCCTCGGCGGCACGGACCGTCTACTACGACGCCAGCCGGGCCGGGGAGTTCCGGACCAACTTCGACCAGGCCGCGCAGATCTGGAACAGCCGGGTCAGCAACGTGCGGCTGGTGCCCGGCACGCCCGCGAGCGTCACCATCTACGTCGACAGTGGCTGGCCCCGGGCGCAGGTCACCGGGCTCGGCTCCGGCCGGATCTGGATGGGGTGGCAGGCCGTCGACCAGGGTTACCACCGCACCCGGATCGCCACCCACGAGTTCGGTCACATCCTCGGACTGCCCGACCGGCGCACCGGGCTCTGCTCCGACCTGATGTCCGGCAGCAGCGCACCGGTCTCCTGCACCAACGCCTATCCCAGTGCCGCCGAGGCGAGCCGGGTCAACCAACTCTTCGCCGGCAGCGTGAGCGCGTCGGCCGCCGCCGGCACGTTCACCTGGACCGAGGACACCGGCGTCGGAACGCTCGTGGTCAACGGGCGGCCGGCCACCGAGAACTACTCGTGGCTGGTCTACACCTCCGGCTGCACCGGTACCCTGATCAAGGCCAACTGGATGGTCACCGCGAAGCACTGCCCGACCCCGTCGTCGGTGCGGGTGGGCAGCACCAACCGCACCAGCGGCGGCACTGTCGTCGGGGTGAGCCGGGCGGTCAACCACCCGAGCATCGACGTCAAGCTGTTCCAGCTCTCCAGCTCGGTCAGCTACGCGCCCGCGCCGATCCCGACCACCTCCGGCGCCGTCGGCACGGCCACCCGGATCATCGGGTGGGGCCAGACCTGCGCACCCCGCGGCTGCGGCTCCGCACCGACTGTGGCACACGAGTTGGACACCTCGATCGTGGCCGACAGCCGGTGCAGTGGGATCAACGGCCCGTACGAGATCTGCACCAACAACACGAACGGCAACGCCGGCGCCTGCTACGGAGACTCCGGTGGTCCGCAGGTGCGCCGGATCAACGGCGTGTGGAACCTGATCGGCGCGACCAGCCGGGCGGGCAACAACAACTCCACCTGCGCCACCGGCCCGTCCATCTACGGTGACCTGCCGTCGATCCGCTCCTGGATCAACACCCAGGTCGGCGGCCTCCCCGCCTGACAACTGCGTCGATCATGCAGTTGTGGTGCCTCACGAACGCCTCGAAACGGGGGCGTCCCGGGTGCCACAACTGCATGATCGGCACGGGGCGCGCGGGGGTGGGGTGGTGGGGGTGGGATAGTGGGCGATCGTGGCGAGATATGGGGTACTGAGTCTGCCGTCGAGTAACCGGGTGTACTCGGGTGCGGCGGTGGAGCTGACGCGGGCGGAGCTGGAGATCTTCGGCGACGCGGTGCTCGGTGGGCGGATCGGTGACGTGGCGACGGCGACCATCGGCGGGGCGCGTTACATCACGTTCGACGCGGCCGGTGGCCTGAGCGAGCGGGACGCCGCGCTGCTGGGCAACCTCTCCAGCGCGTACGCGATCTTCGAGTTCGTCGGTGACCTGCTGCGGCCCGTGCCGTTGACCCGGCTCGACCGATTCGACGACGACCTGCTCACCATTCAGAAGTACCCGGGCAAGACCAACGAGCAGTTCACCAAGCTGCTGCTCAACGTCACGCTGCTCGCCTCGGACGGGGCCGGCGACCTGCTGACCCGGCGGTTCCGGGTGCTCGACCCGCTGTGTGGCCGGGGCACCACCCTCAACCAGGCGATGATGTACGGCTTCGACGCCGCCGGTCTCGACCGGGACAGCAAGGACTTCGAGGCGTACCAGACATTTCTGAGCACCTGGCTCAAGCGCAAGCGGATCAAGCACCGGGTGCTGGAGTCCGGACCGATCCGCCGGGAGCGCAAGGTGGTCGGCCGGCGGCTGCGGGTGGAACTGGCTGCGTCGAAAGAGGCCCACAAGGCCGGCGACGTGCAGTCGGTGGACGTGGTCAACGCCGACACCACCCGGGTCGGTGAGTTCTTCCGCCCGGAGACGATCGACGTGGTGGTGGCGGACGCGCCGTACGGGGTGCAGCACGGCAGCCGTACCGCCGAGACCGGACTGGCCCGCGACCCGCTGGCCCTGCTCACCGCCGCCGCGCCCGGGTGGGCGCGGGTGCTGCGCCCCGGTGGCGCGCTGGGCATCTCGTGGAACACGAACGTGGCCCGCCGCGAGGCCGCCGCCGAAAGTCTGACCGCAGCCGGCCTCACCGTCCTCGACACCGGCCCCTGGCGCACCCTCTCCCACCGCGTAGACCAGGCCATCGTCCGCGACGTCCTGGTAGCCCGCAAACCCCACTAACCCCACCCGTTTTCCCGCGTTGATCATGAGGTTGACGGCGGTGTTGATCTTTGAAACTGCCGCAAACCTCATGATCAACGTGGCAGAGGGTGGGGTACGGGTGGGGGGTCAGCGGGGTTGGGCTTGGGGGCGGGAGCCGGTGGGGCCGAAGGCGGTGAGGAAGCGGTCGCGGAACTCGTCCATCGGCCAGACCGGCGCGTTCGGGTCCGGGGTCAGGCCGTCCTGCCAGCCCCAGTCGTTGATGCGTTGCATCACCGCCGGGTCCTTGGCCACGATGTGGATCGGCACGTCGTGGCTCGGGTTCTCGCCGGTGACCACCGGCGCCGGCTGGTGATCACCGACGAAGACCAGCACCGTGTCGTCGTCGCCGTACTTCTCCACGTAGGAGATGAGGGTACGAAGCGTGTAGCTGATCGAGTGCCGGTAACCGGTGCGGGCCTGCGCCGTCGGCGTACCGATGATGCCCCGTCGGAACACCTCACCGTCGTCGATGGTGTCCCAGTCGACGAGCGACGGCACCTTCGTCCAGGGGGAGTGGCTGGAGACCAGGGCCAGCTCGGCCATGACCGGACGGTCCCGCGGCCCGGTCAGCTCCCGCTGGTGGAAGCGGTGGATGGCGAACTGGTCGGGCATCGGCGCGAAGGCGAACTTGGGACCCTGGTAGTCCAGGTCGGGACCGCTGTAGAACTGCTCGTAGCCGTAGAAGGCACCCTCCGGCCAGGCCTGGTTCACCGCCGGCATCACCCCGACCGTACGCCAGTCGGCGCGCCGGAACGCGTCACCGAGGGTGAACCGGTCGGTGGCGAGCAGGTTGCGGTAGCGCTGGTTGTTGTCGACCCACAGACCGGACAGCAGGGTGGCGTGCGCCAACCAGCTCGCGCCGCCGATGGTCGGCGAGGTGAGGAAGCCGCTACGGGAGGCGAACCCGGCCGTGGCCAGGCGATCGGCGCTCTCGTCGAGCATCCGGGGGATGGCGGCGAACTCGGCGTCGGTGACCGCGTCGCGGCCGTAGCTCTCCACGAAGGCGATCAGCACGTTCTTGCCGCGCAGCCCGGTGAGCAGCTCGTCGGCGGGCACGTCCCGGAACGGGTCCACCCCCACCTCGTTGGCGAACACCTGGCGGTCGGACAGCCGGTCCCGGACCTCGGCGGCGTGCTCCTGCACGAGGATCGTGGCGTTGGTGTCGGCCATCGGCATAGCGGGCACGATCCGCGCCCCGAAGGCGGCCAGCACCGCCCAGACCACCACAAGCGTGGCGACGGCCCGGGTGCTGCCGGTCCGGTGCCGGGTCAGCAACCCGGACAGTCGCACCGTGGACAGGGCGGTCAGCAGTGGCACGGCCAGCAGCAGCAGCCCGACCCCGAGCGCGATGGCGATCGCGCCCGGCCGGCCGATCGACTCGGCCACGAAGGTGAACGCCTCGTCCAGCAGCGACCAGTCCAGCACCAGGTCGAACGGACGACCCAGCGAGGAGTAGAAACCCAGGTCACCGACCTTCACCACGGCGACGAGTCCGAGCAGTCCACCGGCCAGCGCGGCCACCACCCGGCGAGGCCGACCGGGCAGTGCGAGCAGCAGCGCGGCCAGCAGCAGCGCCTCCAGCGGGATCCGCAGGAACGCGCCGGGCTCCAACTGCCACGGCCGGTTGGGCAGGGTGAACGTGACAAGCACCAGCACGGCGGCGAGCGTGGTGACCACGCGCGTGACGATCCGTCGCCGCAGGGTGACCGGCGCCGGCGGGGACGTGACGTCGTCGGCACCTGGCCTGCGGGCATCGGCGGGCCCGCTCTCGCCCGCGGGTACGGCGTCGGTCGGGCCCGTCCCGACCTCCGGACCGCGCGGGTCGGTGCCGGTGGTCGGGTTCTCGTCCGGGTTCGGCGTGGCCGCCGGGTCGGCGATCGACAACTGGGTCTCCCGGGTCAGCGCAGCGACAGGACGGGGGCGGTGGCCAGGTCACGCTCGTCGGCGCGATCGGCCCGACGCACGCCGATCGGCACCGTCGGTACGGTCGGCACCACCGGCACCACCACGGCCGGCACGGTCCGGACCTGCCGGTGCCGCCACAGCCAGCTGACGTCGCGCCCGAACGACTCGACGAGCAGGCCCAACGCGGTCATCAGCACGACGGTGGTCAGCACCCCGGGCAGCACCTGGGAGGCGGCGACCGCGAGCATGATCCCCTGGACCGCGGCGACCACCTTACGCCAGTACCGGGGCGGCAGCTGCGCGTCCACCCAGGGCAGCACCCAGCCGGCGACCAGGAAGACGTAACGCATCAGGCCGATGGCGAGCACCCAGACCCCGACCGACGGGGCGACGTAGAGGCTCAGCATCAGCACCAGGAACGAGTCGACCTCCATGTCGAACCGGGCGCCGAGGGCGCTCGTCGTCCCGGTGCGGCGGGCCACCTTGCCGTCGACCGCGTCGAGGGCCAGCGCCACCGCCGTCATCGCCACCAGCACCGCCACCGGCGCGGGGCGGCCGCCGGTCAGCGCGTCGGCGATCAGCGCGGTCACCGCCCCGACCAGCAGCCCACGACCCATCGTCACCCAGTCGGCGGGTCCCAGCCGGTCCGTGCCCGCGTGACGCAGGCCACGTACCAGCGCCAGGCAGGTCACGGCACCGTACGCCAGGCCGGCCAGCCAGCCCACGACACCGAGACCGACCGTCGCGGCGACTCCCGCCAGCAGCATGATCTGGACGATGAGCCCGATTTGCGGACCGGTTCGAACTGTGGACACCGTGCCTCCGTGTTTATGATCGACGACCCCTGACTGGGAACTACGGAAAATACGACGGATCGGTTCGGTCCGGACGCAGGTAAGGAGAAAAATCCGGTGACGCGAACCGCCCTCGCCTTCTGGCTCCGGGCTCCCGGCACGGGCGAGATCCGTCCGGTGACGCTGCCGGAACCGGGCCCCGACGAGGTCCTGGTGCGCAGCCGGTACTCCGGGGTCAGTCGGGGCACCGAGACGCTTGTCTTCACCGGTGGCGTGCCCGCCAGCCAGTACGCCGCGATGCGCGCCCCGTTCCAGGAGGGGGACTTCCCGGCCCCGGTCAAGTACGGGTACCTCAGCGTCGGCGAGGTCGAGCAGGGCCCGGCGCACCTGCGCGGGCGTACGGTGTTCTGCCTGCACCCGCACCAGAGCGCGTACGTGGTGCCGGCGGACGCGGTGACAGTCGTACCGGCGGAGGTCCCGGCGGCCCGCGCGGTGCTGGCCGGCACTGTCGAAACCGCCGTCAACGCGTTGTGGGACGCCCCGCCCCTGGTCGGCGACCGGGTCACGGTCGTCGGGGGTGGCATGGTCGGCTGCGCGGTGACCGCCCTGCTGGCCCGCTTCCCCGGCGTACGGGTGGAGCTGGTCGACACGGATCCGGCCCGCGCCGAGGTGGCCGCCGCGTTGGGTGTCGACTTCGCCGGCCCGGAGACCGCCGCCGACGGCCGTGATCTGGTGGTGCACGCCAGCGCCACCGCCGCCGGCCTGCAACGCGGTCTGGACCTGCTCGCGCCGGAAGGCACCCTGCTCGAACTGAGCTGGTACGGCGACCGGCCGGTGGAGTTGTCCCTCGGTGGCGCGTTCCACTCCGGCCGGCTGAACATCCGCAGCAGTCAGGTGGGCATGGTCGCTCCGGCCCGACGCGGCAGTCGCAGCTACGCCGACCGGATGGCACTCGCCCTGGACCTGCTCGCCGATCCGGCGTTCGACACGCTGATCACCGGCCGGTCGCCGTTCGCGGAACTGCCCGACGTGCTCGCCCGACTCAGCGGGGGCGACCTGCCCGCGCTGTGCCATCTCATCACCTACGACGGGGAGTGAACCGTGTTCAGCGTGACCGTCCGTGACCACATCATGATCGCCCACAGCTTCCAGGGCGAGGTCTTCGGCCCCGCCCAGCGGCTGCACGGCGCGACGTTCGTCGTCGACGCCACCTTCCGCCGCCCGGATCTGGACGAGGACGGCATCGTGGTCGACATCGGGTTGGCCACCGATCAGCTCAAGGCGGTGCTCGGCGAGCTGAACTACCGCAACCTCGACGACGAGCCCGCCTTCGCCGGGACGAACACCACAACGGAGGTGCTGGCCCGCACCATCGCCGACCGGCTCGCCGAGCGGGTGCGCGCCGGCCAGCTCGGCGTCGGTGCCCGGGGCCTGACCGGGATCACCGTCACCCTGCACGAGTCGCACGTGGCCTGGGCCAGCTACGAGCGGGCGCTGCCCGGCTCGACCGCCGTCGGTGAGGGCACCGCCTGACGTGCCGATCCTGCACGTGATCCTGCCGGGCGACATCGACGACCCGGCGTCACCCAGCGGCGGCAACGGCTACGACCGGCGGATCTGCGCCGGTCTGACCGCCGCCGGCTGGTCGGTCCGCGAGCACGCCGTGCCCGGTGACTGGCCGCGACCGGCCCCGGCGGCGCGGGCCGCGCTGGCGCGGCTACTGGCCGGCACGCCGGACGGTGCGCTGGTCCTGGTCGACGGGCTTGTCGCCTCGGTGGTGCCGGACGCCCTCGCCGCGCACTCCGGACGGCTGCGCCTGGTCGCGTTGGTGCACCTGCCCCGGGACGACGACGCCGAGGCCCGGGCGCTCGCGGCGGTCACCGCCGTGGTGGCCACCAGCGCCTGGACCCGCGACGCGTTGCTGCGGCGGTACGCGCTGCCGGCCGAACGGGTGCACGTGGCCCCACCCGGGGTGGACCCGGCGCCACCGGCACCCGGATCGACTACCGGTTCGGCACTGCTGTGCGTCGCGGCGGTCGCCCGGCACAAGGGCCACGACGTGCTGGTTGAGGCGCTGACCGCGGTGGCCGACCGGCGCTGGACGTTGACCTGTGTCGGACCCCTGCACCGGGAACCGGAGTTCGTCGACCGGCTGCGCGAGCGGATCACCGCCGGGCGGCTGGGCGACCGGATCCGGCTGACCGGGCCGCTGGCCGGTGACCGGCTCGCCGCCGCGTACGCCGCCGCCGACCTGCTGGTGCATCCGTCGCGGGGTGAGACGTACGGGATGGTGGTCACCGAAGCACTGGCGCGCGCCGTACCGGTGCTCGCCACGGCCGTCGGCGGACTGCCCGATGCCCTCGGACGCACGGCGGCGGGGGACCGGCCGGGGCTGCTGGTGCCGCCCGAGGATCCGGCCGCCCTCGCCGCCGCGCTGCGCCGCTGGCTCGACGACGCGGACCTGCGCGAGCAGCTGCGACACGCCGCCGTCCAGCGACGGGACACCCTGACCGACTGGACCAGCACCGTCGCCCAGATCACCACCGCCCTAGAGGAGGCGTCGGCATGAGCATCGATCTACCGCCCGATTTCGCGCAGTGGCTCGCCCTGCGGGAACCCGCCGATGTGGCGGCCCGGTCCACGGAACTCGTCAACACGCTTCGTGCGGCGCTGCCCGGCCACGGCCCGTTCGTGGTGCACGACCTCGGTGCCGGGACCGGTTCGCTGGGCCGCTGGCTGGCCCCGCTGCTCACCGGCGAACAGCACTGGATCCTGTACGACCAGGATGCCGACCTGCTGGCCCGGGCCCGCGCCGGCATGCCCGCCACCGCCGCCGACGGCGCACCGGTGACCGTCGAGACACGCCAGGGCGACCTGACCCGGCTGACCGCCGCCGAGCTGGCCGGCGCCGCCCTGGTCACCGCCTCGGCCCTGCTCGACATGCTCTCCGCCGAGGAACTCGACCAACTGGTCGCCGCCTGCGCCAAGGCCGGCTGCCCGGCGCTGTTCCTGATCTCCGTCACCGGCACCGTGCGGCTGACCCCGGCCGACCCGCTGGACGACGAGGTCGCCGCCGCCTTCAACGCCCACCAGCGGCGTACCGTCAACGGTCGCCGGCTGCTCGGACCGGACGCCATCGACGCCTGCGCCGCCGCCTTCGCCCGGCACGGGGTGGACGTGGAACTGCGGCCCAGCCCGTGGCAGCTCGGGCCGGATCAGGCCGCCCTGACGGTGGAGTGGTTCACCGGATGGCTCGACGCGGCCCGTGCGGAACGCCCCGACCTGACCGCCCGCACCGACGAGTACGCACGACGTCGGCTGGCGCAGGCTGAAACAGGTCGACTCGGGGTACTGGTCAGTCACGTCGACCTGCTGGCGCTGCCCCGTTGAACCGGCAGCCGACCAGCTACGTGCGTACAGTCAGGGAAGATCGCCATGCCGGGGAGGCACGAGTGGGGGATGAAGCTGGCAGCGCCGTGCCCACGGCGTCCCCGGTGGGCCGGTCGTTCTGGGGCTGGGCCCGACTGGCACTGGGACTGGGTGTCCTCGTGGGGCTGCTCTGCTGGCTCGGCACCGGACCGTTCCTGGCCGGGCTGCGGCTGATCGACGCACCCGCGCTGGCCGCCGCGCTCGCCATCGGTGTCCTCACCACGGTCTGCGCCGCCTGGCGGTGGAGCCTCGTCGCGGGTGGCCTGGGCGTACGCCTGCCACTGCGGGAGGCGGTCGCCCACTGCTACCGGGCGATCTTCCTGAACGCGACGCTGCCCGGCGGGATCCTCGGTGACGTGCACCGTGCGGTGCGTCACGGCCGTGACGTCGGCGACGTGGGCCGGGGCATCCGGGCGGTGGTGTGGGAACGGATGGCCGGGCAGGTGGTGCTGGTCGCGGTCGCCGTGGTGCTGCTGTTCGCCTTCCCGTCGCCGGTACGTCCGTTCCTGCCGGTGGCCACCACGGTGGCGGTGGCGGTGCTTGTCGCCGTGGTGCTGGCCGCCCGACTGCTGCCGCAGTCCGGTGCCTCTCGGTGGACCCGCGCGTTGCGTACCGCCGTCTCCGACGTCCGCAGCGGGCTGCTCGCTCGGCGCACCTGGGCCGGGGTGCTGCTCGCCTCCGCGCTGGCGGTCGCCGGGCACCTCGCGACATTCCTGGTGGCGGCACGCACGGCGGGATCCACCGCCCCGCTGAGCCTGCTGCTGCCGCTGACCCTGTTGGCCCTGCTCGCGATGGGGGTGCCGGCAAACGTCGCCGGGTTCGGCCCCCGCGAGGGGGTGGCCGCGTGGGCGTTCGCCGCCGCCGGCCTGACCGCCGCCGAGGGGGTGGCCACCGCGACGGTGTACGGCGCTCTGGTGCTCGTCGCGAGCCTGCCCGGAGCCGCCGTGCTACTGGCCCGACGTGTCCGTGTACCCGCCACCGTCTGACGAGGAGACCCATGTCCGAATCACTGCCTGTCGCCACCATCCGGACGCAGGTCACCGTGCCGCTGCGGTTCCCCGACGGCTACACCACCACCGCCCGGCTGTTCACCTTCGACGGGTTGGTCGACGGCCGGGAGCACCTCGCCTTCGCCCTCGGTGACACCGGCGCGGCGGAACGCGACGCAGACGTGCCGTTGGTCCGCCCGCACAGCGAATGTCTCACCGGCGACGTGTTCGGCAGCCAACGCTGCGACTGCGGGCCCCAGCTGCGCGAGGCGGTGCAGCGCATCGCCGACGTCGGCGGGTACCTGCTCTACTTGCGCCAGGAGGGCCGGGGCATCGGGCTGTACGCCAAGCTCGACGCGTACGCGTTGCAGGACGCGGGGCTGGACACCTTCGAGGCCAACGTCGCGCTCGGTCACGCCGAGGACGAGCGCGACTACACCGTGGCCGCCCAGATGCTCGCCGCGCTCGGCGTCGGGCCGATCGCGGTGCTGAGCAACAACCCGGAGAAGACCGAGCAGTTGGGTCGGCTCGGGATCACCGTGACCGAGCAGGTGCCGACCGGCGTGTTCCTGTCCCCGGCCAACGCCGACTACCTCGCGGCGAAGGCCAACCGCGCGGCCCGCGCCGCTGACCTGCCCTGCGTCCGGTGACCGGCCCGCCCGGGGTGGCGCGGCCGTACGTGCTGCTCAGCTGCGCCACCTCGATAGACGGCTACATCGACGACGCCACCGACGAGCGGCTGCTGCTGTCCAACGACGCGGACCTCGACCGGGTGGACGAGGTCCGCGCCGGCTGCGACGCGATCCTGGTCGGCGCCGGTACGGTCCGCCGGGACGATCCCCGGTTGCTGGTGCGGTGCGAGCGGCGCCGAGCCGAACGGGTCGCCCGGGGCCTGCCGGCGTCGCCGACCCGGGTGACCATGACCGGCTGCGGCGACCTGGACCCGGAGGCCCGGCTCTTCACCGTCGGCGACACCGACCGGATCGTCTACAGCGCGAGTGGGGCGGTGGAGAAGACCCGGCACCGGCTGGGTGAGCTGGCCACCGTGGTCGACGCCGGTGACCCGGTCGACCTGGCGCGGATGTTGACCGATCTCGCCGAGCGGGGCGTGGGTCGACTGCTTGTCGAGGGCGGCGCGGGCGTGCACGGACAGTTCCTCGCCGCAGGACTCGCCGACGAGTTGCACCTGGTGGTCGCCCCGTTCTTCGTCGGCGACCGACGGGCACCGCGGTTCGTCGGCGAGGGCCACTTCCCGTGGCACCCGGGGCGACGGGCGCAGGTGGTGGAGGCGCGCCAGATCGGTGACGTGGTGCTGACCCGGTACGCGCTGTCCGAGCGCTGCGACCCGGCGCAGGGCGCCTGACGGTCGCCGGATGCGGCATCTCGCGACGTCCCGTGCGGCGGGCCGGCGCGACATCCCGCATGTCGTGGCGTCCGGCCGACGGGAAGGCCCGACCTGCCGCAGGTCGTGGCGTCCGGCCGGCGGGAGGGCGCGATCTGCCGCCTGCCGCGCTAGGCCGGAGGTCGGGAGAGGAACATCAGCTGGGCACGCTTGTCGGGGAGATCGATAAGCGGGCCGTCGACGAAGCCGGCCCGCCGCAGCCGGGCGATCGCCTTGTCGTTGCGGGCATCCGGCTCCATCACCAGTCGTAGCCGGCGGCGGTCGGTGAAGACGAAGGCGACGAACTCGTCGAGCAGCGTGCCGGTGAAGCCCGGCTCGGGCCGTACCGGAGTGCCGATCAGCAGGTGACCGCCGTGGTCGCCGGGACGTACCGGGTAGCACTCGCCGACCGGATCGTGCTCCGGCTCGTAGGTCTGGAACAGCGCCACCGGCTGCCCGTCGCGCAGGGTGAGGTACGCGTGATGGGTGGACAGCGAGTCCACGTACCGGTAGATCTCGGCGACCCGGTCCCGGTCGGCGTCGCGCATTCCCCAGAACCGGGCCCGCTCCTGGCTGACCCAGGAGTGGATCACGTCGGCGTCGGCATCGGGGTCGACCGGCCGGAAGGTGACCACACCGAACCGGGGCACCTGCCGTTCGTGGTGGTGACGGTCAGTCATCGTGCTCCTCGCTCAGCCGGTCCCAGTCACAGGTCGCCGTGATGAGGTCGCCGTCCACCCACAGCGGTAGCTGGTCGTCGCGGTGCGGCCCGGCCCCGGTGGCGCCCAGCGGCACCACCCAGCGGCTGTTCTCCCGCCGGGCCAGGTCCCACACGTAACGGGCCGCCGGTCCGCGCAGGCACAGGTCGGTGACACCGGGGACGCTGGAGGTGGCCAGCACACAGTCGTGGTCACCGGAGAGTTGCGGCCCCGGCGGCGCGGCCGGGTCGGGCAGCGCTCGCCACGGCAGGAGCCGGTGCCGTTCGCCCCAGCGTCGGGTCTCGCCGGCGGCGGCGACCTCAGCCAGGGCCTCGCGCAGCAGGTCGGCCCGATCCAGGCCGGGCAGGTCCGCGTGCAGCAGCGGTGTCACCGCGTAGCCGACCCGGGGGAGCAGGGCCAGCCAGGGCCGGAACACCTCCGGGTAGGCGGGTGGTTCGGCCAGCGGCGCCAGCGCGGGGTGGGCGGCGAGCCGGCGGGTCACGGCGGCCCGCAGGTCGGCGAAGGCGGCGGCGTCGACGCTGTCGGCGGCCATCCGACGGTCCCAGGTCAACAGCCGGTCCCGCAGCCCGGCGGCGGGTCCGTCGAGCCCGTCCAGCCCGGCGATCAGGTCCAGCAACGGCCCGGCGGCTGCCGAATAGGTGTCGGTGTGCACCGTCGACTGTTGATCGGCGTGCCAGTCGGTGGCCCCGTCCAGCAGTTGGCGGATCCGGTCGGCCCGGTACGGCGGCGCGAACTCCACGCCGAGCCCGGCGGAGATGCCACGGTCGTTCGCCATCACCGCCACCTGGTCGACGGGTGCCTTCGGCATCGGCTGCCAGCCCTGCCAGGTGTGGCTGGCCGTCCAGCCGGGGACCACCCGAAGCCCGTTGTCCGGGTGGCGTCGCGGCACCCGGCCGGCCACCCGGTGCAGCAGCCCGCCGGTGGTGTCCGCCGCGAGGACCACGTTCACCGGTTCGACCCAGCCGTCCAGTGCCGCGTCGACGTCGTCGACGGTGCGCGCCCGCAGCAGCGCCGGCAGCACGTCGAAGCCCAGCTCACCGAGGACGCGGGGCGGGTACCGCAGGCTGACCGTGATGGCCGGGTCATCGTCCGGGCCACCGGACACCAGCGGACCCCGCTCGGTCTCGATCACCTCGACCGCCACCGGTTCGGCACCGGCCACCTCGATCGTCTCGACGTGCCGCTGCGCGGGCCGCCACCCGTCAGGTCCGTACGCCTCGACCCGGTCGCCCTGGCGGCGCAGCCGTTCGGTGTACCCGTCCTGGTAGTCGGCCATCGCGTTGGTGATCGCCCAGGCGACCCCACCGGCATGGCCGAAGTGCGGAATGCCCGGAATACCGGGCACGGCGAAGCCGAGCACGTCGTACTCCGGGCAGGCCAGGCGGATCTGCTGGTAGATGCCGGGTGCCTCGATGAACCGGTGCGGATCACCGGCGATCAGGGCGGCGCCGGTGGCGGTGCGCTCGGCGGTGAGCAGCCAGCCGTTGCTGCCCGAGGTGACGTGGCTGTCGACGGCGAACAGCCTGGTCGCCTGCGGACCGAGCCGGCGGGCCACCTGGTCGCGCCAGAGTTTGGTGCCGAAGCCGGCAAAGAGCACGTGGTGGCTGAGCCAGAGCGCGAGCGGCGTCCACGGCTGCCAACGGCCCGGTCGCAGGCCGGTGGCGGCGAACTCCGGAGCCCGCGCCGCACCGGCGGCCAGCGCCGCGTTCACCCCGTCCACGTAGCACCCCACCCATTCGGCGGTGGCCGGGTCGAGGGCGGCGTGGCAGCGTCGAGCGGTGTCGTCGAGCCGCGCCCGGCGGGCGAAGCTGTCCCAGGCCACCGCGTCGACGCCGAGGAACGAGGCGGAGGTGCCCTGGGACCTGTGTCGTTCCACCTCGAGCTGCCAGGCCCGGTCCAGGGCGGTGACCCGGCCCTGGGCGAAGGCCAGCGAGGTGTGGTCGTCGGCGCGCAGGTGCGGGACGCCGAAGCCGTCGCGGTAGCGGCGCGCGCTCACCGCGCCACCGTACCGGCTCGCGCGCGGGCTGCCGGAACCACGAGCGGGGTACCGGTCTCCGGGTCGTCGATGACCCGGCAGGGCAGGCCGAAGACCTCCTCGACCAGTTCCGCGGTGACGATCCGGCGGGGCTCGCCGGCCGCCACCACCTGCCCACCGCGCATCGCGATCAGGTGGGTGGCGTAGCGGGCGGCGTGGTTGAGGTCGTGCAGCACCGCCACAAGCGTCCGGCCCTGTTCCTCGTGCAGCCGGGCGCACAGGTCGAGGACCTCGATCTGGTGGGCGATGTCCAGGTACGTCGTCGGTTCGTCCAACAGCAGCAGGGGCGTCTGCTGGGCCAGCGCCATGGCCAGCCAGACCCGCTGCCGCTGGCCGCCGGAGAGTTCGTCGACCAACCGATCGCCGAGGTCGTCGACACCGGTGGCGGCCATCGACTCGGCCACGATCCGCTCGTCGTCGGGGGACCACTGCCGCAGCAGCCCCTGGTGCGGGTAGCGGCCCCGGGCCACCAGCTCGGCCACGCCGATGCCGTCGGGCGCGATTGGCGACTGGGGCAGCAGCCCGAGCGTACGGGCCACGGCACGGGCGGGCAGCCGGTGGATGTCCGAGCCGTCGAGCAGCACCGCCCCGGTGGCCGGCTTCAGCAGCCGCGACAGCGCCCGCAGCAGGGTGGACTTGCCGCACGCGTTCGGACCGATGATGACCGTGAAGGAGCGGTCGGGCACGGCGACGGTCAGGTCCTCGGCGACGACACGTCGGTCGTAGGCGAGCCGCAGCCCGCTGCCACCCAGCCGGGAGGTCGACATGCTTGTTGCTCCGTTCTCGTTGGGGGTCGTCACCGACGGCCCGCCGGCATGGTCGTCGCCGTCGGTCGGCCTGCCTGGTGGTCTTGTCACAGCCGACCCGCCCGTCGCTCGGTGGCCAGCAGCCACACCAGGTAGCCGCCGCCGATGACGCCGGTCACCACGCCGACCGGCAGCTGGCCGGGGAGGGCGCGCAACGCGACCTGATCGGCCACGACGGTGATCAGCGCGCCGATGACCGCCGCCGGCAGCAGGGTGACCCCGGGCGCCCGGGTGAGACGTCGGGCCAGGTGCGGGGCGGTGAGTGCGACGAACGGCACCGGTCCGGCGGCGGCCGCGGACAGAGCCACCAGCAGTACGGCTCCGGAGAGCAGCAGCATCCGCACCCGGTGCACGCTCACGCCCAGCCCGCTGGCGGCGTCGTCGCCCAGCTCGGTCATCCGCAGCGCCGGAGCGCAGGCGAGCAGCGCCGGCATCAGCACCGCGAGGGCGGCCAGCAGCGGCAGGGCGTCGGACCAGCCGCGGCCGTCGAGGCTGCCGGTGAGCCAGAGCATCGCCCGGGAGGCGCTCATCAGCGGTACCCGGGTCATCAGATAGCCGTTGACGCCGGTGAGGATGGCCGACATGCCGATGCCGACCAGGACCAGCCGGTAGCCGTGTACCCCGCGCCGCCAGGCGATCAGGTAGATGAGCAGGCCGGTGGCGATGCCGCCGAGGGCCGCGGAGCCGGCGAGGGCGGCGCTGCTGCCGCCGACGGCGACCACGACGAGCGCACCGGTGGCCGCGCCCTGAGTGAAACCGAGCACGTCCGGGCTGCCCAGCGGGTTGCGGACCAGCGACTGGAACACCGCCCCGGCCAGGCCGAGCGCGGTGCCCACGGCCAGACCGGTGACCAGCCGGGGCAGTCGCAGCTGGGTGACGATGAACTCCTCGGCGGGGCTGCCGCCGCCGGTCAGCGTGCGCAGGACGTCGGCGGGTGACATCGGGTACTCGCCGTGTCCGACGGCCAGCACCCCGACGGCGAGGGTGAGCAGCAGGCAGACCGTGCCGACGGCGAGGACGCGTGGCTGCAACCGGAAGGAGAGCCGACCGGGCGTCCGAATCACGATCATGAGCGGGCCGTCCTCGTCCTGAGCACAAGTGCCAGGAACAGCGGGCCGCCGACCACCGCGGTGATCAGCCCGACCTGGAGTTCACCGGGGCGGCCGAGGACCCGGCCGAGCACGTCGGAGCCGAGCAGCAGCACCGGGGCGAGCAGCGCGCAGTAGGGCAGCAGCCAGCGCAGGTCAGGTCCGGTGAGGGCGCGGACCAGGTGCGGCACGAGCAGCCCGACGAAGACGATAGGTCCGCAGGCGGCGGTGGCGGCCCCGCAGAGCAGCGTGATGGCGATGATCACACCGGCTCGGGCCAGGGCCGGTCGGGCACCCAGGGCCTGCGCGGCGTCGTCGCCGAGGGCGAGCGCGTTGAGCGGGCGGGCAGCGGCCAGCGCGACCAGCAGCCCGACGGCGATGAACGGCAGCACCCGCAGCACGGTGCCGGTGTCGGCGCTGGCCAGTGACCCGACGGTCCAGAAGCGCAGCCGTTCCAGGCCGGCCGCGTCGAGCAGCATCACCGCGCTGACGTACGAGTACAGCGCCGCGTTGAGTGCCGCGCCGGCCAGCGCCAGGCGGGCCGGGGTGGCCGCGCGACCACCGCCGACGGCGTACACCCCGACGGTGACCACGGCGGCGCCGAGCAGCGCGAACCACACCTGACCGGTGCCGCCGCCGAGGCCGAACAGAGCGGTGGCGGTGGCGATGGCGGCGGCCGCACCGGCGTTGATGCCGAGCAGCCCGGGATCGGCGAGCGGGTTGCGGGTGAGCGCCTGCATCGCCGCGCCGGCCACGCCGAGCGCCGCGCCGGCCAGGAGTCCGAGCAGCGTACGGGGCAACCGCAGCTCCCGGACCACCGCGTACTCGGCGGCGTCCCGGTCGGTCAGGGCGTGCCAGACCTCGGACGCAGGGATCTGCTTGGCGCCGACAGCCATGCTGAGCACGGCGACCGTGAGCAGGGTAAGCGCGGCCATGAGGAGACCGCTGGCGCGTAGGGCGGTGCGACGGTGCCGGGGTGGTGCGGTCGACCGGGTCGGCGTCTCAGAGGGTGGCGACTCGATGACGGACAGTGTGAACTCCAGTGTGGTGCGAAACGCCGTCAGGACTTGACAGGAGCCGAGTCTAGGCACGAAGTTAGGTTAGGTTAGCCTAACCCCCGGCTGTCCATGGTCCGAGACCCTGATCGAAAGACGACACGAATGCCTGAGCACCTCTCCGCCCGTCGCCTCTCCCGCCGGGGGCTGCTCGCCGTCGGCGGTGCCGCAGTGGCCGCCGCACTCGTCGGCTGCGGCCGTGACGACAACGCCGGAACCAGCACCGACAACGCCTCCGGCCCCTGGTCCTTCACCGACGACCGCCCCGAGAAGGTCACCGCCGACGCCCGGCCCCAACGGGTGGTCGCCTTCACCGGCTCCGCCGCGGCACTTGTCGACTTCGGACTCAGCCGCGAGGTGGTAGGCGTGTTCGGCGAGACGAAGAAGGCGGACGGCAGCGTCGAACCGCAGGCCGGTGACCTGGACGTGGAGAGCGTGGAGATCCTCGGCAACGTCTGGGGCGAGTTCAGCGTCGAGAAGTACGCAGCCCTGCGTCCGGAACTGCTGGTCACCCACATGTACGACCCGGGCGCCTACTGGTACGTCCCGGACGAGAGCAAGGACAAGATCCTGCCGCTGGCCCCGGCGGTGACCATCACCACCGCCCGGGTGCCGATGACCAAGCCCATCGAACGGTACGCCCAACTCGCCGAGTCCCTCGGCGCCGACCTGTCGGCGCCGAAGGTCACCGACGCCAAGGCGCGGTTCGAGGCCGCCGCCGAAGCGGTACGCCAGGCCGTCGCCGCCAACCCGGGCATCAAGGTGATGGCAGCCTCGGGCAGCCCCGACCTGTTCTACGTCTCCAACCCCAAGATCAGCACCGACCTGATGTACTTCGCCGAACTCGGCGTCGACATCGTGGTGCCGACCAAGCTTGAGGCCGGCGACTACTTCGAGGCCCTCAGCTGGGAGAACGCCGGCAAGTTCCCGGCCGACCTGATCCTGCTCGACAACCGCGGCACCGCCCTGCAACCGACCGACCTGGCCGCCAAGCCCACCTGGAAGCAACTGCCCGCCGTGCAGGCCGGACAGGTCACGCCGTGGGACGCGGTGCCCCGCTTCTCGTACGCCGGCGCGGCTCCGCTGCTGGAGAACCTCGCCAAGGCGATCCAGGGAGCGAAGAAGCTCACCTGACTCCGCCGGGCGGCCGGCCGCGGTCGACCACCGCACCGGCCGCCCCGCCACCAACCTCCCAGAACCGAAGTGCCCGCCGCCCACCTGTCGTGCGGCGGGTTCCGGCTGCCCGAAAACCGAACCGCCGAGCGTGGAGGACACGTCCATGACCCTGCCGGTGCACACCGCCGAGGCAACGCCGACCCACCCGGAGCCCAGGCCCACACCCGCCCGGGCGCACCTGCTCAGCGACGAGACAGTCGAGCGGTACCGACAGGCGGTGGCAGCCGGCACCGACCGGGTGGCCCGTCGGGTGGCCGAGGCGACCGGACCGTTCACCGGCGTACGCCCGGACGAACTCGCCCCGCAGGTGGAGGCGATCGACCTGGACCGGCCGCTGGGCGACACCACCGCCGCGCTCGACGAACTGGAGGACGTCTACCTGCGTGACGCGGTCTGGTTCCACCACCCGCGGTACCTGGCCCACCTCAACTGCCCCGTGGTGATCCCGGCGCTGCTCGGCGAGGCGGTCCTCAGCGCGGTCAACTCCTCGATGGACACCTGGGACCAGAGCGCCGGCGGCACCCTGATCGAGCGCCGGCTCATCGAGTGGACCGCCGACCGGATCGGCCTCGGCCCGGCGGCCGACGGAGTGTTCACCAGCGGCGGCACCCAGTCCAACCTGCACGCCCTGCTGCTGGCCCGGGAGGAGGCGCTGGCCGCCGCCACGCCCGCCGACCGGCGGATCCTGCTGCCCCAGCTACGGATCATCGCCTCGGCGGCCGGTCACTTCAGCGTGCAGAAGGCAGCCAAGCTGCTCGGCCTGGCACCGGACGCGGTAGTGGTGGTGGAGACCGGCCCGGACCGGCGGATGCGTCCCGGCGCGGTCCGGCACGAGATCGCCCGCTGCCGGCGCGCCGGCCTGACCGTCATGGCGGTGGTGGCCACCGCCGGCACCACCGACTTCGGCACCATCGACCCGCTCGACGAGATCGCCGAGGTGTGCGCCACGGCCGGCGTGTGGCTGCACGTCGACGCCGCGTACGGCTGCGGGCTGCTGGTCTCGCCCACCCGCCGACACCTGCTCGACGGCATCGAACGCGCCGACTCGGTCACCGTCGACTACCACAAGTCCTTCTTCCAGCCGGTCAGCTCCAGCGCGCTGGTGGTCCGCGATCGGCGGACCCTGCGGCACGCCACCTGGCACGCCGACTACCTCAACCCGGCCCGGATGGTGGCCCAGCGCATCCCCAACCAGGTCGACAAGAGCCTGCAGACCACGCGCCGGTTCGACGCGCTCAAACTCTGGCTGACCCTGCGGGTGATGGGACCCGACGCCGTCGGTGAACTCTTCGACGAAGTCTGCGACCGGGCCGCCCAGGCATGGCAGCTGGTCGCCGCCGACCCACGCTTCGAGGTGCTGACCCGCTCGCAGTTGAGCACTGTGGTGTTCCGCTGGCGACCCACCGGGCCGGGCCGGGACCTGACCGACGCGGCAAACCTGCGCGCCCGCGAGGCGCTGGCCGCCTCCGGCCTCGCCGTGGTCGCCGGCACCAGGGTCGACGGCCGGCAGTACCTCAAGTTCACAGTCCTCAACCCGGCCACCACCACCGACGACGTCGCCTACGTGTTGGACCTGATCGCCGAGCACGCCGGCCGCCACGTGCACGAACACGCCGGATCCGCCGCCTCCGCCGACCTGACCTGCCCGGTCGGCTGACCATGCCATCTGCGAACCCGAGCCTGGAGGGCCGGATGTCCAGCTACGACTTCATCGGGATCGGTCTCGGGCCGTACAACCTCGGCCTGGCCTGCCTGACCGCCCCCATCGCCGACCTCGACGGGCTGTTCCTGGAGGCCCGTGACGACGTCTCCTGGCATCCCGGCATGCTGCTGGAGTCGTCCCGGCTGCAGACGCCGTTCCTGGCCGACCTGGTCACCCTCGCCGATCCCACCTCGCCGTTCTCCTTCCTCAGCTACCTCAAGGAGATCGGCCGGCTCTACCCCTTCTACATCCGGGAGAGCTTCTTCCCGCTGCGGGTGGAGTACGACGCGTACTGCCGCTGGGCCGCCGCCAAGCTGCCCAACCTCCGGTTCGGGCATCAGGTCACCGCCGTCGAGTACGACCCCGCCGACGACAGGTACGTGGTGACCGCCACCGTCGACGGTGCCACCGTCACCCACCGGGCCCGACACCTGGTGCTCGGCACCGGCACCCCGCCCCACCTGCCGGACGCCTGCGCCGGCCTGGCCTCCGACGCCGTGCACAACTCCCGGTACCTGGAGCACCGGGACGCGTTGCGGGCCAAGCGGAGCATCACCATCGTCGGCAGTGGGCAGAGCGCCGCCGAGATCTACCACGACCTGCTCGGCGACATCGGCACCCACGGATACCAGCTGAACTGGGTGACCCGCTCGCCCCGCTTCTTCCCCCTGGAGTACACGAAGCTCACCCTGGAGATGACCTCGCCGGACTACGTGGACTACTTCCACGCGCTGCCCGAGGCCACCCGGTACCGGCTGGAGGCCGAGCAGAAGGGGCTGTTCAAGGGCATCTCCGCCGACCTGGTCAACGACATCTACGACCTGCTCTACGCCGCGAGCGTCGACGGCCCGGTGGACACCCGGCTGCTGACAAACACCGAGCTGACCGAGGTGACCCACGACGGGAGCACCGGTGTGCACACCCTGCGGCTGCGCCACGTCGAGCAGGAACGGGACTTCACTCTGGACACCGAGGGGCTGGTGCTGGCCACCGGCTACCGCTACGAGGTGCCGGCGTTCCTGGAGCCGATCCGGCACCGGCTGCGCTTCGACGACCACGGTCGGCTCGACGTCGCCCGCAACTACAGCGTGGACACCACCGGGCGCGGTGTGTTCCTCCAGAACGGCGGCACCCACACGCACAGCATCACCTCGCCCGATCTCGGCATGGGCCCGTACCGCAACAGCTGGATCATCCGGGAACTGCTCGGCCGCGAGCCGTACCCGATCGAAAAGTCGATCACCTTCCAGGACTTCGGGGTGACCGGGTGACCCAGCTCGTGTACACCCGGCACGATCGGCGACTCGGCGAGTTCGCCCTGCGTACGCTCGACGTGGCCGCCGACGCTCCGGTGCTGCACCGGTGGGTGACCCATCCCAAGGCGGCGTTCTGGCTGATGCAGGACGCCGACGTCGACGCCGTGACCGCCGAGTACCAGCGCATCGCCGAGCACCCGCACCACGAGGCGTACCTGGGGCTGTGGCGCGCCCAGCCGGCGTTCCTCGCCGAACGGTACGACCCGGCGCGGGTCGAACTCGTCGGTCTGCACGACGCCCGGCCCGGCGACGTCGGCATGCACTTCCTCTGCGCACCCACCGACACCCCCGTGCACGGCTTCACCCGAGCCGTCATCACCACAGTGATGGCCTGGCTCTTCGCCGACCCCACCACCGAACGGGTGGTGGTCGAGCCGGACGTGCGCAACACCGCCGTGCACGCGCTCAACGCGGCTGTCGGCTTCGAGGTGGTCGGACCGATCACCAAACCGGAGAAGACGGCCCTGCTGAGCATCTGCACCCGGCAGCGGTTCCTGGCCGCCACCCGAAACGAAGGAGTACCGGCATGACCACGCGCGACCCGGTCGCCCACCTGCGCCCGGAGACCTGGGAGCGGGCCAACCGCCTGCTGGTGCGCAAGGCGCTCGCCGAGTTCACCCACGAGCGCCTGCTCACCCCCGAGCCGGACGGCGCGTCAGCCGACCCCACCGGCCGGCGGTGGTACGCCGTCACCGCCGCCTCCGGCGCGGTCCGGTACCGGTTCGCGGCCCGGGTGATGACGCTTGAGCACTGGGACATCGACCCGGAGAGCATCACCCGGCACCGCGACGGCCAGCCGCTGCCGCTGGACGCTGTCGATCTCTGCCTCGACCTGCGTGACGTGCTCGGCCTCACCGACCGGATCCTGCCGGTCTACCTTGAGGAGATCAGTTCCACCCTCGCCGGCCTGGCGTACAAGCTGGACCGGGAGCTGCCCAGCGCGGCGAAGCTGGTGGCGGCCGACTTCCAGACCATCGAGACGTCGATGACCGAGGGTCACCCCTGCTTCGTGGCCAACAACGGGCGGCTCGGCTTCGGCGTCGACGAGTACCACCGCTACGCCCCCGAAGCGGCCCACCCGGTACGGCTGATCTGGCTCGCCGCCCACCGCGACCACGCCACCTTCACCAGCGCCGCCGACCTGGACCAGGAGACGCTGCTGCGCGCCGAACTGGGCGAGGCGACCCTCGCCCGGTTCGCCGGGACCATGTCCGAACTGGGCCTGGACCTCGCCGACTACCACCTCATCCCGGTGCACCCGTGGCAGTGGTGGAACAAGCTGTCGGTCACCTTCGCCGGCGAGGTGGCGCGTCGCCGACTGGTCTGCCTCGGTGAAGGCCCCGACGAGTACCTCGCCCAGCAGTCCATCCGCACCTTCTTCAACGTCAGCCATCCCGAGCGGCACTACGTCAAGACCGCGCTGTCCGTGCTGAACATGGGCTTCATGCGGGGGCTGTCCGCCGCGTACATGGAGGCCACCCCGGCCATCAACGACTGGCTGGCCGACCTGATCGACGGCGACGAGGTGTTCCGGGCCACCGGGTTGACGATCATCCGGGAGCGGGCCGCCGTCGGCTACCGGCACCGCCAGTACGAGGCCGCCACCGACCGATACTCGCCGTACCGCAAGATGCTTGCCGCACTCTGGCGGGAGAGCCCGGTACCGGACCTGGCTCCCGGCGAGCGGCTGGCCACCATGGCGTCGCTGCTGCACGTCGACACCGACGGGCGCTCGTTCGCCGCCGAGCTGATCGCCGCCTCCGGGTTGGCGCCGACGGTCTGGCTGCGCCGCTACCTGAACGCCTACCTGACCCCGCTGCTGCACGCCTTCTACGCCTACGACCTGGCGTTCATGCCGCACGGCGAGAACGTCATCCTGGTGCTCCGCGACGGCGTCGTCGAGCGGGCGATCTTCAAGGACATCGCCGAGGAGATCGTGATGATGAGCGCCGAGGCGCAACTGCCGCCGGCGGTCGAGCGGATCCGCGCCGAGATCCCGGAGGACATGAAGCTGCTGTCGATCTTCACCGACGTCTTCGACTGCTTCTTCCGCTTCCTCGGCGCGACCCTCGCCGATCAGGGCGTGATCGGCGAGGAGGAGTTCTGGCGTACCGTGGCCGACTGCGCCACCGAGTACGTTGGCCGGGTGCCCCACCTGGCCGACCGGCTGGCCCGCTACGACCTGTTCGCCCCGGAGTTCGCGCTGTCCTGCCTCAACCGGCTGCAACTGCGCGACAACCAGCAGATGGTCGACCTGGCCGACCCGTCGGCCGCCCTGCAACTGGTCGGTGCCCTGACCAATCCGCTGGCTCGGTTCGCACCGTCCTGACCGTCGGCGCCCCCGGTCCCGACCGCCGTCGCCGGTCGGGACCGTCGACGGCCGTCCGTCGGGCGGCGGCGGGTCAGCCGGGGTGTGGGCCGAGCTGGTCGATGGTGTAGCCGTCGGGGTACGTCCGCGTGCTGATCACACCGTCGGCGAACAGCGGCTCGGTGCGTGGCCGGCCGAGGTGCCGCAGCAGCCACGCCCGGACGCGCAGCCCGCCGTGCAGTCCGGCCCGCACCGGCCAGGCCGGGGCGGCGACCCTGGTGGCCGCGCGCAGCCGTTCGTCGTACAACGCGGCGACCAGGGCGTCGCCGACGGGAGCCAGTGGGCGGGGCAGCCGCCCGAGCAGCAGTTCCCGGGTGGCCCGCTCGATCGCCGCCGCGTCGTCGTTGGGCCTCAGGTGCGCCGCGTCGTAGGCGTCGAACCAGTCGGCGAACTCCTGGTAGGTCTCCGGGATGTCGGTGATGCCCATCCGGCGGCCCAGCTCCCGGTAGAAGACGTGGGTGGCGCGCCGCTCGTGACAGCAGGTACGGCGCCAGCCGTACCTGTCGATCCACCGGGTCGGGATCACCACCAGGCAGCCGAGTACGTACCGGTAGTGGTCGTTGCCGATGCCGTACGGGCGGTGGATCTGGTTGACCCGACGCAGCGCCGCGCGGCCGCGCGGATGGTCGAACCCGTTGAGCACCATCTCGTACATCAGCAGGCCGGTGTCGTCGATGCGCTTGCGGGTGCGCCGGGTCAGCTCGCCGGTGGCGGTGTGCACGGCGGCGATCTCCGGGATCGAGAAGGAGCGGTTGAACGCCAGGTTGAGCCCGAGCCTCAGCTCCCAGCAGAACTCGTGGCGCAGCATCGTCTGGTAGATCTCCAGGTGGTCACGCTCGGCGTCGAGCGAACGGATGCGCGCCAGGTTGGCGTGTCGGTCTCGCAACGGCGGCACCTCCAGCGGTGGTCGACTGTCGTGTGGCGGCCCGGCCGGCCGCTCGGCGGTCCGCTGGCTCAGTCCGCGGCCAGCTCGGCCAGGTCGCGGTCGAGCAGCTCGGCCAGCAGGGCGTGCCGGCCGGGGTCGTTGTCCGGCGTGATGCCCCGGCTGGGCATCTCCACGGTCATCAGCAGGTGCAGGTGCATCCGGTACAGCGCGAGCCGGCGGCGTACCCCGTCATCGAAGACCAGCGGCACGCCGGTGGCCTCGGCGTACCCGCGCAGGAAGGGATGCGTCGGTTCGTCCTCGGCACGACGGAACAGCAGCGGGGAAACCAGATCGAGCAGCGGATCGCCGTAGAGGAACCGCTCGCCGTCGACCAGACCACACATCCGGTACGCACCGTCGGCAGCCCGGTCGGCGAGCACGTTGCCGTCCCAGCAGTCGAAGTGCAGCAGCGCCGGCCGGCGTACCGTGTCGAGCAACGCGCCGTGCCGGGCCACCAGCGCGCGGAACCGCTGCGGCGGTACGGGCAGCGGCACCGCCCAGTCGGCCGCGTCGGCGAGCAGGTCGTCGATGATCGCCGTGAACGCGGCCGACCAGGTCGGTCCGCCGGTACGGCCGGCGTCGTAGCCGAACCGGTCGCCGGTGATCCGGTGCACGGCCGCCGTCGCCGCGCCCAGGTCGGCGCGGACCGGCCCGTCGTCACCGTCCAGCTCGGGCAGTGCCCGGCCGGGCAGCCGGCCGGTGACCAGCCACTCACCGAGCCGTCGATCCCGGCCGTGGTGCAGCACCTGCGGCACCGGCACCTGCGGTGCCCGCTCGGCGACCAGCCGGAAGTACCGAGCCTCGGCGGCGAGCAGATCGGTCTCGTAGCGCAGCAGCCGGGTGGTGGGCGGCGGGGCGACCTTCAGCACCACGTCCCGGTGACCGGTCCGCGGGCGGCCGCCACCCGGCCGTTCGTCGTCGAGGCGAACCCACCACACCGCGGCGAAGCCCCCACCGGAGAGCGGCCCGCAGTCGGCCACCCGCCGGTCCGGGCCGAAGGACGACCGTACGAAGTCGACCACGTCGTCGGGGGAGAGGACCCGTTGCGTTGGACTGACCGGCGCCACCCGGACAGCGTAGGCCGCGCTCCGCGCGCTGTCCGTCCCGTGCCCGCCGGCCGCACCCGCTGTGCGGCCGGCGGAGCGTACGGGTCAGCCGTCGGTCACCACCCCGGTCAGCGCCACCTCCGGCACCGGCCCGGCCGAGGGGTTGTAGACCTGTAGCTCGATCCACTCGTCGGGCTCGTCGACCGAGTCGGTGATCGTCGGTACGGAGATTTCGCCGGTGGCCGCGTCCGACGGGATGAACACGGACGTTGCGAGCCAGGTCTGCGACAGCGGCCGCGACGGCTCCACCGGATCGCCCCCCGTGAACATGGTGAACCACTCCGGGTCGACGTCCGTGGTGGACAGCTCCGGCCGGTCGGCGGGAACCTGCGGCAGAGCGTACGCGAAGATGCCCACCTCGGTCGGCGCGGACGAGGTGAAGTGCCAGGTGAGCGTCTCGCCCTCGGCCACCCGCACCGAGGTGGACTCGACGGTGACGATCGGCGCCGGATCGTCGTTGATCACGGCGAGTCCACCGAGGTAGCTGCCGACGACGAAGCCCCGCTCCGCCTTGGCGGCCAACGTGTGCCACTCGGTGTAGTTCCACACCGTGTCCCCGACGACCTCGACAGGTACCCGGATGCTGCGTTGGCCGGGTCGGATGGTGGCCAGCCAGGAGCGGCTGACGCCCATGTCGTCGGTGAAGTACAGCCGGACCGAGCCGCTGCCACGTCCGGTCACCGACACCGGGATCTCGTACGCCTTCATGCCGGAGTCGCCCTCCTGCACCCGCAGCGTGCCGAGGTCCAGCCGCGGTGTACGGGGGGTGTCGTCATCGGGTGTACCGGGCCGCCAGGCCCACGCGTCGAGCAGCCACGCCTGACCGTCTCCGCTACGCGGGGTGATCTCGATGGCGGCGACCCGTGCCGGTGCGCCCTTGAGCGGCACCCGCACCTCCTGCGCCCAGTACGAGGTCGTGTACTCCGTGCCGGGCAGGCCGTCCATCCGGACCGCGCCCAGTCGGCTGCGTCGGCCGTCCGCGCCGATCACCGCGACATCGAACCTGGTGTCAGTGGTGTTCGGTGGGACGATCATGCGCAGGGCCAGGTCCCGGGCCCCGGCGACGGTGACCGGGCGGGCCGGGGCCAGCCGGATCGGCCGACCGGCGGCGGACCAGCTCAGCGCCGCCGCGTACCGGTCGGGTTCGGGCACGGTCCAGAGGAACGGCACGAAGTGCGACAGAAGCGCGTTGGGATCCTGCGGGTCGAGGCAGGACCGCTCCGGGTCGTCGCTGACCTGGTCACAGATCCGGGCCCCGCCGGACAGCCTGGTCGACGGGCCCGGCGTGAGCAGCGGCGTGCGGTTGCCACCGAGGGCGTGACTGAGCACCCGGGCCGGGTCGGCCGAGGGGGCACGCCGGCCGCTGCCGTCCAGCAGCGGGCGGACCCGGTCGTCGCCGGCGACGAACAGCCGCGCGGCGGCGGCGATGTACGTCGCGCCGGCGGTCTGCTGCTGGGCAGCGGTGAGCCGGGTCGCGGTGCCCGGGGAGCAGATCGGATCAGGGTCGCCGACGGTGGAGAAGTCGTCGTTCGACGGAGCCACCGACTGGCCGGGCGTCCACTCGGTGTTGAAGAAGTTGTGGTTGGCGCCGATCATGTACAGCGCGCTACGCAGCGCCCGGCTGCCACCGATGTCGCGGGTCTCGTCCACGAAGAGCTGGCCCTGCTGGTCGTAGACGTCGCCGTCGCAGCCGGGCAGGATCGTCACCGACGGGACGTCCGGCACCGGGTTGTGCCCGAAGAGGGTCGGGCCGATCAGCAGCATGCCCCGGACGGTCCAGCGGACCCGGCCCGGATAGCCGTTCTGGCTTGCCGGTGGCGGCGTCAGCGAGTCCATCGCCGCCCGGCTGACGCCCTCACCGCCGCGGGAGTGACCAACCAGGAAGACGCGGGACAGGTCGGCGCGCGGTGCGGCGCGTACGATCCCCGGCGCGCCGGCCCGGCCGGCACCGGCCCAGTCGGCCCACTTCGCCAGGTGCAGCCGGACCAGGGCGGAGCGGGCCTGGGCTCCGCCATCCTCGGCCTCCCAGTCCTGGCCGTTGATCCCGTTGGCGGAGATCGACACGGTCAGGTAGCCCTGCGAGGCGAGCAGCCGCTGAGCCTGAAGGTAGCCGCGGTGACTCGGGATCGGTTCGGCGCCGGCCGGGCACGGCCACTGCTGGGGCCCGTACTCGTCGCCGCGATAACAGATGGCGTGCCGGCCGTGCAGGAACAGCGCGAGCGGCCGAACGCCGGACGCACCCACCGGCGCGACCACGACGGCGCGCATCTCGACCTTCTCCGGGAACTCCGGCAGCTTCACGTCGGACAGGGCGTACTCCCCGGTCACCTGCCGGTAGGGACCGGCGACGCCGGGGTCGACGGAAGCGGCCGGCTGCCGGCCCGGTGCCGCGACGACGGGTGCGGCGCGACGGGTGGTGGGCGGCTCGGTCTGGTCGATCCGTCGGCCGCCCGCGCGCACCGTCAACTCGTCGAGCTGGGCTGGTCCGTCCAGGGCGAGGCTGAACGTCCGACCGTCCGGGTGCGGGCGGGCGTGCCCGAGACGCTTGTCGCCCGACCAGAACTCGACGGCGGCGTCGCCCATCGGCACGCGTTCGCCCGAGCGCCAGGTCAACTCCCCGCCGGACATCGACCAGCCCTCGGTGACCGGCGCGGGTGCGGGGCTTCCGGGTGGGGCGGCTGTCGCCGGTCCGGCAGCCCCGGCCACCAGAGCCACGGTGAGCGTGGCCGCTAACAGGAATCTACGCATGTGATCACGTCTATCCCACGCGCGCAAGCTGTGAGGCCCTGGTCCCTCGCGATGTCGCAACCGGTGACGCCAGCGATCATGGTGGGACCACCGGCCGGAGGCGGCGTCCTCCCGGATACGCTGCGCGTCATGCCGTACGTGCCGGATCTTGATGTGGTGTTGACCGTGGGGCATCGCGTCGAGCGCGACGGGATCAGCTACCGTGTCGAAGCGCACGAACTCGGAGCGGTGGTGCTGCCGTCCGGCCGGGTGGTGGGATGCGATCCGCTGGTGCCGCACGCCACGCCGTTCGTCGATACGGTGGCCCCGGGTCGGTACCCGCTGACGGCGTGGGTGGCGGTGCTGTACACCGACGACGGCCAGTGGCAGCGAAGGATCGCCGCACTGCAGTTGGTGGTGGCCGACGAGCCGGTCGCGACGTGGGCGATGGCGCTGCTGCCGGGCCAGGACCCGGCCACGCTCGGCGAGGAGGACTTCTTCGGGTACCCGGTCGACGCGGGTACCGGCACGCTTGCCGACCAGGTCGCCGTCGAGGCACTGCGCGGATGGGACTACGAGCGGGTCGAGGAGGTCTTCATCCCGGCGCGGATTCCGGACGACCCGGTCGACGCCGTCATCACCACAGTGGTGGACGAGCCGACCGGGGCCAACGTGCATGTCGTCGGCTCCGGATGGGGTGACGGCGTGTACGCCACATACGTGGGCCGCACCGCGGACGGGCGCGTCGCCAGCTTCGTCACCGACTTCCGCGTCGTGCCGCCCGAACAGCCCGAATGATCACGGACCCTGTCGGTCGACTCGCGGCGGCCGTGACCAGAACCGCACGGGTCCGGCTCGCCAGGTACGACCACGGCCACACCTCCGGTCGTCAGTCCCGGACGCGGGCGAGCGCCTCGGCGATCATGCGATGGCCCTGGGCCTCGAACGCCTGGTCGCCCACGCGGTAGGCCCACACCGCGGTGCCGATCGCCTCGCGTACCCGGGTGCGGTGCCACGCGTCCGGCTCGCGCGGATCGGGCCCGTATCCGTCGAGGAAGGCCGCCTCAAGCTCCGGATCGCGGCGGAAGTCCTGGGCGGCCAGCCGGCCCAGGTCCGTGTACGCGGGGCGCATCGCGGCGCGACCGAAGTCGATGACGCCCACCACGCCGTCGTGGACGAGCCAGTTTCGCGGCTGCCAGTCCCCGTGGGTGGGGACGAGGGACGCCGACGGCGTCGGCCAGTTCGTGATGTCGGCCCGCAGCCGCCGTACGAGGTGCGCGGCGATCCGGTGTGGTCGGCACAGCCAGGCCAGCGACTTCTCGTTCTCGCGTCTCTCGTAGTCGTCGTCGGTGACCACGATCTGGGCGTGCAACAGCGCCAGCAGCTCACCGGCCTGCTGGAAGATTCGCCGGTCCGCGGCGTGCACGCTGCCGAGCACCAGCTCGCCGGGCAGGTAACGGGTGACGAGGAGCTTCGCTTCCGCGTCGCCGTGCACCAGGGTCGGCGCCCGACCCCGGTCGGTCCAGGGACGCAACCAGTTGGCATGGGCGTCCAGTTCGCGCCGGATGCCGTGGTCCTCGGCGCCGCCGGCCTTGACGATGAATCGAGAACCGGCGCAGGTCACCTCCAGGACGGTGGTGGCCACCAGACCCCAGCTGTGGTCGGCCTCGACGGTTGACCCCCGAAGCCACCGCGCCAGCAGCGTCCGCTGCTGGCGCGTGAGGTTTCCGAGCGCCGAGGTCACGGCGGAAAGGATACGAGTCGGCCGCCGGAACGGTCAGACCTCGCCGGGATCGGCGCGCCCGACTGTGAGTGCGGTCCACGACACGGGCGGCAGCTCGACGGTGAGCAGGCCGTCGGCGAGCCGCGCGGTGTCGTTGGTTCGCAGCCCCACCCGTTGCGGGTCGCGCAGGTCGTTGGCCGCGCGTACGTCGGTGTCCCAGATTCCCCGCGCCGAGACCGCACCGGTGGGCTGGAACGCGCGGAGGTCGATCGTCACCGTCGTGGCCTCGGTGAGGTGCCGATTCTGCAGGAACACCGACATCGCGGACCCTTCGCAGGTGGCGGCCGCGGCCACCACCGGGACCGAGCCGAAGGTTGACGTGGTCGTCGCGTCGGCGTCGACAAGCACCCGCAGGGCGTCACCCTGGGCGGCCTTCGAGGTCACCGAGAACGGGAAGAACGTGGTCTGCCGCCAGGCCGGACCGCCCGGCTCGGTCATGATCGGTGCGATCACGTTGACGAGCTGCGCGAGGTTCGCCGAGGTGACCCGGTCGGCATGGTTGAGCAGGGAGATCAGCAGGCCGCCGAGGACCACGGCGTCCGCCACGGTGTACCGGTCCTCGAGCAGGCGGGGCGCCACCGGCCACTCGTCGATGCTGAACGTCCGGGCCTGCTCCTGCCACCGGCTCATGTACCAGATGTTCCACTCGTCGAACGCGAGATCGATCCGCTTGGCCGACCGTTTGACGGTGCGTACGTGGTCGACGGTCGCGACCACCGATTCGATGTAGGCGTCCATGTCGACCCCGGAGGCGAGGAAGCTCGCGAGATCGCCGTCGTGCTCCTGGTAGTAGGCGTGGCAGGAGATGTAGTCGACGTCGTCGTACGCGTGCGTCAGCACGACGCGTTCCCACTCACCGAAGGTCGGCATGCCGCGGCCGGACGATCCGCAGGCGACCAGCTCCAGGTCCCGGTCCACCTGTCGCATCGCCTTCGCGGTCATCGCCGCGAGCTTGCCGTAGTCCGTGGCGTCGCGGTGGCCGAGCTGCCAGGGTCCGTCCATCTCGTTGCCGAGGCACCACATGGCGATCCCGAACGGCTCCTTGCGGCCGTTGGCGGCCCGCTGCTCGGCGCGGGCGGTACCGGCCGGCAGGTTCGTGTACTCCAGCAGCTCGACGGCCTCCTTCGGGCCTCGGGTGCCGAGGTTGACGGCCAGCATCAGCTCACTGCCCACCAGGTCGAGCCAGTGTTGAAACTCGTGCAGGCCGACCTGGTTGGTCTCGGTGGAGTGCCAGGCGAGATCGAGCCGGTGCGGACGCTCGGCCACCGGGCCGACGCCGTCCTCCCAGTTGTAGCCGGAGACGAAGTTGCCGCCCGGGTACCGGACCGTGCTGACCCCGAGCTCCTTGACCAGCTCGATCACGTCCCGCCGGAAACCGTCCGGTCCGGCACTGGGATGTCCGGGCTCATGGATGCCGTCGTAGATGTGCCGGCCGAGGTGCTCGACGAAGCCGCCGAAGAGTCGTCGACGGACCGGCCCGATGGTGAAGGCGGGGTTGATGGTGAGATGCGCGCGGGGCATGAGGCTCCTTACGATGATCACCCACGATAACGTTTTCGGTGACGGTAGACGAGCCTCACCTCGGGGCGGGTCCGGAGCTGTCCCGGCGGATCAGTTCGGCGGCGAGCGACTCCACCCGGGGGTGGGCGGCTCCCGGGTCGAGGGCCAGGGCCATCGCCCGGGCGCCCATCTCGACAAGGGGCAGCCGGACCGTGGTCAGCGCCGGGGTGACGTCGCGGGCCATCGGCATGTCGTCGAAGCCGAAGACGCTCACCTGCTGTGGCACCGGCACCGCGCGGGCGCGCAGCAGCGCCAGCGCGCCGATGGCCATCGAGTCGTTGAGCGCCGCTATCGCGGTCAGCCCGGGCTCCGCGTCGAGCAGGGCGGCGGTGGCCTCGGCACCGCCGTCGCGGTCGAAGTCGGCGTACCGGATGCGGTGTTCCGGCAGATCCCGCCCGTGCTCGGCGAGCGCCGCGCGGAGCCCGGTGAGCCGGTCGGTCGTGGTGGTCAGCACCCGGGGGCCGGCCACCACGCCGATGCGTTCGTGGCCGAGGTGGCACAGCTCCCGCCCGAGAAGTTCGGCGCCGCCCCGGTTGTCCGGCATCACCGCGTCACCGGAGTGCTCGTGGCGGCCGATCACCGCCACTCGCCCCCCGGTGGCCTCGTACGCGGTGAGCTTGCCGTTGAGCAGCCGGGTGAAGTCGGCGTCGTGGTAGCCGGAGCCGGCCAGGATGATGGCGGCGACCTGCTGGCCGCGCAGCAGCTCCACGTACTCCAGTTCCCGCTCCGGGTCGCGGTAGCTGTTGCAGATCATCAGCAGGCGGCCCTGGTCGGTGGCGACCCGTTGCAGGCCCCGGGTGATCTCCGAGAAGTACGGGTCGGAGACGTCGTGCACGATCACCCCGACGGCGCCGCGGTGCGAGCGGGCCAGCAGTTGAGCGTGCGCGTTGGGCACGTACTGCAACTCGGCGACGGCCCGCAGCACCCGTTCGCGCAACTCCTCGGTGACCGGCTTGCTGCTGCCGTTGATCACGCGGGAGGCCGTGGCGGGTGAGACCCCGGCCCGCCGGGCCACATCGGACAGCGTCGCCACACCCGCCCCCTCACGCGTCGCGCCGGCCGCTGCCGTGGCGACCAGCGACACCGTACCGCAGTGAGGGTCCTTTTCCGTTCCGCGGTAAACGCAGGTCAAGGCAGCAGGTCGGGTTCACCGCGCCCGATGTCCGACGCATGGTCGGGGACGGTGCCCCGGGCGAGGAGATGGGCGCTCGCCGCGACGAGGGCGGGTTCCGCTCGGTAGACGCGGGCGAGCCGCAGCGCGGCGGTGAACACGGTCTCCGCCATCGACCCGTCCGCTGCGGCCTCGGCGGCGATCCAGGCCGGTCCCTCGATGCCGTCGACGGCCGGGTCGACAAGGCCGGCGGTACGGAATTCGTCGACGAGTTCCTCGACCCGGTGGAAGTAGGCGTGGGTGAAACCGACGCGTGGGTCGTTGCGACCGTCGGTGAGCAGCACCTTGGCCTCCTCGACCATCCGGTCGTCGAGCCGCCCGGTGGCAGCGAAGTCGAGCGGCCCGGCGAATCGCGAGATCGCGGCGGCGAGGACGCGACCGCCGGGCCGGGTGACCCGCCGCGCCTCCGCCAGTGCCCGGCACCGGTCGGCGCGGTGCGGCAGGTGGTAGAGCGGCCCCAGCAGCAGGGTCGCGTCGTAGCCGTCGTCGTCCTCGGGAAGTGACCGGGCGTCGGCGACGTCCGCGTCGACCGCGGGTCGGCCAGCGCGGGCCTGGGCGACGTGCGCGGGCACCAGGTCGAGCAGTCGTACCCGATAGCCGAGGGTGACGAGGGCGCGGGCGTACTCGCCGGTGCCACCGCCGACGTCCAGGATCCGGGCGGGCGGTTCGGGCAGCGACTCCCGGAGCAGTTCCAACGTCCGGGTCCGCTCCAGCCGGGCCTGTGGCCGTGCCGTGAGTCGCAGGTCCTCGCGGTACCGGTCGGTGTAGTAGGCGACGATCTCGCCGGAGAGGTGGTCCATCCAGTGATGGTCCTCGTCGCGACAGCGCGGTGGCCAGTGGTTTGTTCGCGTTCCAGAGCGCGGCCACGGCGCTGACGGCCGGAAGTTCCGCCGTCAGGTAAGCCCTTGCCTGGCCGTCAGGGCACCGCCTAGTCTTGCAGGAAAGCGCTTACCTGCCCGGTTCGGGCGCGTACGACGGAAGGACCCCCATGACCCGCAGGTCGATCGGCATCATCGTGAACGGCGTGACCGGCCGGATGGGATACCGGCAGCATCTGGTGCGCTCCCTGCTGGCCATCCGTTCCGCCGGTGGCGTGCCGCTGGCCGACGGCACCACCGTCTGGCCGCATCTCGTCCTCGTCGGCCGCAGTGAGGCCAAGCTGCGCGAGATCGCCGAACGACACGGCCTGGACGACTGGACCACCGACCTGACCGCCGCGCTGGCCCGCGACGACGTCCAGATCTACTTCGACGCGCAGGTGACCCAGCAGCGGGAGAAGGCCATCCGGCGGGCCATCGAGGCGGGCAAGCACATCTACACCGAGAAGCCCCTGGCCGAGGACACCGCCGCCGCCCTGGACCTGGCGCGCGCCGCCCGGGCCGCCGGCGTACGCACCGGTGTGGTGCAGGACAAGCTCTTCCTGCCAGGGCTGCGCAAGCTCAAGCGGCTGCTCGACGGCGGCTTCTTCGGCCAGGTGCTGTCGGTACGCGGCGAGTTCGGCTACTGGGTCTTCGAAGGCGACTGGCAGCCCGCGCAGCGCCCGTCGTGGAACTACCGGAGCGCCGACGGCGGCGGCATCGTGGTGGACATGTTCCCGCACTGGCACTACGTGCTCGCGGAACTGTTCGGCGAGGTACGCGCCGTCACCGCCACCATCGCCACGCACATTCCACGTCGGGTCGACGAGGCCGGCCGGCCCTACGAAGCCACCGCCGACGACGCCGCCTACGGCATCTTCGAGCTGGAGGGAGGCGTCATCGCCCAACTCAACTCGTCCTGGTGTGTCCGGGTGTACCGGGACGAGCTTGTCGAGTTCCAGGTCGACGGCACCGAGGGCAGCGCGGTCGCCGGGCTGCGCCGCTGCCGGGTGCAACACCGGGCGGTCACCCCCAAGCCGGTCTGGAACCCGGATCTGCCGGCCACCGAGGACTTCCGTTCGCAGTGGACGGAGGTGCCGGACAACGAGGACTTCGACAACGGCTTCAAGGTGCAGTGGGAGGCGTTTCTGCGGCACGTCGCCACCGGTGAGCCGTTCCCGTGGGACTTCCTGGCCGGCGCGCGTGGCGTGCAGCTCGCCGAGCTGGGCCTGCTGTCGGCCCGGGAGGGTCGCCGCGTCGAGGTACCGGAGCTGGCCCTGTGAGCGAGCGAAGCGAGCGAACCAGCAGACTCGGTAGCGCGGCGCCTCGCGGCGTGAGCGGCACCGAGGTCACCCTGCCCGGCGGCCGTCGCCTGCGGCTCTCCGGCGGCACCGGGCATCCCCGCCCGGACGCGCCGCCGACCAGCCGCGTCGCGTACGCCGCCGCGCACGTGGTGGCCGACCCGGCCGCGGACAACACCCCGGGTACCCCGGCTGTCCTGGACTGGGACCGCACCCTAGCCTTCCGCCGGCACCTCTGGTCCTACGGCCTGGGGGTGGCCGAGGCGATGGACACCGCGCAGCGCGGGATGGGCCTGGACTACCCGACCACCCGGGAGCTGATCCGTCGGAGCGCGGCGGAGGCCCGGGCCGCCGGTGGGCGGATCGTCGCCGGGGCAGCCACCGACCAGCTGCCACCCGGCCCGGCGACGCTCACCGAGGTCACCGCCGCCTACCGCGAGCAACTCGACGACGTCCAGGCCGCCGGGGCGGTGCCGGTGCTGATGTGCAGCCGGCACCTGGCCGCCGCCGCCCGTGGCCCCGAGGACTACCTGCGGGTGTACGACGAGCTGCTGCACGCCGCCGACCGGCCGGTGGTGCTGCACTGGCTCGGTCCGATGTTCGACCCGGCGCTCACCGGTTACTGGGGTACCGCCGACCTGGACCTGGCCGCCGACACCGTCGTCGAGCTGCTCAAGACCCACGCGTCCCGGGTGGACGGCATCAAGGTGTCGCTGCTCGACGCCGGACGCGAGGTGGCGCTGCGCCGCCGGCTGCCGGCGGGCGTACGCCTCTACACCGGCGACGACTTCCACTACCCGGAACTGATCCGGGGCGACGAGGCCGGCCACTCCGACGCGCTGCTCGGGGTGTTCGCCGCCATCGCGCCCGCCGCGTCGGCCGCGTTCGCCGCCCTGGACCGGGGCGACCTCGAGGCGTACGACGAGATCTTCGCCCCGACCGTGCCGCTGGCCCGGCACCTGTTCGCCGCACCCACCTGGTACTACAAGACCGGCATCGTCTTCCTCGCCTGGCTGGCTGGTCACCAGGAGCACTTCACGATGGTCGGGGGGTTGCAGTCCGGCCGCTCACCGGAGCACCTGGGCACCCTGCTCACCCTCGCCGACGCCGCCGGCCTGCTGCCCGACGCCGAGCTGGCCGCCGCTCGGGCCCGGGCCTTCTTCACTGTGGCCGGGGTGACCCAGTGACCGGGGACCGGACGGCCCTGCGCCGGTTCTCGTTCAACCAGGCCACCGCCCAGCACTGGCCGCTGCCCGACGTGGTCGCCGGCTGCGCCGCCGCCGGGGTACCGGGCATCGGCCTGTGGCGGGAACCGGTCGCCGAGTACGGTCTCGGCCGCGCCGCGAAGCTGGTCCGCGACGCCGGACTGGCGGTCACCAGCCTGTGCCGGGGCGGGTTCTTCACCGCCGACGACTGGCGGGAGCAGAACCTGCGCGCCATCGACGAGGCGGCCACGCTCGGCGCCCCGGTGCTGGTCCTGGTCTCCGGTGGCCTGCCGCCGGGCAGCAAGGACATCGACGGTGCCCGCGCCCGGGTGGCCGACGCGATCGCCGAACTCGCCCCGCACGCCGACGCCGCCGGGGTGACCCTGGCCATCGAACCGCTGCACCCGATGTTCGCCGCCGACAGGTGCGTCATCGCCACCCTCGGTCAGGCGCTGGACATCGCCGAGCGGTTCGACCCGGGCGTGGTCGGCGTGGTGGTGGACGCTTACCACGTGTGGTGGGACGACACCGTCTACGACCAGATCGCCCGCGCGGGGGAGTGGATCGCCGCCTTCCAGGTCTGCGACTGGGTCACCCCGCTGCCGGAGGGGGTGCTGCTCGGCCGGGCGCTGCCCGGCGACGGCTGCATCGAGCTGCGCCGGCTGCGCGAGGCGGTGGACGCGGCGGGCTACGCCGGCCCGATCGAGGTGGAGGTCTTCAACGCCGAGGTGTGGGCACGTCCCGGCGAGCAGATCCTGGCCGCCGCCATCGACGGCTACCTCCGCCAGGTCACCTGACCCGCGGTGCCAACGCCGCTGTCTCCCGGTGCCGGCGCTGATGCCGGACCGCCCGCCGGTTCCGACGAGTACTCGGACAGCTAACGTGCTGGGCAGACGGGAACATCGACGATCCGGCGTGGCCGGGTCCGAAGTGGGCGCGGGGCAGGTCGGGAGGTGGGTCACGGGTGCAACAGGGGTCCGGCGGGGACCAGGCCGGTGACGCGCCGCCGGGGGTGCGCGTCGACTGGCGTGTACCGCCGCCGCGACCGGGCCTGGCCGGGGCTGTCGATCGGTTCTTCGGGCCCGGGCGCAGCCGGCGGGAGAACCTCGCCGAGGCCGGAGCGCACCTGCTGGTGCTGTCGCTGCTGGCCGGGTACGTCCTGCGCCAGGCGCGGGGCCAGCACTGGTCTGTCGTCGAGATCGTCGTGACGGCGGTGATCGCCGTGGACCTCGTCGGTGGCGTGCTCACAAACGCGACGAACGCGGCGAAGCGCTGGTATCACCGGCCCGGCCAGCGGGCTCGGCGGTTGGGCTTCGTGGCGGCGCACCTGGCGTACCCGGTGGTGGTGACCCTGCTCCCGGCGGCCGGTGCCGACCCGGCCTGGCTGCTGGCCAACGCGGCTCTGTTGCTGGTCGCGGCGATCGTGGTCGAGTCTGCCCCGGTCGACGTCAAACGTCTGATCGCGATGGCGCTCTATCTCGTCGCCGTCCTGGTCAATCTCACCTTCCTGCCGCTCGCCCCAGCCTACGCCTGGTTCCCGCTGCTGTTCTACCTCAAGCTGCTGGTCTGCTTCCTGGTCCTGGAGGCGCCGTTGGTGCTGTCCGAGACCGACGGGTCGCGCCGGGAGGGGACCGTTCGGTAGGGCCGGGTGGCCGGTCCGTCAGGCCGACCCGCGGTACACCTGCTTCCGGTGACCGCGGCATCCATGAGAGTCTTACCCGGCTCAGCTCCCGTCGTGGTATCACCACTTCCTGAGGGACCCGCCATGCAGACTCATGTTGTTCGTCGGTGGTTTGCCGGCGTGGCCGTCGTCGGTGTGCTCGGCACGGTGGCCCTCGGTGTGCCGGCCGCCGCCGAACCGGCCGCGACGGCCGTGGCACGCGTCAACAACGTCATCGTCGCCGCCGACGGTCCGCAGAAGTGGGTCTCGGTCAGCCTGCTGGGTGACCCGCAGGTCGGCACCTACACCGTGCGGGTGGACCGCAGCGCTGTCCTGGCCTTCGCCGACGTCGACCAGGGCGACGACCCGGACGTCTGTACGGCGTCGGGCGCGGTCCTCAACTGCGCGGTGACGATCGACAGTGACTGGGGTTCGGAGCTGTTCAGCCTGGCCGTCCGGGCGGCGGCGGACGCGCAGCCGGGCCAGCAGGGGGAACTGGTGTTCACCGTCACCACGCCCGACGGGAGCACCGGGACCTACCGGTCCACCGTCACCGTCGGTGAAGGGGTCGACCTCGCCGCCGAGCCGAAGCTGGCTCTGGACAGCAGTCTGGGTGGCCGGGTCGAGGTACCGCTGACGGTGCTGAACCGGGGCCCGAAGACCGCGCGCGGGTTGGTGCTGTACCTCTCCGGCTCCTACGGGTTCACCCCGTCGAAGCGGTACGCGAACTGCGAGTACAGCGATCTCGACCTCGACGACAGCAGCTTCGCCTGCACGTTCGACAATTCGCTGGAGCCCGGTGAGTCGCTGCGGGTGGACCCGACGTTCGGCGGAACCGTCCCGGCCGACAGTTGGGCGCCGAACCTGCACCTCAGCAACGCGGTCTGGTTCACCCCTGCCGACTGGGCGGCGTTCCGTCCCGGGTTGGGCTCGACCGGGCCGCTCGGCCCGAAGGGCGACGACGAGGCGCTGACGCTGGTGCCGCTCGACGACACCCAGGCCCGCGCGCTCGGGCAGACCGACACCAACCCGCACGACAACGAAACCCGGATCACGCTCACCGTCGACGGCGACCAGCGTGGCGACGTGGCCGCCGAGGGGACCACCGTCACCGGGGCGGTCGGCGAGACGGTCGCGATGCGGGTCGGCTACCTCAACAACGGCCCGGCCAGCGCCGGGCCCAACGGCCAGCAGGGTCTCAACGTCGAGGCCATCGTGACCCTGCCGGCCAACGTCACAGCGGTCACCGCGCCGCAGTCCTGTGTCGACCAGGATGAGGACGAGTGGCGGCCCGGCAAGCCGGGCGCACGGGTCTACGTGTGTCTCGCGCGCGGCACGATCAGCCGTGGTGAGCGGCTGAGTTTCGAGTTCGACGTGCGGATCGACCGGGCCGGCGGCAAGGGCGGCACGGTCCGGTTGCACACCTTCAACGGCGACGGTCCGGTCAAGGACCTGAACCCCGCCAACGACACCGCGAAGATCCAGCTGGAGATCTCCGGCGGTGGCGGAGGCGGCGGTTCGCTGCCGATCACCGGTGCCTCGACCGGCCTGATCGCCGGATTCGGTCTCGTGCTGATCGTCGCCGGTGCCCTCGGCTACCTGCTGGCCCGCCGTGGCCGGATCCGGTTCATCGTCTGAGCTGGCCCGGAAAGCGGGTCAGCCGGTCGCGGTCCGGGTGGCGAGCGCGTCGACCAGGCGACGGGTGGAACCGGCGAGGTTCCACCGCTCGGCCAGGTCGAGCAGTCGTTCCGGGTCGGCCGGCGCCACCGGCAGCTCGGTGGACAGCGGTGGCAGCGGCACGTCCAGGGCGACCCGGACCACTGTCGGCGCCACCGCCAGGTAGTCCCGTGCCGCGTTGAGCTTGGCGCGCAGCCCGGGTGCGAAGCCGGCGGCCGGGTCGTCCAGGGCGGCGAGGATGCCGGCGATGTCGCCGTACCTGTCGACCAGCCGGGCGGCGGTCTTCTCACCGACGCCGGCCACCCCGGGCAGCCCGTCGGACGGGTCGCCGCGCAGCGCGGCGAACTCGGCGTACCGGTCGGCCGGCACGCCGTAGCGGGCCCGCACGGCGGCGTCGTCGCAGTCCTCCAGCTTGGCCACCCCCCGCCCGACGTAGAGCAGTCGCACGCCCCGGGCGTCATCGATCAGCTGGAACAGGTCCCGGTCGCCGGAGACCACCTCGACCGGACCGGGCTGGGTGACCGAGAGGGTGCCCAGCACGTCGTCGGCCTCGTAGCCGGTCGCGCCGACGACTGTCACGCCCAACGCGTCGAGCACGTCCAGAATCATCGGCACCTGGGGGGAGAGGGTGTCCGGCACCACCTCGCCACCCTCGGGGGCCACCCGGTGCGCCTTGTACGACGGCAGCAGCGCGACCCGCCAGTCCGGCCGCCAGTCGTGGTCCATCGCGCACACCATCCGGCCCGGCCGCCGGGTGCGTACCAGGTGGGCGAGCATGTCGAGGAACCCACGCACCGCGTTCACCGGCTGACCGTCGGCGGTCTTCGCGGCGGATTCGGGAATGCCGAAGTACGCCCGGAAGTAGAGACTGGGCGCGTCGATGAGCATGATCGGGGTCTGCGCTGTCACGCCCGACAGCCTGGCACACCGCACCGACGTTCACCGCGCACGGCATCTCGCCGGTGCGTTCCGATTGGTGCGACGAAGGAGGAGCCGATGACCGTACCGACCCGGCTGGCGCTGACCACCGTCAACCTCGACACGCCCGACCCGGCGGCTCTGGCCCGCTTCTACGCGCGTCTGCTCGGGTGGGACATCGCGGTCGAGGAGGCCGACGACGTGATCCTGCGTACCCCCGACGGCGGGGTCGGGCTCGCCTTTCAGCGGGAGCGGGCGTACGTGCGTCCGAGTTGGCCGGCACAGGCCGGTCAGCAGCAGATGATGATGCACCTGGAGATCGGGGTGCAGGACCTGCCGGCCGCGTTGGAGCACGCGCTGGCCTGCGGCGCGACGCTCGCCGCTTTCCAGCCCCAGGAGGACGTCCGGGTCTGCCTGGACCCGGACGGCCACCCGTTCTGTCTCTGGCTGACGGACTGACCCGTTCCTGCCGTCAGCTCGCACCGGCGGTACCTCGACCGCCGCGTCGCTTGACGACGTACGGCAGCACGAACAGGTACAGGCCGGTGAAGAGCAGCAGGGCCAGCGGCAGCAGCGGTACGTAGGAGATCCACACGATCGGTTCCTCCTGCGCGAGCGCGACGAAGGTGACGATGACCGTCACCGTGAACGCGATCGCCAGCCACCGATGGATCTGCCGGATCCAGTTGTTCCACCTCATCGGAACCTCCCAGCCGAGTAGCGACACCGGCCGGGCGCCCGCCCGGCCGGGTATGACCTCGCTGGTCAAGCTAGTGAGGTGCGGTGCCGGCTGCTTCTCGATTCCTGACCGGTCTGGCGCGGCAGCTCGGCACCGTCCGCCCGCCGTGCGAACGGCGCTCGGGTAGCTGGCTGGTCGGCTGTCAGGTGATGTCGCGGCGCATCGGGACGATGACGCCGATGGCGGCGGCGGTCACCGCGTACATGGTGAGCACGAGGGCGCCGACAGCAGGGGGCAGGAGGTGGATGGTCGTGCTGCCGAGCTGTTCGGACATGGCGTCGGCGACGTAGGTGAAGTCGGTCAGGGCCGCGGTCGCGCCGCCCGGCAGGATCGGGTAGAGCAGGTTGACGCCAGGAATCATCATGAGCAGCGTTTCGCCCAGGTACAGGTAGCCGATCACGACGCAGAGGGCGGCTACCTGGTTGCGGATGAGGGCGCCCATGCCCACCCCGATGAGCAGATACACCATCATCGCCACACCGATGCGGCCGAGCAGCGCCAGCACGGTGGGGGCGGGCATACCGAGGCTGACGCCCCGGGCGGCGGCGACGGAGAACAGGGCCACGGCGGCGGTGCCGGCGAGGACGAGACCGTAGACGAGGCCGACGACCGCGTAGGTGGCGAGTTTGGCCGCCAGTACCTGCCATCGGCGCGGTGCGAACAGGAACGTGACGGCGGCGGTGCGGTGGCGGTACTCGGCGGTGACCGCGACGGTGCCGGCGACGGCCGGGACGAGCGCCGTGTAGCCGAGAATGCCGAGGAGCGAGCGGACGCCGGTGTCGGTGTCCAGACCGGGCAGCGGCGGCTCGAAGTTCTCCGGGCCGACAAGTGCCATGACGCCGATCATGCCGCCACCGATCACGGCTGCGGCGACCAGGAGACCGCCCCACATCCGGGTGGCCAGCAGGCGGCGGAACTCGGCTCGGATCAGGTTGGTCATGGTGTGCCTGCCCTGGAGGTGGTGAGCGGGTCGGTGGTCAGGTCAAGGAAGAGCTGTTCGAGACTCGTGTTTTCGGTGACCAGTTCGTGTACGCGTAGCCGGTGCGCGGCCGCGAGGTCGGCGACGCCCGCCGCGTTCAGACCGTGCACCCGCAGCTGACCGGGCCGGACGATGTCGACGCGAGGTGGGGTGCCCGCCTCGACGGGACTGGTCGCCAGGGTCACGGCGAGGGTGTCGGCGTCGGGTGAGGTGACAAGCACGGTTGGCGGGCCGGCGAGCCGGGACCACGGTCCGGCGGCGACGAGTTCGCCGCGCCGGATCACCACCACGTCGTCGACGAGTTGCTGAACCTCACTGAGCACGTGACTGGAGATCAGGACGGTGCGACCCTTGTCGGCGAGACCGCGCAGCAGGCCACGCAGCCAGGACATGCCCTCAGGGTCCAGGCCGTTGCCGGGTTCGTCGAGCAGCACGACGCCCGGGTCGCCGAGCAGCGCGGTGGCGAGGTTGAGTCGTTGCCGCATGCCGGTGGAGAACCCGCGGGTACGGCGGTCGGCGGCCGCGGCGAGGCCGAGCTGGTGCAGCAGCTCGGTGACCCGGCTGTCGGGATGGCCACCCATCGCGGCGTAGACCCGCAGGTGGTCGCGGGCGGTGTGGCCGGGGTGGAACGCGTTGGCGTCGAACATCGCCCCGACGGTGGCCGACGGCCGGGCCAGCCGCCGGTACGGCCTCCCGCCGATCGTGGCGGTGCCGCGGGTGGGTGACACCAGACCGGTGAGCATCCGCATCGTGGTGGTCTTGCCGGCGCCGTTCGGGCCGAGGAATCCGGTGATCACACCCGGTTCCACAGTGAAACTGAGATCGCGGACGGCGGTGATCTCGCCGTACCGTTTGGTCAGCTGCGAGACCTCGATTGTCAGCCCGTCGATGCTCATGCGCGGGCCGCCATCGCCCGGCTGATCGCTTCGGCGAGGCCGGGGACGTCCGGGCCGGAGAGCACGACCTCGTCGAACTGGCCGCCGGTGCCGGCCCGGTCCAACACCAGGTGCAGCCCGGGCTCACCGCGGCGGGCGGCCACCAGTTGTCGGGTGCCGCCGAACAGACCCCACACGCCGATCTTGACAAAACCGGACACCACGTACCCGCTCCGGGCACCACGGGCCAGGCGTAGCGGGTTGTCCACCCGGGCGACCTGCCGCACCGCGCCGACGGCCACCGCCAGCCGGTCCCGTCCGGTCCAGAGCCGCTCCCATCCGGTGAACCGGATGTCGATCACGTCGCCGGAAAGCATGACGGATGCCATCAGTCGTGTCCTTTCGTCGGTCCGGTGTCCTCGGTGGACTCCGGCGTGCTGTCGGTGGGTGTCGGCTGGTCGGCCGGCATCAGGACGGTGGCCAGCAGCCGTGGGGTTCGCCCGTGGCCCGGCTGGTGGGCGAGCAGCGGGCCGACGAGCGCGTTGAACCCGGCGGCGAACTCGCTCAGCTCGGCGTCGGTGAGGTGCAGGACGAGCTGGTGGTATCCCACGCCGTCGGCGACGAAGTCGATCCGCTCCCGGGCCAGGTACCTGGAGAACTCCGACAGCAGGCTGGACATGAACGCGGTGAAGTAACGCGCGTGCTCGTCGGCGGTCGCCGTGGCCAGGGCCGAAGGGTCCAGCGTCGCGCCGTGCCCGGGTAGCGCGTACACGCGCTCGGTCGCGCCGCGGACCTTGCGTTCCGTCACCACCTCCAGCAGCCCGGCCCTGACCAGTGCCGCGAGATGTCGGTACAGCGTGGCCTGCGGAATGTCCGGCAGCAGGTCGACCAGGTCACGGGTGGTCAGCTCGGCTCCCGCGACGGCCCGCAGGATCCGGATCCGGACCGGATGCAGCGCCAGCTCGGCCCAGCGCTCCCTCGACTCTGTCACCCGTGCACGTTATCACTATCGATAACGATAATGGAAGGCCGGGTCGGACACCTGTCGCCCCGGGTGGCCCAAACGACCGTTAAGCTTGCTGAGTGGGGTTCGATGAGCTGTATCCGTCGGAGCGACTGGCCGCCGCGCAGCGTGCCGTCGCCGCCGCCGGGCTGGACGCGCTGCTGCTGAGCCCCGGCTCCGACCTGCGGTACCTGACCGGCTACGACGCGCACGCCGGTGAGCGGCTGACCCTGCTGGTGCTGCCGGCCGAGGGCGACCCGACACTTGTCGTGCCGACCCTGGAACGACCGGCGGCCGAGGCGTCGCCCGCACCGGCCACCGGGGTACGCATCGTCGACCACGCCGACGGCACCGACCCGTACCCACTGGTGACCGCCGCCCTGGGCGGGCCGGTCGGTGCGGTGGGGCTGGCCGACCGGATGTGGGCCGAACAGGTGCTGGCGCTGCGTGCGGTGCTGCCCGACACCCGGCAGCGGCTCGCCTCGGCGGTCCTGCGGGAGTTGCGCATCCACAAGTCGGCAGCGGAAATCGAGGCCCTGGCCGAGGCCGGCGCGGCGATCGACGCGGTACACGCCCGGATGGGGGAGTGGCTACGGCCGGGGCGGACCGAGGCGGAGGTGGCCACCGACGTCGCCACCGCGATCAGGGCGGCCGGCCATGTCACTGTCGACTTCGTCATCGTGGCCGCCGGCCCGAACGGCGCCAGCCCGCACCACGGCACCTCCGACCGGCCGATCGGCGCGGGTGAACCGGTCGTGGTGGACATCGGCGGCACCATGCCCTCGGGTTACCGCTCCGACTGCACCCGCACCTACCTGGCTGCTGGCACAGCACCTGCGGACTTCCTCGACTACTACGCGGTGCTGCACGAGGCGCAGCGCGCCGCCGTGGCGGCGGTCCGCCCCGGGGTGAGCGCCGCTGCCGTCGACGCCGCCGCCCGCGCGCCGATCACCGCGGCCGGCTACGGCGACGCCTTCCTGCACCGCACCGGCCACGGCATCGGTCTGGACGGCCACGAGGAGCCGTACGTGGTGGCCGGCAACGACCGGCCGCTGGCGGAGGGGATGACCTTCTCCGTCGAACCGGGCATCTACCTGGCCGGGCGGCACGGCGCCCGGATCGAGGACATCGTCGTCTGCACGACGGACGGCGTACGACGGCTCAACACCACCCCCACGGAGCTCATCGCGCTATGACTGTCGACCGGATCCTGCCCACCGACGAGGCTCACGACCTGCTGGAGTTGGCCACCGAACTGGCCGACCGGGAACTCGCGCCGAAAGTCACCGAGTACGAACAGCGGGCCGAGTTCCCCCGGGAGGTGCTGCGCACGCTGGGCCGGGCGGGCCTGCTCGGCCTGCCGTACCCGGAGGAGTACGGCGGCGCGGGCCAGCCGTACGAGGTCTACCTCCAGGTGCTGGAGATCCTCGCCGGCCGCTGGCTCGCGGTCGCCGAGGCGGTGAGTGTGCACACCCTGTCCTGCCACCCGGTCGCTACCTTCGGCTCCGAGGAACAGCGCAAGCTGCTGCCCGACATGATCGGCGGCGAGCTGCTCGGGGCGTACTGCCTGTCGGAGCCGCAGGGTGGTTCGGACGCCGCGGCGCTCACCACCAGGGCGGTGCGCGACGGGGACGACTACGTCGTCACCGGCACCAAGGCGTGGATCACCCACGCGCAGGTGGCCGACTTCTACAACATCTTCTGCCGCACCGGCGAGCCCGGCCCGAAGGGCATCTCCTGCCTGCTCGCCGACAGCGCCACGCCCGGTATCCACCCGCAGGCCGCCGAGCGCACCATGGGGTTGCGGTCCTCCCCGGTGGCACAGGTCGTCTTCGACGAGGCCCGGGTGCCGGCCGACCGGCTGATCGGCGGTGCGGGGGCCGGCTTCACCATCGCCATGTCGGCGCTGGACTCCGGCCGGTTGGGCATCGCGGCCTGCGCGGTCGGGCTGGCTCAGGCGGCGCTGGACTACGCGGTGGACTACGCGCGGCAACGCGAGCAGTTCGGCCGGTCGATCATCGACTTCCAGGGGCTCGGATTCACCCTGGCCGACCTGGCCACCCAGATCGCCGCCGCCCGGGCGCTGACCCTGGCGGCCGCCCGGCTACGCGACGCCGGGCGGCCGTACTCGATCGAGGCGGCCAAGGCGAAGTTGTTCGCCACCGACGTGGCGATGCGGGTGACGATCGACGCGGTGCAGGTCCTCGGCGGCGCAGGGTACGTCGCCGATCATCCGGTCGAGCGGTACCTTCGGGAGGCGAAGGTGCTCCAGATCGTGGAGGGCACCAACCAGATCCAGCGGCTGGTGATCTCCCGGGCCCTGGCCAAGGGCTGACCGGACGCGATCGTCGGCCCGCCGAACGCGACGGCGGGACGGTTTGTCAGTCGCGTCGACCGGTCGTACCCGGTAGGTTGCACGCCGTGGAGGAGATCGACCGCGCCATCGTGGTGGCGCTGACCGCGGACGGCCGGCTGTCGTACACGGATCTGGCGGAGAAGGTCGGCCTGTCGGTCTCGGCGGTGCATCAGCGGGTGCGTCGGTTGGAGCAGCGCGGGGTGATCAAGGGCTACGCCGCGCGGGTCTCCTTCGAGGCACTGGACCTGCCCCTGACGGCGTTCGTGGCGATCCGGCCGTTCGATCCGTCGCAGCCGGACGACGCGCCGGAGCGGCTGGCTCACCTGCCGGAGATCGACTCGTGCTACTCGGTGGCGGGGGAGGACTTCTACCTGCTGCTGGTTCGGGTGGCCGGTCCGGTCGACCTGGAGCGGGTGCTCCAGGAGATCAGAACGGCGGCGAACGTCACCACCCGCACGACAGTAGTGCTGTCCACCCCGTACGAGCACCGGCCGCCCAAGGTGGGGCAGGACCCGACGGGCCAGCAGCCGACCCGCTGACCGACATGGCCGCCACCGCCTCGCGGGCGGTCCAGGGCCGGCACCGGGACGGTCAGTGGCGGGCCGTCGTGGGCTGGTCTTGCGGTGCCGGCGGCGGCTGGTTCCAGCGGAGGATCACCCGCCGGCCGTGTTCGTGACCGAGCAGGCTCAGGGTGGCGGTGTCCAGGCGGAGCAGCCCGCCCGCCGACGGGGGCAGCCCGACCCACCGGGCGCCCAGCACGCGCAACGCGTGCGCGTGTCCGACAAGCGCTACGGGACCTCGGTCGAGCAGGGGATGCAGCTTGGCGAGCAGCCGGTCGAGGCGCTCGCCGACCTCGCTCGGTGACTCGCCGCCCGGACAGCCGTCGGTCCAGACGCTCCACCCGGGATGTTCGTCCTGGATTTCCGCGGTGGTGCGGCCCTCGTAGTCGCCGTAGCGCCATTCGGCGAGGTCGTCGTCGGTCCCGGTGACGGTCAGGCCGGCCAGCTGCGCGGTGCGCAGCGCCCGGATCCGAGGGCTGGTCAGCACCGCGACGAACCGTCGTCCGGCGAGAGCCGGGCCGAGCGCGCGGGCCTGCCGCTCGCCGTCGGGGGTGAGCGCCAGATCGGTGTACGAGGTGTGTCGGCGGCTGGCGCTCCACGTGGTCTCGCCGTGCCGGACGAGCAGGATCTCGCTCATGCCGTCGCGCCCCGTCGCTGCCCACCGCGCGGCGACCGTACCGCGTCGGTCCTGAGGATTCGCTGGCCCATGCCCTCAGTCAACCAGGCTGGTGCGCCCGGTGCCGGGCGGCGACGGGAACCCGGGCGGGCCGCGCCGTGCTCGATGGCGGCTGGCCCGACCGGTCAGGTACCGTGCGGGTCATGCACTCCGGCACCGCCTCGAAGAAGCTGTGGACCCGCCGCTGACGGCGGCAGGGTTTACCGGCTTTCTCTGATCCAGCTCTGTTCCGCCGTCCTGGTGATCCCGCCGGGCGGCGTGTCGCTGCTGCCCGGCTCCACGACGAGCCGAAGAGCGCAGAATGAACAATCGCGAACTGACAACCACGCAGGAGCCGGCTGGTGGCCTGCCGGTCGGCGACCGAGCGCACGTACGGGCCGACGGCGTCCGGGTGGTGCTGGGCGGCCGGGTCGTACTCGCCGAGGTCAGCGTGACCGTCTCGGCCCGATCCCGGCTGGCCGTCGTCGGCGAGAACGGGCGAGGTAAGACGACCCTGTTGCACGTGCTCGCCGGTGTGCTCACACCAGACCGGGGCACGGTTGAGCGGGTCGGTACGGTCGGGTTGGCCCGGCAGGAGCTACCGGCGCGGCACGGCGAGACGGTGGGCACCCTCGTCCTGGCCGCCCTGGGGGAGTCCCACCGTGCGGTGCGGGCGCTCGACGACGCGGCGACGGCGCTGGCCGAGGGACGGCCCGGTGCGGACGACGCGTACGCCGCCGCGCTCGACGCGGCGACCCGCCTGGACGCCTGGGACGCGGAACGGCGCGTCGACGTGGCGTTGGCCGGGCTCGACGCCTGCTCCGACCGGAGCCGCCCGTTGGCGACGTTGTCGGTAGGCCAGCGCTACCGGGTTCGGCTGGCCTGCCTGTTGGGGGCCCGCCACGACCTGCTGATGCTGGACGAGCCGACAAATCATCTCGACGCCGATGGTCTGGCGTTTCTCACCGCACGGCTGCGTCAGCATCCCGGTGGGGTGGTGCTGGTGAGCCACGACCGTGCCCTGCTGGGTGATGTGGCGGTGGACTTCCTGGACCTCGACCCGAGTCCGGACGGCCGCCCACGGACCTTCGGGGGCGGCTACCCGGGCTGGCAGGAGGGCCGCCGCCGGGAGCGTGAGCGCTGGGTCCACGACTACGAGGCCCAGCAGGCCGAGCACCGGCGGTTGGCCGACGCGGTGAGCGAGGCGCGGCAGCGGCTCAGCACCGGCTGGCGTCCGGAGAAGGGGCACGGCAAACACCAGCGGCAGTCCCGCGCCCCCGGTGTGGTGCAGGCGTTCCGCCGCCGACAGGAGGAACTCGACGCCCATCAGCTGACGGTGCCCGAGCCGCCGCTGCGGCTACGCTGGCCCGACCTTGACATCCGGGCCGGGACGCCTGTGCTGCGCTGCCACGACGTCACCGTCGCCGGCCGTCTGCGCCAGCCGGTCACCGTGACTGTCGACGGCGGCGACCGGCTGCTGGTGACCGGACCCAACGGGTCGGGTAAGTCGACGGTGCTCCGGGTCCTGGCAGGGGACCTCGAACCGACGACCGGCGGTGTCCGGCATGTCGGGCGGGCCCGGGTCGCGTATCTGGGGCAGGAGGTTCCGGGCTGGCCACCGGACGTGCTCGCCCGCGACCTCTACGAGCAGCACGTCAGCCGACTCAGCTCCGGGGGAGATCTCGATTCCGGGGCCCGGCTGCCCCTGACCGCGACCCACCTGCTCGACCGGGAGGCGCTGCGTACCCCGGTGGGGCGGATGTCCCAGGGGCAGCAGCGGCGGCTGGACCTCGCGTTGCGGCTCGCCGAACGGCCCGATCTGTTGATCCTCGACGAGCCCACTAATCACCTGTCGATGTCCCTGGTGGATGACCTGACGGCCGCCCTGCTGGAGACCCGGGCCGCGGTCGTCGTGGCCACCCACGACCGGCAACTGCTTGTCGACCTGGCGGCCTGGCCGACCCTGTTCCTCGCCGGAGGTGACGTGGCCCTTCCATGATCGACAGCACTCCAGCCATACCCCTAGTGTCCTAGGATGCCGTAGCGGATGTGCGCACCACCACCGACTGAGCAGCCGTTTCAGGCCACCACACGAGGGGACACCACAGAGAGCGGAGCGATCAGCTCCGCTCTACCGCCGAAAAGGCAGGGGAGGCGACATGAGCTTCACCGACAAGGCGAAGAACAAGGTCGAGGAACTGAGCGGCGCCGCCAGGGAGCGCATCGGCGACATGACCGACAACGAGCGCATGCGGGCCGAGGGCGCCAACCAGCAGAGCGATGCCCGCGCCCGTCAGGCTGGTGAGAACGTCAAGGAGGCCGGGCGCAACGCGAAGGACGCCTTCACGAAGTGACCGCCCAGCACGGAAGCGGGCCGCCGGATCGATCCGGCGGCCCGCGTCGCGGTGTGTGGCACGGCCCGGGGAAGATGCCGCCCGGCCGGAGCTGATCCTGGGTCAGTCGTCGCGGTGGGCGCGCCACCACTGCTGACCGGCTTCCGGGAGGGTGTCGATCGGGTCGTAGTAGGCGTAGCGCTTGCTGAGCGCCTCCAGGTCGGCGGACTCGATGGAGGTGCGGTAGTTCTTCGTCCAGTAGGAGATGCCGCGCTCGCGGTCGTACTCGGTGACCATGTGCACCCAGCGCTTCCCGACGAACGGCACGTCGCAGACGATCCGTGGGGTGGCGTACCCGGGCAGGTAGCCCATGATGTCGTGCTGGAGCTGCTGGGCGTGCCAGACCGGGACCCGCCAGTGCTCGGCGTTGGGGATCATGTCGCACATGTAGAAGTAGTAGGGCAGGATGCCGGCTTCGCCCTGTAGCGCGAAGCAGAGGTCGAGCAGGTCGGTGCTTGTGGCGTTGACCCCGCGCATCAGCACGCCCTGGTTGCGTACGTCGCGGACGCCGATGTCGAGGGCGGTCTGGGCGGCCCTGGCGACCAGCGGGGTGAGCGACTGGGCGTGGTTGACGTGGGTGTGGATGGCGAGGTTGACGCCGCGGCGGGCGGCGGTGCGGGCGACCCGTTCCAGGCCCTCGACGACGTCGGGTTGCAGCCAGTGCTGGGGTAGGCCCATGAGGGCCTTGGTGGCGAGCCGGATGTCGCGGATGGTTTCGATCTCCAGCAGGCGCATCAGGTAGGACTCAAGGTTGCGCCAGGGCACGTTGGCCACGTCGCCGCCGGAGACGACGACGTCGCGGACCCCGGGGTGGGCCCTGAGGTAGCCGATGTGGGCGTCGTAGCGGTCGACGGGCTTGAGGGTGAGCTTGAGCTTGTCCACCGTGGGGGTGGAGTTGCCGACCAGGTCCATGCGGGTGCAGTGCCCGCAGTACTGCGGGCAGGTGGAGAGCAGTTCGGCGAGCACCTTGGTGGGGTAGCGGTGGGTGAGGCCCTCGGCGACCCACATGTCGTGTTCGTGCAGGGAGTCACGGGTGGCGTAGGGGTGTGACGGCCAGTCGGTGCGGCGGTCGGAGGCGACCGGGATCATGTAGCGCCGGATCGGGTCGGCGAGCAGCGCCTCGGTGGTCGGTGCGGCGTACGGCGCCATGGTGTTGATCATCTGTGGGGTCACCAGCATGGACATGGTGGCCAGGGCGCGCTGGTCGGCTTCGAGGTCGGCGTAGAAGGTGTCGTCGACGGTGTCACCGAGCACGGTGCGCAGTTGCTTGATGTTCTTGACGCAGTTGACGCGTTGCCACTGGGCGCTCTCCCACTGGTCGCGGGTGACCGTGCGCCAGCCGGGGAAGCGGGTCCAGTCAGGTTCGACGAGTGGGTTGCGGCGGTATTCGTAGGGCTGGCCGGTGCGGGTGGTGGTGGGGGCCGGCGGTGGTGCCGGGATGGTCTGCACCGGCGGTCGGGTCTGGGTCACGGCCCCTCCTCTGGTCTTGCTGGTTGATCAGCGACCCGAAGGCTACTGGAAAAATTTCGGCAGAGAAATTATTCTGCCGTAAGTTTTCCCGCTATGCGAGTCCAAGACGAGGCTTCAGGCGGTCGGACAGGGGAGGTGGGCGTGACGTCACCGGTGGGTCTGCACCGCGTCGTGGAACCTGCGGGGGTGTTGCCACAGGCCGCCTGGCGGCTCGACACACGTCCCGAGATAGCGCCGAACGAGGTGCGGATCCGCGTGGAGCGGCTCAACCTGGACGCCGCGAGTTTCCGGCAGCTGTCGGTCAAGCACGACGGGGACGGCGACGCGATCCGAGCCGAGGTGCTCGACATCATCTCCGCCCGGGGAAAGATGCAGAACCCGGTGACGGGGTCGGGCGGCATGTTGATCGGCACGGTCGAGGAGGCCGGTCGGCGTTCGCCGCTGGGGCTCAAGGCGGGCGAGCGGGTGGCCACGCTCGTGTCGTTGACGTTGACCCCGCTGGTGGTGACCGACGGGTTGGCCGGCTGGGACGGCCGGAGCGAGCAGGTGCCGTGTGAGGGGTGGGCGATTCTGTTCGCCCGGTCGGTGGCGGCGGTGCTGCCGGCGGACCTGGACCCGCAGCTGTCCCTGGCGGTGCTGGACGTGTGCGGTGCGCCGGCGTTGACGTCCCGGGTGGTGTCCCGGTACGTGGCGGAGCGGGCGGCTGAGGGGGACGCCCGGCCGGTCGCGGTGGCGGTGGTCGGCGGCGCGGGTAAGAGCGGTTCGTTGTCGCTGGCGGCGGCGCGGCGGGCGGGCGCGGGCCGTACGGTCGGCGTGGTGCCGGTGGTCGCGGAGCGCGACGCGCTGGTGGCGGTCGGGCTGGCCGACGCGGTGGCGTTGGCCGATGCCCGTGATCCGGTGGCGTTGTCGACGGCGGTGACGTCGGCCCTGGGGATGCCGGCGGACGTGACGGTGGTGTGCGTGGATGTGCCGGGCTGTGAGCACGGTGCGGTGCTGGCGACGGCGGACGGCGGCACGGTGATCTTTTTCTCGATGGCGACGAGCTTCGCGGCGGCCGCGCTGGGCGCGGAGGGTCTGGCTGCGGACGTGACGATGCTGGTCGGCAACGGGTACGTGCCGGGGCACGCGGAGCTGGCGTTGGGTCTGCTGCGGGGTGAGCCGGGGGTGCGTGAGCTGTTCGAGGCGCGGCTGGCGGCAGACTGAGGCCATGACGAACAACCCCTCGACGTTGTACCGCGCCGGTGTGCTGCACTGCCCGGCGGATCCGTCCGCGACCGCGTTGCTGGTCCGTGACGGGCGGATCGTGTGGCTGGGTTCGGATGCTGACGCTCCGTCGGCCGACCGGGTGGTGGAGCTGGACGGTGCGTTGGTGACGCCGGCTTTCGTGGACGCGCATGTGCATGTCAGCGACACGGGGTTGGTGTTGTCCGGGCTGGATCTGTCCGGGGTGCGGTCGGCTGGTGAGCTGTTGGACGCGGTGTCGGCGTACGCGGCGGGTCTGCCGGCGGACGCGGCGGTGCTGGGGCACGGGTGGGACGAGTCGACGTGGCCGGTGGCGCAGCCGCCGTCGGCCGGGCAGCTGGGGCGGGCGGCGGACGGCCGGCGGGTGTATCTGTCGCAGGCGTCGATCCATTCGGCGTTGGTGTCGTCGGCGTTGCTGGCGGCGTGTCCGGAGGCGGCGGCCGCGCCGGGGTACGACGAGTCGGGTTGGCTGCGTCGTGACGCGCACCATGTGGTGCGGGCGGTGGCGCGGGCGTCGGTGACGCGGGCGCAGCGGGTGGCTGCGCAGCGGGTGGCGTTGGGGTATGCGGCGTCGGTGGGGATCGCTGCGGTGCACGAGTGTGGCGGGCCGGAAATTTCCGACGAGGAGGATTTCACCGGGCTGTTGGCGATCTCCGGTGCGGGGGTGCCGGAGGTGTACGGGTACTGGGGTGAGTTGGGTGGTGCGGCTCGGGCGCGGGAGTTGGGTGCGGTCGGTGCCGGTGGTGATCTGTTCGCTGATGGTGCGTTGGGTTCGCGTACGGCGCACCTGTCGCAGCCGTACGCCGATGGTGACGGGTGTGGTCACGGTTATCTGAGCGCGGACCAGGTTCGTGATCATTTGTTGGATTGTGCGGCGCACGGGATGCAGGGCGGGTTCCACGCGATCGGTGACGCGGCGGTGTCGACGGTGCTTGAGGGGTTCGCGGCGGCGGCGCGGCGGGTTGGTACGGATCGGTTGCGGGCGGCGCGGCACCGGGTGGAGCACGCGGAGATCGTGGATCGGCGGCTGATCGCCGGGTTCGTGGAGTACGGGGTGGTGGCGTCGATGCAGCCGGCGTTCGACCGGTTGTGGGGTGGCGCGGGCCGGATGTACGAGACGCGGTTGGGGTTGGCGCGGTCGTTGGCGTCGAATCCGATGGGTGCGATGCACGGGGTCGGGGTGGCGTTGGCGTTCGGTTCGGATTCGCCGGTGACGCCGTTGGATCCGTGGGGTTCGGTGCGGGCTGCGGTGGCGCATCACAACCCGGTGCAGCGGATGAGTGTGCGGGCTGCGTTCGCGGCGCACACCCGGGGTGGCTGGCGGGCGGTGCATCTGGACAGCGAGGGGGTGCTGGCGTTGGGTGCGCCGGCGACGTTCGCGGTGTGGTCCACGCCGGCCGGGGTGGAGCGGGGGTTGCCGGTGTTGCAGGCGGAGGATCCGGAGGCGCGTGGTGCGGATGATCCGACGCCGTTGCCGGTGTGTCGGCGCACGGTGTTGCGCGGCGAGGTGATCTATGAGGAAGGGTCCGCGTGACTGGGAAGCTTGACCTGGATCCGGTGCTGGTGGCGCGGGCGCGGGAGTTGGCGCGGCGGGCCGGGCGGCCGGTGGTGGAGTTGGCGCGTGGTCACACCACGGTGTCGGTGGAGCGGGCGGTGCTGCGGCTGGCCGGGGTGTCCGGTGCCGATCCGGACGGTATTCCGTGGGTGAACCGTCTGGTGGAGGCGGTGGTGGCGGATGTCGGGTTGGGTCACGGGGTGGCGCTGCCGGTGTTCGACGCCCTGGTGCGGGAGCAGAGCACCGATGTGACGTTGCTGGCGCAGAAGGCGGCGGCGGGGTCGGTGCGGTTCCAGGTGCCGTCGGGTCGGGCGGCGACGGTGGCGCGGCGGGCGGCGCGGCGGGCGGCGCGGCGGGCGGTCGGTGCCGGGATCCGGCGCATCGATCGGCGGCGGGCTGAGCGGGACCGGCTGGTGAAACGGTTCGGGGATCCGAAGCAGCGGCCGTGGATCTACCTGATCGTGGCGACGGGGGACATCTACGAGGACATTCCGCAGGCGCAGGCGGCGGCGCGGGCTGGTGCTGATGTGATCGCGGTGATCCGGTCGACGGGGCAGTCGCTGTTGGACTATGTGCCGGAGGGTGCGACGCGGGAGGGGTTCGCCGGCACGTACGCGACGCAGGAGAACTTCCGGTTGATGCGGGCGGCGTTGGACGTGTCGTCGAAGGAGCTGGGTCGGTATGTGCGGCTGACGAACTACGCGTCGGGGTTGTGCATGCCGGAGATGGCGGCGCTTGCCGGTCTTGAGCGGCTGGACATGATGCTCAACGATTCGATGTACGGGATTCTGTTCCGGGACATCAATCCGGTGCGGACGTTCGTGGATCAGCGGTTCTCGCGGCAGGTGCACGCGCGGGCGGGGATCATCATCAACACCGGTGAGGACAATTACCTGACCACTGCGGATGCGGTGGATGAAGCGCACACGGTGACGGTGTCGCAGTTGCTCAACGAGTATTTCGCGCATGAGGCGGGGTTGGCGGACTGGCAGTTGGGGTTGGGGCACGCCTTCGAGATCAACCCTGAGGTGCCGGAGTCGCTGCGGTTGGAGTTGGCGCACGCGTTGTTGGCGCGGGAGTTGTTTCCGGATGCGCCGTTGAAGTGGATGCCGCCGACGAAGCACATGACCGGGGATGTGTTCCGGGGGAATCTGCTTGATGGTTTCTTCAATCTGGTTGGTGCGCTGACCGGGCAGGGGATTCTGCTGGTGGGGATGATGACGGAGGCGGTGGTGACGCCGTGGTTGTCGGACCGGGACATCGCGTTGCAGAACGTGCGGTACGTGTTGGGTGCGGCGGGCGGGTTGGCTGAGGATTTCGTGCCGGCGCCGGGTGGGTTCATTCAGCAGCGGGCGAACCGGGTGCTGGGTGAGGCGGTGGATCTGTTGGAGCGGATCGGGGATCAGTCGTTGTTGACGGCGATCGCCGAGGGCACGTTCGGGATCATGAAGCGACCGGCGGATCGGGGTAAGGGTCTGGACGGGGTGGCGCGGCACGAGGTGGATTACTACAACCCGGCGACGGAGATTCTGGAGCAGCCGGCATGACGGGCGGCAGTGTCGTGCGGCCGTACGGGGACACCACTGGTGACGGCATGGTGCAGGTGTCGTTCACGTTGCCGGTGCCGCATGACAAGCGGGCCGAGGGTGCGGCGGTGCAGTTGGCGAACAAGATGGGTATGGACCCGGCTTTGTTGGTGCACGCGAAGCCGATCGGTGACGGGTTCACGTTTTTCGTGGTGTACGGGCGGGTGAACCATCTGGTTGACCTGTCGGCGGTGCGGGTGGTGGAGCGGGACTTTCCGTTGCTCAGTGCCAAGGAGGTCAACGCGGTCGTCAAGCGGCGGTTGCGGCGGAAGTTGTCGGTGGTGGGGGCGTGTATCGGCACGGACGCGCACACGGTGGGCATCGACGCGATCCTCAATGTGAAGGGCATCGCGGGGGAGAAGGGCCTGGAGTACTACCGGGAGTTGTCGGTGACGAACCTGGGTGCGCAGGTCAGTGTGCCGGAGTTGGTGGAGGCGGCGCGGGTGGCGCGGGCCGATGCGGTGCTGGTGTCGCAGGTGGTGACGCAGCGGGACGCGCATCTGCACAACACGCGGGAGATGTCGGCGGCGTTCCGGGAGGCGATGCCGGCGGGTCGACGACCGTTGTTGATCGTGGGTGGGCCGCGGTTCGACGAGTCGCAGGCCGTGGAGTTGGGGGTGGATCGGATCTTCGGTCGGGGTACGACCCCGGGTGAGGTGGCGTCCTACCTGGTCCACGCGTTGATCACGGGTAGGAAGGCGAGTGTGGCATGACTGACCGGCGGTTGGGTGTGACGGTGACGCATCGGCGGTATGTGCCGTACGCGCATGCGCACTACGCGGGTGATCTCGTCGACGGGGCGTACGCGTTGGGTCTGTTCGGGGATGTGGCCACCGAGGTGTGTATCCGGACCGACGGTGACGAGGGGCTGTTCGCCTCGTATTCGGATGTGCAGTTCAAGGCGCCGATGCGGGCCGGTGACGTGCTGGAGGTGGTGGCGACGGTGACCCGGGTGGGTTCCCGTAGTCGCACCATCGACTTCGAGGCCCGGGTGGTGTGTCGGGGTCGGCCGGATCGGGGTGCGTCGGCGGCGGAGGTGTTGGCGGAGCCGTTGGTGGCGGTGACGGCGACCGGCACGGTGGTCGTGCCCGCTGCGGCGTGAACGTCGCGGTCTGCGCCGACGTCGGTTCGACGTACACGAAGGTCGCGGTGGTCGACCTGGCCGGTGGTGGGTTGGTGTCGGTGGCGGCGGTGCCCACCACTGTGGGTTCGGATGTGCTGCACGGGCTGGACGCGGCGGTGGGTGCGGCGGGCGCCGGGCTCGGCTCGGGTGAGGTGCCGTGGTTCGTGTGTTCGTCGGCCGGTGGTGGGTTGCGGCTGGCGGTGATCGGCTATGAGCCGTTGGTGACCGCGCAGGCGGGTCGGCGGGTGGGCCTGTCGGCGGGGGCGGACGTGGTGCACGTGGCGGCCGGGCGGCTGGGTCGGGCGGAGTTGACGGCGTTGCGGGCGGCCCGCCCGGACGTGGTGCTGCTGGTGGGTGGCACCGACGGCGGGGACGCCGAGACGTTGACGCACAATGCGACGCGGCTGGCGCGGGCCCGCTGGCGGGTGCCTGTGGTGTTGGCGGGGAACGTCGACGTCCGGGACGACCTGCGCGGGCTGTTGGTCGGGGCGGGGGTGCCGGTGACGGTGGCCGACAACGTGCTGCCGCGCATCGGGGTGTTGGCGCCGGTGTCGGCGCGGGCGGCGATCCGGCAGGTGTTCCTGCGGCATGTCATCGGTGGCAAGGGGTTGTCGCGGGGTGGCCGGTTCACTCGGCTGGTGCGGGCGGCGACGCCGGACGCGGTGCTGTCGGGGGTGGAGGTGCTCGCCGACGTGGCCGGTGGTGACCTGGTGGTGGTCGACGTGGGTGGCGCGACCACTGATGTGTACTCGGTGCTGACTCCGGACGAGCGGGCCAGTGGGCCGGGTCGGGAGGTGGCCGGTGAGTTGTGGCGGGCTCGGACGGTCGAGGGTGACCTGGGTGTGCGGTGGAGCGCCCCCGGGGTGGTGCGGGCGGCTGTCGAGGAGCGGCTGCTCGCGGTGGGGGAGGGTGACGGGTTGGCGGCTGATGCCGCGGTGCGGGCCGCTGATCCCGGGTTCCTGCCGGCCGATGCCGCCGGGCGGGCCGTCGACGCGCGGATCGCGGTGTTGGCGGCGACTGTGGCGTTGCGGCGGCACGCCCGTGGGGTGGGCACCGGTGAGCGGGCGGGCCGGGACCTGCGGGACGTGCGGTTGCTGATCGGTTCCGGTGGGGTGTTGCGGCACGCCCCGGACAACGAGGCGGCCGGGGTGCTGGACGCGGTGTTGTCCGACCATGCTGGTGGGTGGGCGTTGCCGCGGGCGGCCCGGCCGGTGGTGGACACCGACTATGTGCTGGCCGCGGCGGGGTTGCTCGCCGAGGAGCATCCGGTGGCGGCTCGGGCGCTGCTGCGGCCGCTGTTGGGTTGACCAGGGTGGACGGCTGCTGTCGGCGGCCGCCCCAGGTGGTGGCCCGGGGCGCCGCCACCTGTGGCGGTCGCCACGACACGCCGGGGATGCGGCGACGACTCGTCGGGGGTGGGTTGACAAGGGCGGGGGTGGGCCACGTACCGTCTTTGAGTCCTACCACGGGAAGCGGCTGTTGTTCGCTTCGTCCCTTCGTCCGCTGGCCGAGCGACACGGTGCATGTTCAGTCGCGGCGGCCAGGTCCAGCGGGCGGGGGTCGGCGGGGCGGCGCGAACCGGCCGCGGTTACCGGTGTACGGGCAGGGTGGGGTGCACGGCCAGTAGACAACGGCCAGGCGAGGACAGCCAGTCATCGTCCGGTCGGTCCGAAGGTCGGCGTGCCACATTCCGCCGCACCGGCCGGGAGGGGCCTGGGAGCATCGGGGCGCGGCGTATGCCGCGCCCCGACTTCGTTGGGTGGCGCGGTGGTTTCAGGTGGTGCCGCTGGCGGGTCGGGCCCGTACGTGCAGGCGTTCGCCCTGCGGGCCGAAGAGGTTGAGCACCTCGGTGGGGCCGGGGCCGGGGTTGGTGACGCAGTGCGGCACCCGGGTGTCGAACTCGGCGACCTCGCCGGGCGCGAGGAGCAGGTCGTGTTCGCCGAGGCGCAGTCGTAGCTGACCGGAGAGCACGTACAGCCATTCGTAGCCTTCGTGGGACTGTGGCTGCGGGTCGGCGGGGGTGTGTGGGGGCAGGATCTGTTTGAACGCCTGCAGGCCGCCGGGGCGGCGGGTCAGCGGCAGGAATGTCATGCCGTGCCGGACGATGGGGCGGGGGCGTACCCGGGGGTCGCCGACGGCGGGCGCGCCGACCAGTTCGTCCAGGGGCACCTGGTGGGCGCGGGCCAGTGGCAGCAGCAGTTCCAGGGTGGGGCGGCGCTGTCCGGATTCGAGCCGGGACAGGGTGCTCACCGAGATGCCGGTGATGTCGGCGAGTTCGTTGAGGGTGGTGCCGCGCTGTTTGCGTAGGGCTCGCAGTCGGGGTCCGACCGCTGCCAGCACCGCCGCCTCCTCGTTTGCCATATCAGCAAGATTACTTGTCGATGTGGCGGTGTTGGTTGCAGGGTGTGAGGCATCACCGACGAGGGGGCGGACATGGACGACAGGTATGACGTGGTGGTGGTCGGCGGCGGGGCCGCCGGGTTGGCGGGGGCGCTGGCGTTGGCCCGGGCGCGGCGCAGTGTGCTGGTGGTGGACGCGGGGGAGCCGCGTAACGCCCCGGCTGGTGGGGTGCACAACTATCTGGGGCGGGAGGGCACCCCGCCGGGGGAGCTGGTGGCCGTGGGCCGGGCGGAGGTCACCGCGTACGGCGGGCAGGTCGTGGCCGGGCGGGTCGACGCGGTCACCCGTGACGACAGTGGCTTCGTGGTCACCGTCGACGGTGGGCGTGCGGTGCGGGCCCGACGGTTGCTGGTCACCACCGGGCTGGTCGACGAGTTGCCCGAGGTGCCCGGGTTGACCGAGCGGTGGGGGCGCGACGTGCTGCACTGCCCGTACTGCCACGGCTGGGAGGTCCGGGAACAGGTGATCGGGGTGCTGGCCACCGGGCCGCTGGCGGTGCACGCGGCGAAGCTGTGGCGGCAGTGGAGCCCGCATGTGCGGCTGCTGCTGCACGACAGCGCGCCGCCGCAGCCGCAGGAGGCCGAAGAGTTGGCGGCCCGTGGCGTCGCCGTGGTGCCCGGGCGGGTCGTCGGGGTGGAGACCGCCGGGGACCGGCTGGCCGGGGTGCGGCTGGACTCCGGGGAACTGGTGGAACTTGACGCGGTGGTGGTGGCCTCCCGGATGACGGCCCGCTCGGCGCTGCTGGAGTCGCTCGGGTTGACCCCGGTCGACGTGGAGCATTCCGGGCACCTCATCGGCAGGCGGATCCCGGCCGACGCCAACGGCGCCACCGACGTGCCGGGGGTGTGGGTGGCCGGCAACGTGACCGACGTGACCGGTCAGGTGATCCGGGCCGCCGGAGCCGGCCTCACCGCCGGGGCGATGATCAACATGGATCTGGTGGAGGAGGACACCCGCGACGCGGTGGCCGAGCACCGGCGGCAGCGGGAAACCATGTTCACCGAGGCGGCGTGGGAGGAACGCTACCGGTCCAAGCCGGCGGTGTGGAGCGGTCGACCCAATCCGCAGCTGGTCACCGAGGTGACCGAGCTGGCTCCCGGTCGGGCGTTGGACGTGGGCAGCGGTGAGGGTGCCGACGCGGTGTGGCTGGCCGAGCGTGGCTGGCAGGTCACCGCGGTGGACATCTCCACGGTCGCGCTGACCCGGGCCGCCGGCCACGCGCAGGCTGCCGGCGCCGAGCTGGCCGCCCGGATCGAGTGGACCCACGCCGACCTGCTCACGTGGTCACCGGCACCCGGTGCGTACGACCTGGTGTCGGCGCAGTTCATGCACCTGCCGCCGCAGCCTCGGCGGGAGGTGTTCGCCCGGCTGGCCGACGCGGTCGCCCCCGGCGGCCGGCTGCTGATCGTCGGGCATCACCCACGGGACCTGCGGACCAGCGCCCGCCGGATGCACTACCCGGAGATGATGTACACCGCCGAGCAGGTCGCCGCGGAGCTGGACCCGGCGCGTTTCGAGGTGCTGACCGCGCAGGCCCGGCCCCGGACGGTGACCGACCCGGACGGACGCGACATCGTCGTGCACGACGCCGTCCTGCTGGCCCGCCGCCGGTGACGGTCGTGGGCACCTCGCCTGGGGCCGCTCGGCGACCGGCGGCCGGGCGCCCGGTCACGGCGGCCGGGTAGCCTTCGGCGCGTGATCGCGTCCGACCCGCCCGTGACGACCGTGGACCGCGCCGCCGCGTCCACCCCGCCGCCACCCGCCCGGGTGCCGGTGGGCCCCGTGCGCCTGCCGGTGGCCGTCGCCATGGCGGTGGCCGCCGGCCTGGCGCTGCTGCTGGCCTTCCCGCCGTACGGCTGGTGGCCGCTGGCGCCGGTCGGGGTGGCCCTGCTGGCCGCCGCGACCCACCGGCGCCGGCTGCGGGCCGGCGCCGGTCTGGGTTTCCTGACCGGTCTGACCCTGTTCGCGCCGCTGCTGGCCTGGACGAACCTGCACACCGGCTACCTGCCGTGGGTGCTGCTGTCGTTGTTGCAGGCCGGCTACCTGGCGGTGCTGGGGGTGGCCACGGCCTGGGTGTCGCCGCTGGCCGACCGGTTTCCGGCGGTGTGGCCGGCGCTGACCGGTGTGCTGTGGGTGGGACAGGAGGCGCTGCGCGACCGGACGCCGTTCGGCGGGTTCCCGTGGGGGCGGCTGGCGTTCGGTCAGGACGCGTCGCCGCTGCTGCGGCTGGCCGCGGTGGGTGGCGCACCGCTCGTGACGTTCGCGGTGGCGTTGGCCGGTGGGCTGCTGGTCGCCGGGGTCTGGTGGACGGTGCGGGCCCGCCGCGCCGCCGGCGGTACCCGATGGTGGGCGCCCGCGGCGGGCTGCCTGGCGGCGGTGCTGCTGCTGCTCGCCGGTGGGCTGCTGGTGCCGGTGGCCACGACCCGTGACACGGCGAGCGTGACAGTGGCGATCGTGCAGGGCAACGTGCCGCGGCTCGGGTTGGACTTCAACGCCCAGCGGCAGGCCGTGCTCGACAACCACGTCGACGCCACCATCGCGCTGGCCGGCGAGGTCGCCGCCGGCACCCGGCCCCGACCGGATCTGGTGGTGTGGCCGGAGAACTCCAGTGACATCGACCCGCTGCGCAACGCCTCGGCGGGGGCGCGGATCTCCGCCGCCGCGGACGCCGTGGGTGTGCCGATCCTGGTCGGTGCGGTGCTGTTCGGCCCGGAGCGGGGGCAGGTGCGCAACGCGGGACTGCTGTGGCGTCCGGGCAGCGGACCTGACCTGGAGCAGCTGTACATCAAGCGTCATCCGGTGCCGTTCGCCGAGTACGTGCCGCTGCGCCGGATCGCCCGGATGGTCAGCGACCAGGTCGACCGGGTACGGGCCGATTTCGTGGCCGGCACCGAGCCGGGGGTGGTCGACAGCGGGCCGGTGGTGCTCGGGGACGTGATCTGCTTCGAGGTGGCCTACGACGGGCTGGTCCGCGACACCGTCGTCGGTGGGGCGCAGCTGCTTGTGGTGCAGACCAACAACGCCACCTTCGACGAGGCCGAGGCGCGTCAGCAGTTGGCCATGGTGCGGTTGCGGGCGGTCGAGCACGGCCGTGCGGCGTTGATGGCGTCCACGGTCGGGGTGTCCGGGTTCGTCTCCCCGGACGGGCGGGTAAGCGACGCCACCGGGTTCAACACCCGCGCGGTCGTGGTTCGGCAGCTGCGACTGACCGAGGGACGCACGCTGGCCACCCGGGTCGGGGTGCTGCCGGAGGTGGTGCTGGCCGGGCTGGCGGTGGCCGCGCTGGCCGGCGCGGCGGTGCTGCGGCGCCGGCGGGACGGCTGATCCGCACAGGTGGCCGCCCACCCGGGGTGAAGGGGGCAGCGGTGATACGCGGAACCGACATCCGTCCGGTGATGACCGGGGTGCCCGGCGTGGGTCGGGTGCTGGTGGTCATCCCCACCTACAACGAGGCCGACAACGTGACAGCGATCGTGCGGCGGGTGCGTGAGGCCGCGCCGCAGGTGGAGATTCTCGTCGCCGACGACAACAGTCCCGACGGCACGGGCGTGATCGCCGAGGGCATCGCCCGGGCCGACCAGCGGGTGCACGTGCTGCACCGGGAGGGCAAGCAGGGGCTCGGTGCGGCGTACCTGGCGGGGTTCGCGTGGGCACGGCGGCGTGGTTTCGACGCGGTGGTGGAGATGGACGCCGACGGCTCCCACGCCCCGGAGGACCTGCCGGCGTTGCTGGCGGCGGCCCGGGACGCCGACGTGGTGATCGGGTCGCGGTGGACCCGGGGTGCCCGGGTGGTCAACTGGCCGCTGCGGCGGCTGCTGTTGTCGCGGTGCGGCAACCTGTACGCGCGGCTGGCGTTGGGTATGCCGGTCGCTGACGCCACCGGCGGCTACCGGGTGTACCGGTCCGGGGTGCTGGACGCCCTGGACCTGGACTCGGTGTGCTCGCAGGGGTACTCGTTCCAGGTGGAGCTGTCCCGGCTGGCCCACCGGGCCGGGGCGCGGATCGTGGAGGTGCCGATCACCTTCGCCGAACGGGAACGTGGCGCCAGCAAGATGAGTCCGCTGATCGTCGTCGAGGCGTTGTGGCGCATCACCGGCTGGGCGGTACGCGACAGGCGTACGGCGGTGCGGCGTGGGCTGTCCGGCGCCACGGCCGGACAGGCGCGCTGGCCCTGAGGGTGTGTTCGAGGAGCCGTGCCGTACTGCGCCTGGGACACGGTTCGCTACGGGCGAGCCTCCTCAAACCCGCCCTGAGCGGCGGCGTGTCATGCTGGACGGACGGGACGGCTGCGCCGCCGGGCGGGCCGAGACGACGAGGCGCCGTGAGGCGGATGGGGTGATATGCGCCGAGCAATGAGGTTCGTGCCGTTGGCTCTGCTGGTGTCCGTGGCCGTGGAAATCGCCGTCTTCGTGCTGGTGGGCCGGGCGCTGGGGTTCGGTGCGGCGACGCTGCTGGTGTTCGCGGCCTCGCTGCTGGGTCTGGTGCTGCTGCGCCGGGAGGGCGTGCGGGCGTGGCGGGGTTTCCGGGAGGCGGCGCAGTCGCGCCGGCCGCCCGGCCGGCAGGTGACCGACGGGCTGGTGGGGCTGCTCGGCGCGCTGCTGCTGGCGACCCCCGGCCTGGTCAGCGGCCTGGTGGGGTTGCTGCTGCTGGTGCCGCCGATGCGGCGGTTGATCCGTGGTGGGCTGCAACGGGTCGCGGAGCGCCGGGTGTCGTCGATGACCGCCGGTGACCTGTTCGGGCCCCGTCGGGTGCGGGTGTACCGGGGCGGGGCGCAGCAACCGGCGCAGACTGCGCCGCCGCAGGCCGCGACCACGCCGCCGACGTCCGCCTCCCCGGCCCGTCCGGCGGCGGCCGTCGAGGGCGAAGCCATCGAGGGCGAGATCGTGGAGCCGCGCTAGCGTACGCGCAACGGTGCCCCCGGGAATGTGTCCCGGGGGCACCGTTGACGTATCGGTCAGGCGCGACCGCGACGGGTGCGGACCTCCTGCAGCCGCTCGGCGAGGATGTCCTCCAGTTCGGCGATCGAACGCCGCTCCAGCAGCATGTCCCAGTGGGTACGCGGCGGCTTGGCCTTCTTCTGCTCCGGCTCGTTGCCGTCGACAAGTCGGGCCACACTGCCGTCGAACTTGCACTCCCAGGTGGTCGGCACCTCGGCGTCGACGGCGAACGGCACCTCGAACTGGTGACCCTTGGCGCACAGGTACTCGCGGGTCTGCCGCGGCGCGAGCTCCGTGTTGCGGTCGGATTCGTAGCTGACCGCGCCCAGCCGGCTACCGCGCAGCATACGCTCGCCCATGATCGACTTCCCCTCTTCGGTGGTGCAGGTCCTATCGGTGTAACGGTCCGTCTCCGCCGGGCCATTCCCACTCCCGCGCCTCGACGCCCCGTAGACCCGGGTGCGCAGTCAAGGGTAGCCGGCCATGACGTACGCCCGGCGGGGGTCGTCCCGGCCGGGTCGTCTCGGCGGACCGTCGCCGCCAGCGGGAATGGTAACCGGCCCGGACCGTCACGCGGCGCCACAGCGGGTTGACGCGCCGGGCCGGTACCCGTTGGTGTTCGCGACCCGCCCAGCGCGGCCCACCCAGCGCGGCCCACCCAGGCGGCCCGCCCCGGGCAGCCCGCTCAGCCGGTCCGCGGTGTCGGTGGCAGCGGCAGCGGCAGCCCCGGCAGGCCGTCGATGCTGGTGGCGATGTCGTCCTTGCCGGTGAAGTAGGCGTCCAGCGAGGCGTCGTCCTCCCGGGCGAAACGGCGGGCGTGCAGGTCCCGGTCGGTGTCGTAGGTCATCAGCGGCACCGCGTAGCCGCAGGTGTCGCGGATCAGCCGGGCGTGCACCACGATGATCGCCCGGAGGCCGTGCTGGGTGGTGTCGATGTCCGCGAAACGCGCCAGCAGGTCGGGAAAGCGGGGATCGTCACGGAACACCGGCTCGCCCCGGCCGTGCACCCGCACGATGTTCGGCGGCCCGGAGAAGGCGCACCACATCAGGGTGATCCGGCCGTTCTCCCGCAGATGGGCGATGGTCTCGGCGTTGCTGCCGGCGAAGTCCAGATAGGCCACGGTCTGCTCGTCGAGCACCGTCAGGCACCCCCGTAGACCTTTCGGCGACAGATTGACCGTGCCGTCGCCGGCCAGCGGCGCGGTCGCGGTGAAGAACATCGGCTGCGCCTCGATGAAGTCCCGCAGCCGCCCCGCAATACGTTCATGCGTCTTACCCATACCGCCATCCTTGCTCACCCGCGCACCCCGATCATGCAGTTGTGGCACCCCTGGTAATGGTCCAATCCGGACACATCGGGTGCCACAACTGCATGATCGGGGTGCGCCGGGCAGGTCAGCGGGTGGGGCGGGTGAGGGCGGTGGCCAGGTCGGCGACCTTGGCGGCCAGCTGCGCCACCCGCTCGCGGGCGTCGTCGCGGTCGGCCTCGACCGCGCGCAGGCGTACCGTCAGCTCGGTCACCTGGTTCTCAGCGGCGCGCAGCGTCGCCCGGAGGCCGGCCAACTCGTCGCCCAGCCGGTCGGCGCGGGCGGTGACCACGGCCTGCTGCTCGCCGGCCTGCCGGGCCTGCGCCCGGGCCCGTTCTCGGTCGGCGTCGGCCTGCGCCCGCGCCTGCTCCGCCCGTTCGGCGTCGGCGCGGGCCGCCACCGCGTCCGCCCGGGCCTGCTCGGCCACCGTGCGAGCCTGCTCGACCTCGGCCCGGACCTGTTCGAGCTCCGCGCGGGCGCGCTCAGCCTCGGCGTCGGCGCGCTCGGCGGTGGCCCGCGCCTGATCCAACTCGCCCCGCAGCCGGTCGGCCGCGGCGACCGCCGTCGCGGTGGCGCCCACGGCCTGCTCGACCTCGGCGCGGGCGGCGTCGCGTTCTTCGAGCAGGTCACCGCTGCGACGGCGTTCGGTGGCCAGGTCGGCGCGGAGCGAGGCCACCTGGCTGCGGGCGGCGTCCCGGTCGGCCTCGGCCTGCGCCCGCAGCGCCTGCGCGGCCGCAGCCTCCCGACGAGCCTCGTCCCGCGCCGCCTCCGCGTCCCGGGCCCGGTGCGCGGCGGAGACCGCCTGCTCGGTGGCGCGGGCGGCCTCGTCGCGGGCGGCGTCCCGGTCGACGGTCGCCGCCTGAGCCTGCCGGCGCTGCCGCTCGGCGTGCGCCGCGGCGTCCTCGGCGGCCCGCAACGCCTCGTCGCGTTCGGTCTGCGCCGCCGCGATCTCCCCGGCGGTTTCCGCACGCAACTGCGACAGCTGCCGTTGCACCCCGGCCGGGGACAGTTCGGCGTGCAGCGCCTCGGTCAGCGTCGCCACGATCTGGTCGAGCCGGTCCACGGCCTCCCAGGTCCGGGCCACCTGCCCGGGCAGGCCCGGCGCGTTGCGGTGACGCATCCGGCTGTTACGGGAGGCCCGTTGGCAGGCACCGTCGTTGTCCCGGCAGTACCGGAACGGACGGCCCGCGCCGGCCCGCTGCGGAACGTCGCGCCCGCAGTGGGCGCAGGGCCGGATGTCGGCGGCGGAAGTCGACTGAGCGTCCATCGAACGGGCAGTCTAGTGCGCCGCCCCGCGACGGCGGCGAGGTCGGGAGCCTAGCGGGGGAACGACACCTCGATCGGCTCGCCGAAGGTCACCTGTCGGACGGTCTCGCCGTACGGGCTGCGGATCCGCAGGCGTTGGGCGACCGCCGAGACCAGCCGGGCCCGCACCGAGCCGGGCCGCCAGGTCAACTCCTCGACGGTGACCCGCCCGGGGCAGCTCACCCCGCGCAGTGTCCCGCGCGGCACCCCCGGCAGCGGTGCCGGCAGCAGCCGCAGCCGACCGGGCCGCCCCTGCACCAGCGACTCGATGAGCACCGCCGGCAGGGCGTGCGCGGCGTCGGCGTTGTAGGTGACCCGACCCGGGTTGTGCGCGCTCATCAGCGACCGGAAGAACATGTCCTGGCCGACGATCTTGAGTATGTTCGCCTCGACCAGCGGACCGTCGTGCAGCCGGGCGGCGGCCAGGGCCCGGTGCAGGCTGCCGTGCGCGGACAGGTTCTCGTCGCCACGGCGACGCAGCGCCCGGTGCGCGGCGGCGGCCAGCTCCGGAGTGTCCTCGGGGTTGATCTCGGTCAGCGGCCACACCGGATACAGATGACTGACGTGGCGGTGGTCCTCGTCAGCCCGGTAGCCCGGCCAGGCCCACTCGGTCAACGCCCCGTCGGCGTCGACCCGGTACGGCGGCAGCCGCGCCGCCAGCTGCGTCCACCGCTGCTCGCCGGTCAGGACGGCGGCCACGGTGAACGCGTGCCGCGCCGCGGCGATGTCCATCGTGGCGTTGACCGCCACGTGCACGGCCGTGCCCGCCGCGTCCAGCGGCCCGGTCTCCGCCGAGTACGACGGCACGAACCCCCACCGCCCGTCACCTGCGGTGGTGGTCAGCACGTCAGCGAAGAACTCGGCCACCTCCACCAGCCAACCGGCCACCTCACCCAGCGGCTCCCCGGTGACCAGGTGCCGTTCGTAGAGCGGGAACAGCAGCCAGTGCGCGCCCGGCAGCCACGCCGCGAACGGCCAGTCCGGATGCATGTGGAACAGGTGGCCGTGCTCGCCGTCGGTGCGGCTGGGCGCCAGCAGCCCGCGCGCCCCGTAGATCGCGCGGGCGTTGCGGCGCCAGTGCCCGACCTGGGCCCGGACCAGCCGGGCGTGCGCTGCGGTGACCTCCGGCAGGGCGGCCACGTTCGCCGAGGCCAGTTGGAGGTTCAGGTTCGCGTCGGTGGTGAAGTCACCGGCCCACGCCGCGTCCCACGAACCGAGCCACAACCCGGTCAGCCGGGGCGGCAGCACGCCGCTGGCGCTCAGCAGCAGGTAACGGCCGGCGTGGAACAGCCGCTCCAGCAGGGCCGTGTCCAGCGTGTGCGGGTCGGCGGCCTGCCGGGCCAGCAGCTCACCGACGGGCAGCTCCCGCTGCGCCGCCGGCACCGCCAGGTCCAGCTCGACCCGCCGGTACGCCGGTGTGTGCCGGGCCGTGTGTCGGGCGAGCAGGTCACCGTAGCGGGCGTCCCGGTGACCGGTCAGCCGGCGTACCAGCGCCCCGGTACGCCACCGGGCCTGCGGGCGGTCGAGCACCGTCAGCAGCAGGGCGGGCCCGTCGACGCGCACCACGTCCCCGTCGACCTCGACCGCGCCGCGCAGCAGGGTCAGACCCTCGAAACCGTACGCGGCGCCGGCTGTCGGATAGCGGGCCCGCACCCGCAGGAAGACCAGCCCGTCGTGGCGGTACGCCGACACCGCGTAGCGCAACCCGGCGGGACGCCCGGGCAGGTCACCTGTCACGCCGACCCGGCATGCCCCCATGTCCAGCCGGGTGACCACCAGCCGGTCGGTACGCGAGACGAACGAACGCCGGTCACCGCCGGCCCACCGCACCACGACCTCACCGGTGTCGAAGTCGGTGTACCGGCGGTAGTCGCCCACCGGTGCGTCGTCGGCGTCGACGGTCAGGGCGAAGCCGGGATGGAACGACTGCGTCCAGCGCAGTACACCGTCACCGGCCAGCAGCCGGCTGGCCTCAGCCCGCCGGTCGGCCAGGATCAACCGCCGGATCCGGGGCAGCAGAGCGGCCAGGTGCGGGGGCCGGGCGTCGTGGGTGCCGTTGGGCAGCACGAACCGGTGATGGTTGACCACGACGCGTTCGGCGTACGGCTCGCCGTGCACCATGATCCCGTACTCGCCGTTGCCGGCGAGCAGAGCGTCAGGCCAGCCGACCGCCGGTGCGGTGTCCCAGACCCGGTGAACCGGACCGGTCACCGGGCCGCCGCCCGACCGTCGTACGCCGCCGGGGCGCCGGTCGCGGCAGCCGTGCTGTCCCGCACGGTCAGCCGGGGTTCCAGCAACGTCACCTGCGGTGTCGGCTCGTCGTGCACCTTCCGCATGAGCAGCGACACCGCCTGTCGACCGATCTCCTCGGCGGGTACCGGCACCGATGTCAGGCGTGGGCTGGCGTGCTCGGCGAACTGGTCCGGGCAGACCGCCACCACCGACACGTCATCCGGTACGCGTCGGCCCAGCGCGGCCAGCGCCGCCTGCACCGGCCCCACCGCCGCCTCGTTCTGCACCACCAGACCGGACAGCTCGGGCTGCCGGGCGAACAGCTCGACCACCCGGCTGTGCACCTGCGCGGCGTTCTCCTCACAGGGCAGCGTCACCGCCTCGACGCCGTGCCGGGCCGCCGCCTCGACCACACCCGCCCGGGTGCGGTGGGCGAACCCGGTGCCCCGGTCGTAGACGGCGGCCGGGGCACCGAGCAGCGCGATGCGGCGGTGCCCCAGCCCCGCCAGATGGTCCACGCAGACCTGACCGGCCCGGTGGAAGTCAAGGTCCACACAGGTCAACCCGGCGGTGTCGGCGGGCAGCCCGATCAGCACGCTGGGCCGACCCAGCTCGCGCAGCAGCGGCACCCGCACGTCGTGCAGTTCCACGTCCATCACCAGCACCCCGTCGACCAGGGCGCCCGCGGCGATGCGGTGCAATCCCTGCGGGCCCTCGTCGGAGGTCAGCAGCAGCACGTCGTGGTCGTGGCGGCGGGCGGCGGTCACCACCGCCGTGGCGAACTGCATCACCACCGGCACCTGGATGCCCGACCGCAGCGGCAGCACCAGCGCGATGACGTTGGCGCGTCGGCTGGCCAGCGCCCGCGCGCCGGCGTTCGGGTGGTAGCCCAGCAGCCGGACGCTGGCCAGCACCCGGTTGCGGGTCAGTTCGGAGATGGCCCGCTTGCCACTGAGCACGTACGACACGGTGCTCACCGCGACACCGGCGTGCCGGGCCACGTCGGCGATTGTGGGCTGACCGGACGGCAACCGGCCGCGCCCGCTCACCGGACCCCGCTCGTGGCGTGCGGACGGGTCGGCCGCGTGAGCGGCTCACCGCGTACGGCCACGGCGCCGACCAGCCGGACGTCGGTCGCGGAACGCCCGACCAGCACGGTGTGGGTGGCGTCCTCCACCACGGCGGTGCCCCGGTCGGCGTCCCACCAGCTCAACTCGGCGCCGCGCAGCCGCAGCGTGACGGTGCGCCGTTCACCGGGGGCCAGGACGATCCGGGCGAAGTCCCGCAGTTGCCGCAGCGGCTGCTTCACCCGGGAGCGCCGTTGCCGGGTGTAGAGCTGCACCACCTCCACGCCGGGACGGTCGCTGGTGTTGGTGACGTCCACGTTCACCTCGACCTCCTCGTCGACGCTCATCGACGTGGCGCTCAGCCGCAGGTCACGGTAGTCGAAGTCGGCGTAGGACAGCCCGTGCCCGAACGGGTACAACGGCTCACCCCGGTAGTACAGGTAGGTGGAGTCAGCGCCGATCACGTCGTAGTCGAGCAGGTCGGGCAGGTCAGCGGTGTCGGCGTACCAGGTCTGGGTGAGCCGGCCGCCGGGCTCGGCCTCGCCGAGGAGCACCTCGGCGAGGGCGTGGCCGTGTTCCTGCCCGCCGTGCGCCGACCAGAGCACCGCCGGCAGATGCTCCTGCGCCCACCCCAGGGCGTACGGGTAGCTGCTGGTGACCACCAGCACGGTGCGCGGGTTGGCGGCGTGCACGGCCCGCAGCATCGCCTCCTGCCGGGCCGGCAGGGACAGGTCGAGGCGGTCCTCGGTCTCCCGTCCGTTGACCATCGGGTGGTTGCCCACCGTCACCACCGCCACGTCGGCAGCGGCGGCGAGCTCGGCGGCCCGCGCCGCACCGTCGGTGACCACGTCGATCTCGAAGGGGGTGCCGGCCTGCCGGCCGGCGCCGTCGACCCGCAGCCGGCCCTCCTGGTCGACGGTGACGTACCGGTCGGTGGCCAGGTGGCGCAGCAGCACGGTGCCGCCGGGCAGCGGGTCGAACTGGAAGGTCTCCCGGACCACCCAGCCGCCCGGACCGGACCTGTCGTTCACCAGCGCGCCGTCGTCGTCGACGCCGACGTGACGGCCGTTACCGACGGCCCGCAACGCCACCGTGTCCCGACCCCAGTCGAACACGTCGAACCAGGCGGCGTCGACGCCCAGGCGAAGCGGTCCACCGTCGGCCTCGTCGGGGCACCCCACCTGACGGTCACCCACCCGCAGCGCGATCCGGTCGGTGCCCGGGTGGGTGATGACCTCCGGCAGCCGCTGCGCCAACCCCTGACAGGTGCTTATCGCGTACGGCAGGGTGCCGCTGTACCAGTCGGTGTGCACGACGTCGGCGAGGGGACCGAGCACGGCGATCCGCAGCCCGGGTGCCAGCGGCAGCAACCCGCTGTTGCGCAGCAGCACGATGGACTGTCGGGCGGACTCCCGGGCCAGGTTCCGGTGCGCCGGACAGTCGATCACCTCCGGGCCTGTCGCGGCGTACGGGTCGGTGTGCGGCGGATCGAGGTCGCCCAGCCGCAGCCGGATGGTGAGCGCCCGACGGACCGCCCGGTCCACGTCGGACACGGTGATCAGTCCCCGGTCCAGGGCCTCGGTCAGGTGTCGGCGGGTGGGCGCGCTGTCGGCGTCGTCCTCGGTGAAGCTGTCGATCCCGGCGCGCAGCGCCGCGGCGAATCCGCTGACGTGGTCGGGCAGGTGGCCCTGCACCCCGGCGATGTTGCTCACCGCACCCGCGTCGCCGACGACAAGCACCTCGCCGGGTGCCCACCGGCGCAGTTCACTGTCGATGAGCGGGCTCAGGTGGGCCGGTACCCCGTCGACCAGGTTGTAGGCGGCCATCGCGGCGACCGCCGCGTCGGCGGCGAGGGGGGCACGGAACGCCGGCAGTTCGTACTCGTGCAGCACCCGGGGCGGCAGGTCGCTGGAGGTGGTGGCCCGGTCGGTCTCGTTGTTGTAGCCGAGGAAGTGCTTGACCGTGGGGGCGGTACGCAGCCGCTCGGGATGCCCGCCGCGCAGACCCTGGGCGTAGGCGGTGGCGAGTCGGCCGGTCAGCCACGGGTCCTCCGACCAGCCTTCCTCGTTGCGTCCCCAGCGCGGGTCGCGCAGCGGGTTGACCACCGGGGCCCACACGTTGAGGCCGACCCGCTGCGGGTCGGCGTGGTGCTTGGCGCGCACCTCGTCGCCGACGGCGTCGCCGACGGCGCGTACCAGGTCGGGATTCCAACTGCTGGCCAGTCCGATGGCCTGGGGGAAGACGGTCGCCGGGCCGAGCCAGGCGACGCCGTGCAGCGCCTCGGTGCCGGTGCGGAAGCCGGGCAGGCCGAGCCGGGGAACGGGGGCCTGCCACTGGTGCAGCAGCCCGATCTTCTCCGGCAGGGTGAGCCGGGCCAGCAGGTCGTCGACCCGGTCCCGGGCTGGGGGCGTGGTGCGGTCGGTCATGGTGGATCGCCTTCCAGTGCCCGGCGCCGGAGGTCGAAGCGCTTCGACGGCGGATGGCCGAGCGGCCTCGCAGGTCATGGTGGGGTGACGGTCGTCGGCCCGGACGCTGGCGAAGCGCTTCGACAAACCGTGGAAAGCAAGCCGCCCCGGGTGCCCGTGCGGAGCGGCTCGCTTCGAGGTTGGCACCCTCGGCGGGTCGGGTCAAGACTCCGACCGGTCGAGCGGGCATCGACCGCTCACGTTGCCCACCGGTCAGCGGACGGGTAGCCGCCCGGCTTCGACGGTGGCCAGGGCGGCGGTGGCGCCGCCGAGCGCGGCAGCGGTGTCCAGGATGGAGGCCTCCAACCGACACCCGCCGGCACCCGGGGCGTGGGCCCGGGCGGCCAGCTCCGACCGGGCCGCCGGCAGCAGCCACGGCGCCAGGGTGGCGAAATGGTCGCCGAGCACGACCGTTTCCGGGTTGAGCAGGTCGGCCAGGACGGCGACGCCGCGACCGAGGTGCCGGCCGGTCTCGGCCAGACCGGTGCGCACGCCGGGGTCGTCCTGCCGGGCCAGCGCCACGATCCGGGTCAGTTCCGGCAGGAAGTCGACGACCGGACCGTCGGCCTCGGTGTCGGGCAGCAGCCGGCGTACCACGGCGGGTAGGCCGACCAGGGCGGTCAGGCAACCGCGGTTGCCGCAGGCGCAGGACGGCCCGGCCGGGTCCAGCGAGAGGTGCCCGATGTCGCCGGCGAAGCCGCGCCCGCCGCGCAGCAGCCGTCCGGCGGCGATGATGCCGGCACCGACGGTCAGCCCGCCGGTCAGGTGCACCAGGTCGGTGGTGCCCGCATACCCGCCGTGCCGCTGCTCGGCGAGGGCGGCGAGGTTGGCGACGCTGTCGACCCCGATGCCGAACTCCGGGTCCCGCAGGGTGGCGCGCAGCTCCGCGGCGACCGGCACGTCACGCCAGCCCAGGGCGCTGGCCAGCGGTACCGCGCCGGACGGGTCGACAAGTCCGGGCACGCCGACGGTGAGGCCCAGCACGGTGCGGCCCTGCGCGGTGACCCGCCCGACCGCCCGCCGGGCGAGCGCGGTCAGGGCGCGCAGCGTCTCGGTGGGGGAGACGGTGCTGGCGGCGAAGGCCCGCCGCCAGGTCAGCAGCCGGTTGCCGCCGAGGTCGATGGCGACGGCCACCAGCTCGTCGGCGCCGATCTGCAGGCCCAGGGCGGCGTACGGCTCACCGTCGAGCACCAGCATCGTGGCGGGCCGGCCGACCCGGTTCTCGGTGAGCCCGGTCTCCCGGACCAGCCGCTGATCGATCAGCTCGGTCACCAGGCTGGAGACGGTGGCCTTGTTCAGGCCGGTGCGGGCGGCGATGTCGGCACGGGAGCAGGGGGCGTGCAGACGTACGTGCCGCAGCACCACCGCCCGGTTGGCGACGCGTACGTCACCGAGGTCGGTCGGCTGCGGTTCGTTGTGGATGCTGATCACGATCTGCCCGCTCCCTGCGCCGTGTGTCGCGGCGCGCGTCCATCATCGCGTACCGCGCTGGCGGGACCGACCAGGCCGCCCGCGCTGTCTTGTGGGACGGATTACCGTCGATTAGTTTGTTCGGCTAGAACCCCAACTAATCCTAGCCGGAGACCCCCGCTCCGCAAACCGTTATCGACGACGAAGGGAGTGCGCCGTGAAGCCTTCCCTGCCGAGCGCATCCACCGACCGACGGACCATGCTGCGGCTGCTCGGCCTCGGCGCCGCCGCGACCGTGGGCGGCGGCGCCCTGGCCGGTTGCAGCAAGGAAGCCGGGAGCCAGGGCAGCGCCACCAACGCCGACGCCATCAAGGCGGTGCTGCCCACCTACCAGCGGGCCGAGCTGCTCAAGCCGGACATCCCCGGCGAGGGCCCGATCCCGGACGGTTACCTCAGCTACCCGCGCGAACTCGTCGACGCGGTCACCGAGCCGCCCGGCCGGGGTGGCCCACCGATCCAGACGATGAGCCCGTGGTGGGGCCCGACCCCGCCGCCGCTGGGCCGCAACGCCTACCTGGGCGCGGTGAACGGCAAGCTCGGCGTGGAGGTCAACCCGAGCCTGCAGGACGGCCTGACCTACGCCGACAAACTCAACGCCATGCTCGGCGCCCGCGACGTGCCGGAGCTGCTGTCCGCGCCGAACTGGGAGGTGGACAAGGTCGCCCGGTTCTCCGACGCGGTCAAGGCGTTGTTCACCGACCTGACCGACCACCTCCAGGGCGACAACGCGGCGAAGTACCCGTACCTGGCGGCGCTGCCCAGCGGCGCCTGGGAGTACTCGGTCTGGGGCGGGCGGCTCTACGCCGTGCCGTTCCCCACCGACGGTCCGTTCGCGTGGGCCATGTTCTACCGCAAGGATCTGCTCGGTGCCGCCGGGCTGGCCGCCCCCACCAGCCCCGACGAGCTGTACGAGTTCGGTAAGAAGGCCACCGACCCGGCCAAGGGCGTGTGGGCCTTCGGCAGCGTCTTCGAGATGATCCAGCAGTACTTCGGCTGCCACCAGACCTGGCGCAAGAAGCCCGACGGCGGTCTGCAGCACAAGTTCGAGGACCCGGCGTTCGAGGCGGCGCTGGCGTTCACCGCCCGGCTGTTCGCCGAGGGCCTGGTGCACCCGGACACGGTGTCCAGCAAGGGCGCCGACGAGAAGCAGCTGTTCAACTCCGGCAAGATCCTGATGTACCGCGACGGCCTCGGTGCCTGGCAGGGCATGCAGAGCGAACGGGCCAAGGAGCTGCCCACCTTCGACATGCAGCCGCTGCCGGTCTTCGGCGCGCAGGGCGCCCAGCCGGTCATCTGGGGCAGTGAGAAGCCGATCTTCTACACCTTCCTCAAGAAGGACCTGCCCGCCGAGCGGGTCGACGAGATGCTGCGGGTGCTCAACTGGTGTGCCGCCCCGTTCGGCAGCCGGGAGTTCGAGCTGCGTGAGTACGGTGTCGAGGGACAGCACTTCACCCGGGGCGCCGACGGCACGCCGACGCTCACCGAGCTGGGCCGTAAGGAACTCGGCGCGCAGTACACCCACATCGGCGGTCGGGTGCCGGTCAAGGTGCGCAGCGGCGACACCCCGAACTACGTGCAGGACTACATCGGGTACTACCGCAACCACATCGGCCAGATGGAGCAGGACCTGTTCGCCGGGATCAAGCTGGAACTGCCGGCGAACTGGTCGAAAATCATCCAGCCGACCGACGACAAGCTCCGCGACATCCTGCGCGGCCGTCGCCCGGTCAGCGACCTGGCCCAGGTACGCAAGGAGTTCCTCGACACCGGCGGCGAGGAGGGCCGCGCGTTCCACGAGAAGGCGCTCGCCGACAACGGCCGATGAGCGGGCAGCTGAGCATGCCGCCGACCGGTGCCGGGGTGCGGCCGTGAGCGCCCCCGGCACCGTCGGCACGCGACCATCCGCCGGGCGTACGCCGTCACCGCGGCGTCCCCGGCGGGGTGGGCGGCGCAGCCTGCGGGTCCGGTTGCGCCGCGACTGGCCGCTGCTGGCGATGGCCGCACCGGCGGCGGTGCTACTGCTGGTCTTCCACTACCTGCCCACGCTGGGCAACATCATCGCCTTCCAGGACTACAACCCGTTCGTCGGCGACGACCCGCTCGACGCGTTCCTCAACAGCGAGTGGATCGGCTTCGGCAACTTCGAGGCCCTCTTCCGCGACCCGCTGTTCTGGGACGCGGTCCGCAACACGCTGAGCATCACCGCCTTCCAGCTGGTGTTCTTCTTCCCGCTGCCGATCCTGCTGGCGCTCATCCTCAACAGCGTCGTCTCCGGGCGGCTGCGCGGCTTCGTGCAGAGTGTCGTCTACCTGCCGCACTTCTTCAGCTGGGTGCTGGTGGTGACGTTCTTCGTGCAGATGTTCGGCGGGGCCGGACTGCTGGCTCAGGAGATGCGCCAGGCCGGCCTGGAGCCCTGGGGGATCATGACCAACCCGGACACGTTCATCGTGCTGGTCACCGCCGAGGCGGTCTGGAAGGACCTGGGGTGGGGCGCGATCGTCTTCCTGGCCGCGCTGTCCGCGATCGACCAGAACCTGTACGAGGCGGCGGCGGCCGACGGGGCCGGCCGGTGGCGGCGGTTGTGGCACATCACCCTGCCCGGTCTGCGTCCGGTGATCGTGCTGCTGCTCATCATGCGGCTCGGCGACGCGCTCTCGGTCGGGTTCGAGCAGTTCATCCTGCAACGGGAGGCGGTCGGTCGGGAGGCCGCCGAGGTGCTCGACACGTTCGTCTACTACCAGGCGATCAGTACCCAGCAGTGGGGGCTCGGTGCCGCGGCGGGCCTGTTCAAGGCGGTGGTCGGACTGGTGCTGATCCTCACCGCGAACAAGATCGCGCATCGGCTCGGCGAGCAGGGGGTGTACGCGAAATCATGACCGCACAGCTCAGTGGTGCCGGGCCGGTGCCCGCGGCACCGACCACGGCGGGGCCACCCGCGCCACCGCCGCGGCGACGCCACCCCGGTCGTCCGGTGTGGGCAGGTCGCCCCTCGACGTCCCTGACCATCGGCAAGGGGGTCGTGCTCACCCTGCTGGTCGCGGCGGTGCTGGTGCCGCTCTGGGCGGTGTTGGTCACCAGCCTCGCCTCACGGGGCACCATCGACGACGCGGGCGGCATGGTGATGATCCCCCGGGAGATCGACCCGTCCGCGTACATCACCATCTTCAGCGGCGGCGACGTCACCCGGGCGGTGTGGATCAGCACCCTGGTCACCGTGCTCGGCACCACGGTCAGCCTGGTGCTGACCGTGCTGGCCGCGTACGGGCTGTCCCGGCCGGGCTCGGTGGCCCACCGTGGGCTGCTGTTCTACTTCCTGCTGACGTTCCTGATCTTCCCGGGGCTGGTGCCGAGCTACCTGGTGGTGACCGGGCTGGGACTCAAGGACAGCCTCTGGTCGCTGATCCTGCCCAGCGCGATAAGCGTGTTCAACCTGGTGGTGATCCGTGCGTTCTTCATGAACGTGCCGGCCGAGCTGCTCGACAGCGCCCGCATCGACGGTGCGGGGGAGTTACGCATCCTCACCCGGATCGTGCTGCCGCTGTCCAAGGCGGTGATCGCCGTGGTCGGGCTCTTCTACGCGGTCGGTTACTGGAACGTGTACTTCAACGCGGTGCTCTACATCGACTCCAACGACAAGTTCCCGATCCAACGGGTGCTGCAGAGCTACATCCTGGCCGGGCAGTCGCCGAACGTCTCCGGCGCGTCGGTGAGCCTGCCCGGGGTGACGGCGTACCCGCCGACGCTCGCGGTGAAGATGGCCGTGGTGATCGTGACGGTCATCCCGGCGGTGATCATCTACCCGTTCGTGCAGCGTCACTTCACCAAGGGCGTGATCACCGGCGCGGTCAAGGGCTGACCGCCGCACCACGGCCCCGTCCGCGCGGCGCCCGACTCCGTCCAGTCGGGCGCCGCGCGGAGCGGTCAGCCCTCCTCGGGAAAGAGCCCCGCGAAGGGCACGACGGTCACCGCCGCACCGTTGAGCAGTGACCGGGCCGGTCGGTCGGCGTCGCCGACCCCCGCGAGTGCCAGCTGCCCCACCAGCAGCGGCCCCCGGGTCCGGATCCGCAACTCGTCGCCGTCGCGGACCGCCTCGATGATCGTGTCACCGTCCACGTCGTGCACGACCGTGCGGCCGTCCACGGCACCCCAGCAGACCAGGGTGACTTCCCGGAACGGCCCGTCGTCGACTGTGACACCGGGTGCGACGAGCGGCAGCAGCGCGCCCCGGCGCACGTACAACGGCAGCCGGGACAGCGGCACCCGCACCCGCAGATGCCGGCCGCCCGCATTCAGCTCGCCGGTGGTGGCGTCGAACCAGTCGTCACCGACGGGCAGGTACACGTCCCGCACCCCGGAGGCGTCGGTGACCGGCGCGACCAGCAGGTCCGTCCCGAGGCGGTACTGCAGGTCGGTCGTCCAGGCCGTCGGATCCTGCGGGGTGTCGACGAGCAGGGCCCGCATCATCGGTACGCCGGTGCGGGCCGCCCGTACCGCAGCGGACCAGAGGTACGGCATCAACCGGTAGCGCAGCCGCAACGCGGCCACCGCGAGTCGTTCCGCCTCGGCCGGGAACTCCCAGGGCAGCCGGCTGGTGGTGCCGTGCAGCCGGACCAGGGGTGACAGGGCACCGAACTGCGACCAGCGTACGTAGAGGTCGGGGTCGGGGGTGCCGTGGAAGCCACCGGTGTCGTGGCTCCAGAACGGCACCCCCGACAGGCCGTGCGACAGCCCGCCACGCAGCGTGCTGGCCAACGCCGGCCAGGTGGCGTTGACGTCGCCGCTCCACTGGGCGCTGTGCCGCTGCCCACCCAGGTACGACGAGCGTGCCCACACCGCCCGGTGGCCGGCCACCTCCTCGGTGACGCCGGCGACCACGTCGTTGAAGAGCAGCGCGTACACGTTGTGCAGGTCGACGCCGCTCATCCCGTTGTGGGCCACCGCGTCGGCGGGCACCCCCTCGGCGAAGTCGGTCTTGAACACCGCCACGCCCTGGCGCAGCAGGGGTCGCAGCAGCCCGGTGAACCAGTCGACAGCGGCCGGGTTGGTCAGGTCGACGATGGCCGAGGCCGGGTAGCTGCCGTGCCACACGTCGGCGACGTACGTGCTGCCGTCGGGGCGACGCAGGAAGTACCCGGCCGCCTCGGCCTCGGCGTAGAGCGGGCTGGCCGTCATCAGGTAGGGGTTCATCCAGAGGCAGACCTTGAAGCCCTGCTCGGCCAGGGTGCGCAGCATTCCGGCCGGGTCGGGGAAGGCCTCGGTGTCCCAGCGCAGGTCCGACCAGTTGCCGGCGACCTGCCAGTAGCAGTCGAGGTGCAGCACGTCGCAGGGGATGTCGCGCTCCCGGATGCGTCGGGCCCGCTCCAGTACCCGTTCCTGGCTGTCCGGGTAGAAGCCCGAGGAGACCCAGGTGCCGAAGGTCCAGCGCGGCGGAAGGTACGGCCACCCGGTCAGCTGCCGCAGGCGATCCAGCACCTCGGCGGGGGTCGGCCCGGCCAGCACGTAGTAGTCGAGCAGGTCGTCGGGGACCAGGATCTGCACCGCGCTGTGGGTGGACTGGCAGACGTCGAACTGCACCGGCAGCCCGCTGTCGACAAGCACCCCGTAGCCGCGGCTGGACAGGTAGAACGGCACGTTCTTGTGCGCCCGGTCGGACTCGCTGCCGAAGGCGTCGAAGTTCCACATCAGGGCCCGCTGGCCGCGTTTGTCCAGCGGGGTGAACTTCTCGCCGAAGCCGACGAACCGCTCGTCGCCGGGGGCGACGAAGCTTTCGTGCCAGGCGACGCGGACCCCGTCGGTGGTGGAGTGTCCGAACGGCAGGGTGCGTTGCCGGCCGCTGATGTCGACGGTGCCCGGGTCCTGCTCCAGCAGCAGCGAACCATCGGGGCGCAGGAACCGGATGTGCCACGGGTCGAGCCGGATCTCGGCGATCAGCGCGCCCGCGTCGACCCGTACCTGCCGGTCGTCGACGGTGACGGTGGCCGGGTGCGCGCGGGGGTGCACCAGCGGCATCAGCCGGGCCGATCGGCTGCGGGCCTGGGGATCCTCGGCCAGGCGTACCCGGATCATCCCGTCGCCCGCCGCGTCGACGCGCACCACCGCCGTCACCCCGTCGGCCAGCACCGCCTTGACTGTCGCACCGTGCGCGTCGGTGCCGGCGACCTCGGCGCGGCTCACCACGGCGGGGCCGCCCTCGCCGGGGGCGCGCACCGGCAGGTCGGGCGGGTCGGCGACGAAGGTCTCGTAGGGCACCAGCGGCGGGCGGTACGGCATCAGCTCTCCTCGACGGGGGTTCGCAGCGGTGCCGTCAGTTTCTTTAACTACCCAACGAACTGTCAACGACAGTCGTGAATGTGGCCAGATGTCGGGCGGTTGACATGCGCAGAGATGATCCATAGTTTGGACGGATCCTCAACTAAAGCGGCGGGCTGGTGATGCTGATGTGGACCGACGGCCCGCTCTGCCACGGCGGTGACTACAACCCCGAGCAGTGGCCGGCGCAGGTCTGGACCGAGGACGTCGCGTTGATGCGCCGGGCCGGGGTCAACCTCGTCACCGTAGGGGTGTTCGCCTGGTCCCGGCTCGAACCGGCACCCGGCCGGTACACCTTCGACTGGCTCGATCAGGTGCTCGACCTGCTGCACGCCGGTGGCGTGCGGGTCGCCCTGGCCACCCCCACCGCCTCGCCACCACCCTGGTTCTCTCTGGCCCACCCGGGTGCGCTGCCGGTCACCGCCGACGGGATCCGGCTGCACCACGGCAGCCGGGACACCTACTGCGCCGCCACCCCCGCCTACCGCGAGGCCGCGCTGCGCGTCACCACCGCCCTGGCCGACCGCTACGCCCACCATCCGGCGCTGGCCGGCTGGCGCGTGCACAACGAGTACGGCACCACCTGCCACTGCGAGCACACCGCCCGGGCGTTCCGGCGCTGGCTGGCCGTCCGCCACGGTGACCTGACCGCCCTCAACGACGCCTGGGTCACCAGCTTCTGGAGCCAGCACTACTCCGACTGGGCGCAGATCAGCACCCCCCGGGCCACCCAGTACCTGCCCAACCCCGGCCAGCTGCTCGACTTCCGTCGCTTCTGGTCGGACACCCTGCTGACCGCGTACATCGAGCAACGCGACAGGCTGCGGGCGGCGAACCCGGCACTTCCGGTCACCACCAACTACGTACTCGGCGACTGGGTGCCGGTCGACCACGCCCGCTGGGCCACCGAGGTCGACCTGGTCGCCGTCGACCACTACCCGTCCGCCGTCGACCAGGGCGCCGAGGAACAGACCGCGCTCGCCGCCGACCTTGCCCGTGGCTGGGCCCGACACGCCTCCCGCCGCCCTGCCGCTTCGCCGCCGGCCGGTGGTACGCCGCCCCCGTCGGCCGCTGCCGCGTCGACGTGGTTGCTGATGGAGAGCGCGCCCAACCAGATCCACACCGCCGGACGGATGCACACCAAGGAACCAGGGCGGATGATGCGACACAGCCTCGCCCACGTCGCCCGCGGCTCACACGGTGCGCTGTTCTTCCAGTGGCGGGCACCGGTCGGCGGTGCCGAGCGCTTCCACTCCGCCCTGGTGCCGCACGCCGGCCCGGACAGCCGGGTGTTCCGGGAGACCGTCGCACTCGGTGCCGCGCTACGGCAGCTCACCGAGGTCCGTGGCGACGTCGAGGCGTCGGTGGCGCTCGTTGTCGACGCGGCCAGCGGCTGGGCGCTGCGCCATCCGGGCATGCCGTCGACCCTGCCGGACCACCACGACGAACTCGCCGCCGCGCATCGTCTCCTCTGGCGCGCCGGTTACGGCTGCGACACCGTCACCCCCGGCGACGCTGTCGACGGCTACCGGATGCTCGTCCTGCCCGCCCTCTACCTGATCGACGACGCCACCGCCGACTGGCTGCGCGACTACGTCCACACCGGCGGCCACCTGCTGGCCACCTACCTCAGCGGCGTCGCCGACGAACACGCCCGGGTGCGTCTCGGCGGCTACCCCGGCGCGCTGCGGGACCTGCTCGGGGTGCGCGCCGAGGAGTTCCACCCGCTGGACGCGGACGACCACGTCCGACTCGACGACGGCGGTACGGGGCGGATCTGGGCCGAGACGCTGCGCCTGGCCGGTGCCGACACCGTGGTCTGCTACGCCGGAGGCGTACTCGACGCGATGCCTGCGGTCACCCGGCACCGGGCCGGCGCCGGCACCGCCTGGTACCTGTCCACCCGACCCGACGACGCCACCTACCGGCGGCTGCTCGACAGCGCCGCCCGGGCGGCCGGCGTCACCCGCGTCTGCCCCGGCGCACCCGAGGGAGTCGAGGCGGTACGGCGCCGCGACGGCGACGTGAGCTGGCTGTTCCTGCTCAACCACACCGACCACGAGCAGCGCGTACCAGTGCGGGGAGTGGAACTGCTCACCGCGACACATGTCGAGCGGGCGGTGACCCTGCCACCCGGCGGCGTCGCGGTGCTCCGGGAGCACAAGGGTTGATCCGTCGGCCCCGGCTGGCTAGTGTCGAAAGCAGCGCGTCGGGAACGCGTCGAGACTCGCCGGTAGGCTTGAAGCCACCCCCACCACCTCCTTCGAGCGACGGACACCGAAGCTCATTTCCGCCCGTGCGGGTCCGGGCGAGAAGCGAGGTGCCGTGTGAAGGATCTGCCCGACAACCCCAGCCTGGACCACCTGCGTCAGCAGGCCAAGAATCTGCTGGCCGGCCTGCGCGACATCGACCCGGCCGCGACGCTGACCACCGCACAGACCCGGCTGGCCGAGCAGTACGGCTTCCCCAGCTGGACAGCGCTGAAGACCGAGGTCGACCGGATGCGCGGCCGGGCCGAGACCGCCGAGGTGTCGCTGGCCCGCGCGATCGCCGACCGCTACGGCCTCGGCGACGTGGTCGCCGAGATGCGCACCGTCGCCCGCGCCGACGACATGGGACGCCGGTGGTCGCTGGTGACGAACCGGGGCCGCTGGGCGGTGCGGACGATGGACACCTGGTGGCCCATCGTCGACGCCGAGACCGACGTGGCGTTGCAGCAGGCCGCCGCGGCCGCCGGTGTGCTGCTGCCCGCACCGGTACGCAGCCGCGCGGGCCGGATCGTCGAGACGATCGGCGGGCACCACTGGCGGGTCTACGAAGGGCTGCATTCCGGGCCACCACTGCTCGCCCCGGCCCGTTCGTCGGTCACCCGTGCGGTCGGCGGTGTGCTCGCCACGATCCACGGGCTCCGCCTGCCGGTGGATCGGGTCAGCCCGTGGCACGGCACCCGGCTGGCCACCGAGAGTTGGCCTGAACTCGCCGCCAACGCCGCAGCCCGACACGCCGGCTGGGCTGCCGCGCTCAGCGCCGCGGTGGCCACCCTGACGGAGCTCGACGGGATCGGCAGCGACACCGAGACGCCGGAACCTGTGCTCTGCCACAACACCCTGGGTCCGGCGAGCACCCGGCTGGCCACCAACGGCCGGCTCGTCGTCGTCGGCTGGGAGCACGCCGGCGGTCAACCGCCGGGCTGGGAGCTGGCCAACGCACTGCTGAACTGGGCCGTGGTCCCCGGTGGGACGGTGCACGTGGCAGGTGCACGCGCGCTGCTCGACGGGTACCGCGCGACAGCCGGAACCCTGCCGCCGCTGGACCTGGCCGCGTTCCGCGGCGCGGTCACCAGCCTCGCCAACTACGTCTTCGGTCAGGTGAGCGGCGCCCTCAACGCCCCCGACGACGAGGAGCGGCGGTACGCCGACCGCAGCGTCGCCCACCTGCTGTCGCAGCTACCCACCCGCGCGGTCCTGGAGCAGCTGCTGGAGGCGGCCACCGGGGCGGTGCGCCGCTGAGCGTGACCGCACTGTCCGACCGGTGGCGGTGCGGACGATCGGCTCGGCCCGGGGCGGTGCGAACGCGTCGGGCTCAGCCGGTGGCGACGGCGGCGCGGGAACGGTCGGCGGCGATCCGCACCGCCATCGCCGCCAGCACCGTGCCCATCACCATCCGCTGGACGCGCAGCCACAGCGGTCGCCGGCCGAGGAAACCAGCGATGCCACCGGCGGTGAGCACGATGAGCGTGTTCACCGTCAACGCCACGGCTATCTGGGTCAGCCCCAGCAGCAGGCTCTGGCCGGCGACGTTGCCGCGCGCCGGGTCGATGAACTGCGGCAGCAACGACACGTACAGGATGGCGATCTTCGGGTTGAGCAGGTTGGTGACCAGTCCCATGGTGAACAGCCGCCGGGCCGGATCCGGCGGCAGCGGCGCCGGGTTGAACGGCGACTGCCCACCCGGACGCAACGCCTGCCACGCCAGCCACAGCAGATACGCCGCGCCGGCCAGCTTGACCGCCGTGTACAGCGCCGGCACCAGTACGAACACGGTGGCGATGCCGGCCACCGCCGCACCCAGGTAGACCCCGAACCCGGCGGCGACGCCGAGCAGCGAGATCAGCCCGGCCCGCCGACCCTGGGTCACCGAGCGCGACACCAGGTAGACCATGTTCGGCCCCGGCGTCAGCACCATCCCCAGGGCGACAAGCCCGATCCCGATGATTCCCGCAGTACTCACCATGCCCGTGACCCCCGTTCCCCCGTGTTGCCTGAGCCTAGTACTCCAACGTCACTTCGCTCGGAGTATTAGCTGGCCGTCGTCGGCCCGGCTGAGCCTGGATGTGCGGCATGCCGGGTGGCCTCTTCCTGGGAGTACTGGGACCAGGCTGTCGACGGATGGGATGCCTACCGTGGTCGACATGGCGAATTCGAGACTGGGGGCTCTGTTCAGCGTGACCTGCGGCGTCCTGTTGCTCGTGGGTTGCTCCGCCGAGGCGGGCAGCGGTGGTGCCGCTGCCGACGACGCGGCGCCGCACCGCGGTCCGGCGTCCGCGCCTTTGGCCACAGCCGCACCGACTGCGACGCCACCGGTGGGGGCCGGCGACGTGTCGCCGCACCCGTACGTCGGGATGTGGGTGACGGCCGACGGGCACATCCGGCAGATGCTGCTGCCGAACGGCCGCTACGACGAGGCCCGAGGTGAGCGGGAGAGCGCCTACACGGGTTCCTACCAGGTCGTCGGGACCCGGATCGAGTACGTCGACGACACCGGATTCAGCGCGGACGGCACCTTCGGCGGGGACGTGCTGCACCACGCGGGATACGTCTTCTACCGCGCGGGTAGCGACGCGCATCGGCAGGCGAGGGAGGGACGATGATGAAGGACAGTGCCACGCAGCACAGCCGGCGGCTGCTCCTGACCGCAGGGATCGTCGGTGGAGTGACGGCCCTGGCCGGGGCCGGCGCGGCCTCGGCGGCCCCGGCTGAGCGGGCCGGCGGGCGCGGCCCCGGGAAACCGGGCGAGGAGGGCCGCAACCGGGCGGCGGTGTTGCGTGCCTTCGCGCGGCAGAACGCGGGCGGCGACATCTACGAGATTCTCCACGACGACGTCCGGTGGGCGATCGTCAATGGTCGCACCTACACCTCCAAGGCCGAGTTCCTGGTGGAGGGTTCGGCACCGATCCTGGACCGGCTGGCGTCGATCCTCAGGATGACGATCAGGGGCATGTGGACCGAGGGTGACACCGTGATCATCCGGTTCGAGGGTGACGCGACGGCCACCGACGGCGTCGACTACCACAATGAGTACTGCTGGATCTGGCAGATGCGCGGCGGCAAGGTGGTGCGTTGCCACGCCTTCCTGGACATGATCGCGGTGCGAGAACTCATCGAGCGCGTCGAATTGCCCTGAACCGACGTACGAGTCCAGGTCAGCGGAGCCAGCGACTGACGGCCAGGGTGCCCAGCAGCCGCAGTGCCTCTGCGCTCTGGCTGTGCGGCTCCGCCCGGTACACGATCAACTGCTGGCCGCTACCAGCGCAGACCGAGCTGACAAAGCACTACCAGGCTGACGGGGAATTCCGACCGGGCCCGTGACGCTGCGCCATCGGGAGACGGCGTTCACGTTACGGTTGTCCTGGGAGGTGGCGAGGTTGGACCTGCGGTGGGAAGCGTCGGTCGAGGCGCAGATCAGGTCGGCCCAGGAGCGCGGCGAGTTCGACAACCTGCCCGGTGCGGGCAGGCCGATCGCCGGCCGGGGCCTGCCCTACGACGAGTCCTGGTGGATCAGGAGTTTCCTGGAACGCGAACAGGTACCGACCGACCTGCTGCTGCCCACTCCGCTGCTGCTGCGTCGCCGCATCGAGCAGCTACCGGACGAGGTCCGTGACCTGCCCACCGAGGAGGCCGTGCGGGCGGTCGTGGCCGAGCTGAACGCGGAGGTGCTGGCCTGGCTGCGTAACCCGTCCGGTCCCCGGATCGCGGTACGTCCGGCCGACGCCGACGCGGTGGTGCAGCGGTGGCAGGACGAGCGGCGGAAAGCGGTCCCGCCCACACCCGTCGCCGCACCGACGGTGCGGCGACGGCGTTCCTGGTTCCGCCGCCGCCGAGCCGCGTGATGGCAACGCTGCGCACCCTGCTCGGCAGGTCCGCTGAGCGGTTTGTCCGCCACCGGTCCGGTCGACCCGACACCAGCCAGGCCCACCCATGAACACTGCCGCCGGAAAGCAGTTGCCGATCACTGTCTACAGCCGGCCCGGCTGCCCCTACTGCTACCTGCTGCGCCGCAGCCTCAAGCGTCGCAAGCTCGCCTTCACGGAGGTCGACATCTGGACCGACCCGGCCGCAGCAGCAGCCGTACGCGCGGTCGCTGACGGCAACGAAACAGTCCCCACCGTGCACGTCGCCGGGCAGTGGTTGGTCAACCCGCGGGCGGCGCTCGTCGCCACCCTCGCCCGACCCTGACACCGGGCACCAGTCGGACCGGCGACATCGACGGCGAACTCGCTGAACCGACTTCAGCCCCACTAGGACGAGCCGCCAGCCGCTGCCCGGGCAGCTTGCTCGATCTTCGCCCGGTAGGTCGCCCGGGCCGCAGTGTCGGTCTGTTCCTCGTACTCAGCGTTGAGCCCGGTCCGGCCGCCGAGCTGGTCTTGGTCGGAAACCTCGTCCGCCCGGTAAGGGGGCGGACCCGGCGAGCCGTCTCTCATCGTCCCGTAATGCCCGCCCACGTTCTCCGAACACGCACGCCAACCACACAGGCCCCGCGTCCGCCGACCGCTCGAACTGATTTATTGAGTTTCCGTTTACAAAAATCCATTAATTATCCGGGCGGGATCGGACATAACGCATGCACATCATAATGACGGTTAATGTGCGTAATCACTTACGCTGGTGTAAGTGGCGTACTGACCGGGGCAGTGGCGATCGCCGACCTCGCTCGGGCATAGGGTGGGCGGCATGGCGCTGCGACTTGTGCAGGTGAACTTCAAGGCGCGGGACGAATCAGCCCTCGGCCGGTTCTGGGCGGACGCGCTCGGCTGGGGCGTCTCCATCGAGGAGCCCGGCGTGGTCAACGTCGAACCCGTGGGCTTCGCCTGGCCGGACCCGACAGCCGTCTGCATCGACGTCGTCATCGTCCCGGATCCGGAAACGGTGCGGTACCGCGCGCACCTCGACCTCGCCACCACCTCTGAGGCACATCGGGCGGAGCTGGTGAGCCGCCTGGTGGACCTCGGCGCGACGCCTGCGGACATCGGTCAGGGCGACGTCCCGTGGACGGTGCTGGCCGACCCGGAGGGCAACGTGTTCTGCGTGCTGGAGCCTCGGGAGATGTACCGGGACACCGGGCCGATCGCCGCCGTGGTGGTCGACTGCGCGGATCCGCGGGCCATGGCCCGGTTCTGGGCCGAGGCGACGGACTGGACCCTGCACGAGGTGACCGACGACCATGCGCGGTTGCGGTCGGCCCAGGGCGTCGGACCGTACCTGGAGTTCCTGCGCAAGCCGGGGCCGAGGAGTTGGTGGAGCCGGGTCCACCTCGACCTGAAGCCGTACGCCGGTGATGATCAGGCGGCGGAGGTGGCGCGACTGGAGGCGCTCGGCGCCACAGTCGTCGATGTCGGCCAGGGCGACGTGTCGTGGCGGTGCCTGGCCGACCCCGAGGGCAACGATTTCTGCATCCTCAGCCCAGGCTGACGCCGGCCACCCAGCGGCCGTGCCGCCGCAGGCTCGCGGACAGCGGATCCGGACGGAAAACCGGTTGAGCCTCGCCCGGGCGTCGCCATAGGTTGCCGACGACCCGTCGCACTGAAGACAGAGGACACATACCCGCGTGACCCCGCCTGCTCTCTGAACCTGACACCTCTTCCGCTCTGGTAGCCGACGTCCCCGTCGGCCTCGCCGGGCCGCCCTCGCGCGCCCGGTCGTACAGCGCTTGAGGCCGCGCGCAATCGGCCTCGTGTCAGGTCTTCGGAGCAATCGTGTCTTCACAACCTCATATCGTGCTGCCCTGGTTCGTCCGTCGGACCAGGCTGCCGCTGCTGTCGCTGCGGTGCGTGGACTGCCGGTCGGAGTCGGCCACCACCGGCCCCGGCAGGTTCCGCGTCAACGCCAACCACAAGTTGCTGGACGTGTGGCTGCTGGTCCGCTGCGTGTCCTGCGATCGGACCAGCAAACTGACCGTGTACGAGCGAACGCCGGTCAGCTCCTTCGATCCGGCCGAGCTGACCGGCTACCGGGTCAACGACTCGGAACTGGTGGCGGCCACGCTGCTCGATCCGCAGTTCGCCCGGCGTAACCGGGTCACCCTCGACTGGACCGGAGCCTGGCGGCTGGTGGCCCCGCCGGCAGCGCTCGACGTCGCGTGGCCCGTCCAGGTGGACGTCGCCTTCGACGACCCGGTTCCGGTACGCCCGCAGAAGCTCATCGCGCACGGGCTCGGACGATCGCGTACCAGCCGATGCGGCGGGCGTACCGGACCTGCTTGTCGGCCAGCCCACGGCGGGCCGCGCCCGCGATGGCTGAGCT